>JBBDQO010000097.1:0-24218 GCA_040905925.1 Acidimicrobiia bacterium | reverse complement strand
CACCGACCTGACGGCTGCGGGGGGGGAAGGGCGCCATCCTCTGCCCCCGGCCGCCGAATTCACCCGCACTCTCGGAAGCATCGGAGCCGGCCCTGACGACGAGATCGTCGTCTACGACGACATGGGTGGCGTCGTCGCCGCCCGGATGTGGTGGATGCTGCGCTCGATCGGGCACGACCGGTCACGGCTTCTCGACGGCGGCCTGGGCGCCTGGATCGATGCCGGTCTCCCGGTGACCGACGACGTCTCGCCGACACGATCGATCGAATACCCGACGGTGAGAGAGTTCTCCGGGGTGGTGGCCGCGGACGGGTTGGCCGGGCGCCATCTCATCGATGCCAGGGCGCCCGAGCGCTACCGGGGCGACGTGGAGCCGGTCGACCCCAAGGCCGGCCACATCCCTGGTGCTGTCAACCTGCCTTCCAGCGGGAATCTCGGCCCGGAGGGCCGATTTCTCGACCGCATGGACCTGGTCGATCGGTACCGGGAAACGCCGGCCGACACCATCGTCTCCTGTGGCAGCGGGGTGACCGCTTGTCATGTTGCGCTGGCACTCGTCGCGGCCGGCCATCCGATGCCTGACGTCTACATAGGGTCGTTCTCGGACTGGTCCCGTCGTGACCTACCGGTGGCCACGGGCGATCTGCCTTGATCAGCCGAAGGGCTGCGGAGGCCATCGAATCGTCGGACACCGACGAGCTGCTGCGAGTGGTGGACGGTCTCTGTTCGACTCAGGCCTGGGACGACTTGGTGGAGTTGCGCTCGAGGTGTCGGGAGGCAGTGGAAAGGGCAAAACAAGTTTGGGGCGTCGAAGAGCACATCCGCTATCGCCTGACCCTGGAGGCGCCACCCGTCTACGCCGGGCCGGCCGTCTCCGAGGGCCAATCCCGCTTTGCCCTCGGGCCTCTTGCAGAAGTCGCTGCGAGCACCAAGACGTGGTTGGAGATGGAGCCCTACCTCGAAATAGGCCCGGAGCGTCGGACGCTCGCCGCCGAGCGCGTCGTCCGGGGCGAGCACGTGAGAGAGCCGACTCTCGACCTGCCCGGCTCGTTGCAAGGCTGGGAGCCCCGCTATCCGGTGGCCACCTACAAGCGGGACAAGGTCGAGGCGCCTTCACCTCCCCCACCGCACCTCTCCGAAGCCCCGATGCCCGCAGACTTCGAGGTGATCGACGATCCGCAATCCGAGGCCGCGCTCGCCGATCTGGTTAAGCCGTGGACGGACGAGTCGAACGGGCGTTGTCAGACCACCGTCGTGGCCGGTGACCATCTGGCTGCCATCCGCGCCCTGGGGGCGACTCTCTGTCGTGATGCCGACATCGGCGCCGCCGCCGGGCTGGCCTGGATGGGGTGGGCCGCAGCCTCGGGTGGCGCCCACGGCAGAAGACGGGGAGCTGCCGCCGGGCGCCATCAGGCGTGGTGGACTACGTCGGTCATGGCCGATCTCCCTTGGCCTTGCGCGCCTGATGATCTCGGGTCCGCCGCGTCGCGGTTTGGCTGGTTCTGGTTCGACGACGGGAGCCCGGGCACCGGGTGGGCCCTCCGTCTCGCCATCCAGGATCCGGACAGCGGGCTGTCGTGGGCGGTCTCGGCGGTCGACCTCACCTGAACCTCCCCTCGTAATTGGGAGCTACAGGTCCGGATATGACCCCTACACGTCCCAATTACGAAGAGGGGTCACCCCACCACGGTCTCGATGGTGTGCCATCCGGTGGCGCCGTTGGGTGCGGGGGGCACGATCTCATCGGTTTGCATACTCCCCTCCCCATCGGTGGCCCGCACCCGGAGCACATGGGAGCCAACCGGAGCTTCCCAGTCGATGGACCACTGCCGCCAACTGTTGTCAGACAACGACTCCGAGAGATCGGCCTCCAGCCACTCGGCTTCCTCACCCAGTTGCACCTCGACCTTGGAGATCCCCCGGTTCGGCGCCCAGGCGACACCGGCGACCTGGCGCGGCCCGGCCGGGACTTGTGCTCCGGGCGGTGGGGTGTCGATTCGGCTTTGAGTCTTCACCGGCGCCTCCTTCGACCAGCCCCTCGGCACCCAGTAGGCGTCGAAGTCGTCCCACCGGGTGAGCTCGAGCTCCGAGATCCATTTCGTCGCCGACACGTATCCATAGAGACCGGCCACCACCAGCCGAGCGGGAAAGCCGTGCTCAAACGGGAGCGGTTCTTCGTTCATCCCCACCGCCAGGAGCGCGTCGCGGCCGTCGTACGCGGCCTCGACCGGAAAGCCGACCGTGAAGTCATCGACCGATCGTCCGACGATCTGCTCCGCCTCGGCTTGAACCCCGGCTCGATCCAGGATCTCGGTGAGGGGGACGCCGAGCCACTTGGCATTCCCGACCAGGTCCCCTCCCACCCGGTTGGAGACACAGGACAAGGTGACATAACGCTCCACCATCCGCATGTCGAGGATGTCAGCGTAGGTGATGGAGTAGGGGCGATCGACCATGCCCTTGACGGTGAGAGTCCACTCCGGCAGGTCCACCCTGGGCACCGAGAACGCTGCGTCGATCCGATAGAACACATCGTTGGGCGTGATCACCGGGCTCAGACCCGACACCCCGAGCTCCGCCGCAGGAGGCACCGGGCCGACCGCCTGGGCGGGCCCCGGGAGCACAACCTCCGCCCGGCCGGCGACGGCTCGTTTGGCTCTCTCCAGGAGGACCCGGCCCGCTCCCGCGGACAGCGCGGCCAGCCCGAGCACGGCGGTCACCCCGATGATGAAGGAACGACGTGACCCGTCGCGTGCCGGGTCGGCACCGGCGCCCGTGGCCGCCGAGGGAGACAACCCGAGCAGCCACTGCAGAGAAACCAGTCCGGCGATCGCGGCCAGACCTCCCGAGACCATCCCCATCCCCAGGCTCACGGCCGGGTCGCGGCTTCCAGCCAGAGCTCCAAGGACGCCGAACCCGATGAACGCCACCATTGCGACCCCGAACCGCCTCCTGGCAACCGTTCCCACCACTGCACCCACGAGGATCACCACCAGGGTCATGCCGATGAGAAGGGCGAGCTTGTCAGAGGTACCAAAAACCGAGATCGCCCAGTCCTTGATCGGTTTGGGCACCACGTCGATCACCCAGTTGCCAACGCCTTGGATCAGTGAGGGGAGACCGGAGAAGATGCCGGCCGCCAACTCCGAGACACCGAGGGCAACGGAGGCAGCCGCTGCCCCGGCCAGACCATCCCGGGCTCGTGTCGATGCCACGGGCTACAACTTAGAGGACACCTCGGTAAACAGAGCTAAAGCAGAACGAAACAAACGATCAAATAGGGTGAAAGAGATGGATCTCACCACCGGCGACGACGGATTGACCCGTTGTTGGTGGGCGGCGGAGCCCGAGCTCTATCGGACCTACCACGACACCGAGTGGGGACTTCCCGTCACCGAGGACCGGAGGTTGTTCGAGAAGATGTGCCTCGAAGGCTTCCAAGCCGGCCTCTCCTGGCTCACCATCCTCCGCAAACGCCCCAACTTCCGAGCCGGATTCGCCGATTTCGAGATCCGCGATGTGGCCGCGTTCGGCGAGGACGACGTATTCCGGCTCCTCAACGACAGCGGCATCGTGCGTCACCAGGGAAAGATCCGTTCCACGATCAACAATGCTCAGCGCGCCCTGGAGCTCATCGAGGCCAAAGGAACCCTCGCCACCTACTTCTGGGAATGGGCCGATCCGATCGACCAGCCGCCGGCCGGCATAGCAGCGAGTACCGACGCCTCGAGCGCCATCTCGAAAGACCTCAAGCGCCGTGGATGGTCCTTCGTCGGCCCGACCACCATCTATGCCTTCATGCAGTCGATGGGGTTGGTCAACGACCACCTCGATGGTTGTCACGTTCGGGAGACCTGCGCCGAGGAGCGACGGCTGCTGTTGAGTCACGGCCTATAGATTCGAGGTCATGATCGAGCGTCCGGCCTTCACCATCGGCATCGAAGAGGAGTACCTCGTCGTCGACCGGGAGTCACGTGATCTCATCAAGAGCCCCCCGCCCGGGATGTGGGACTCGTTGCGTGAAGTGCTCGGCCAGCAGGTGACTCCTGAGTTCCTCAAAGCCCAGATCGAGGTGGGGACCAAGGTCTGCACCCGGGTCCAAGACGCCCGCGAGGACTTGGCCAATCTGAGGCGGGACCTATCGACTGTAGTGAGCGAGTACGGAGCGGCGATCATTGCCGCCTCCACCCATCCTTTCGCCAATTGGGCGGAACAGGAGACTACGGAGCAGCCCCGTTACACCAACCTGGCGGCCGACTACCAGCAGGTGGCCCGACAACTCGTCATCTGTGGGATGCATATCCATGTCGGGATCGAGGATCCCCATCTCCGGATCGACCTGATGAACCAGGTCAAGTACATGCTCCCTCACCTCCTGGCATTGACCACCTCCTCGCCCTTCTGGGCCGGAAGCCCAACCGGGCTCCTCGCCTATCGGCTGATCATCTTCAGGAACCTCCCGCGGACCGGGCTTCCCCAGGATTTCGTCTCATGGGGCGAGTACGAGCGAACAGTCGACCTGATGATCGATGCCGGTCTCATCGACAGCCCGAGCAGCCTGTGGTGGGACATTCGACCCTCCGGCCGCTATCCCACCCTCGAGATGAGAGTGAGCGATGTCTGCACCCGCCTCGACGATGCGATCACGGTGGCCGCCATCTACGTGTGCCTCTTGTCGATGTTGTTTCGGCTGAGAAGGCAGAACCAGAGATGGCGCACCTATCCGCCATTCCTGATCGCAGAGAACATGTGGCGGGCCCAGCGCTATGGGACCGAGGGATCGCTTGTCGATTTCGGCAAGGGTGAGTTGGTCCGGTTCCCTGATCTGGTCGAGGAGATCATCGAGCTATTGGCCCAGGACTCGGTGGAGCTCGGGGTCCGCGACGAGGTCCGGCACGCCCGCACCATCGTCCAGCAGGGAACCAGTGCCCACCGCCAGCTGGCTATCTACGAGGCTGCGCTCGCCTCGGGAGCAAGCAACGACGAGGCGTTGCGGGCGGTGGTGGACGGTTTGATCGAGGACACCCTCTTCTGCATCTGAGGGGCTGCGGTACCGTTGCGAGGCCCCATCCGGAGGAAGAGAACTTTGGCCCGTCCGATCCGCATCGCCGTTCAATTGCAGCCACAACACGCCGATTACCCCCAGATCAGGGCAGCAGTAGCCAAAGCCGAGGAGCTGGGGGCGGACATCGTCTTCAACTGGGACCATTTCTTCCCTTTGAGCGGCGGCTCTGATGGCAAGCACTTCGAATGCTGGACGATGCTCGCCGCCTGGGCCGAGGCAACAGAGCGAGTGGAGATCGGTGCCCTCGTCACCTGCAACAGCTATCGCAACCACGACCTGTTGGCCGATATGGCGCGCACAGTCGACCACATTTCGGATGGCCGTCTCATCCTGGGAATCGGAGCGGGTTGGTTCGAGAAGGACTACCACGAGTACGGGTACGAATTCGGGACCGCCGGGACCAGGCTCGCCGACCTCAAGACAGCCCTCCCCCGTATCGAGAAACGATGGGCCAGGCTGAATCCGCCACCCACCCGCAAGATCCCGATTTTGATCGGAGGTGGTGGTGAGAGAAAGACGCTCCGCTACACCGCCGAGCACGCCGATCTGTGGCATGGCTTCGGGCAGGCCGAGATCATCCGTCACAAGAACCGGGTCCTCGACGATTGGTGCCACCAGGTGGGCCGGGACCCGTCCTCGATCGAACGATCCTGTGGCGCCAATGTGCGCCGGCCTGAGTCCGGTGACGCCTTCTTGGAGGCCGGCGCCACCCTGATCACCCTCGGTCTGGACGGACGATCCGGCTTTGACCTGGAGCCGGTAGCCGATTGGCTGGCCTGGCGAGACGAGAAGAACCGCCGCTGAGGGGTCGGGTCAGGCCTCGGCGCCGATCAACTGATGGTCGGCTTCGGCCGTGACGAACTCCTGGGTCCGGTCCAGCCACCAGATGATCACCGCGCCCCCAATGCCCGCGGCGAGCCCGCTGAGCTGGTTCCAGGTGAACCCCCCGATCACGGCATCGCCCATCCCGAAACGCAGACCGTCGAGCAAGAACCGCTGGAAGCCATACCAGGCAACCCAAAGGAAGAAGAGCTGCCCGTAGTGGAGTCGAAAACGGCGATAGACCAGATAGAGGACCCCGATGAGGATGGCCGCTCCGATCAGGTCGTAGAGGGCCACGTGGTGGTAGATGCCGCAAAACCCGTCTGCGCCAACCGTCGCCTCCGTGCACTCCAGGGGATCGTGCTGGGGAGCCACGTCGTAACCGGGCCGGATCCCGTAACCCCACCAGACTGTGGTGGCCCGGCCCAGGTGCTCGACGATGGCGAGATCTCCGAGCCTTCCCACGACGGTGCCCAAGGCCAGACCAAAAGATGAGGCGTCGAGCGTGGCCAGGACCGGCATGCCCAGCTGACGCATCCGCCACCCGCCGGCGAGAATGCCTCCCAGGAACCCACCCATGATCGAGAAGTTCCCGGCGACGGGGTTCAGAGCGTCGAGCAAGGGAACTCCATCCAAGATCTGAGCAGGAGCGGTGAAATAGCGGGCGCCGAGCAGGGCCCCGATCAGACCCCAGGTCAGACATGACTGGTACTTCACCGTGTCGAAGCCGCGTCTCCCCAACTCCCGTGTGGCGAGCCAGGCGCCGGCCACGAACCCGAGCGCGGCGAAGACCCCGTGCAGTGAGAAATTGAGAGGGCCCAGGTCCCAGATCGGGATCGGTGGGTAGCTGATCACGGCGAGCATCGTCGGAGAGAGTACCTAGACCAATCCGGAAGCTTGCCGTGGGGCGGTAGCACCGGCTGACCGGCGTCATTTCCTCCCCCAGGAGCGGAGCGACGTTGGGGGAGGTGCCCCGAAGGGGCGGAGGGGGCGACCCTGGCGCGTCAGACATGCCCCCCTCCCCGTCTCCGCCGGTACTCCCCCCAACGCTCACTCCGTTCGCTGGGGGGAGAGACAAGTAGAGTCCCGCACCGTGAGCGACCTGCTGCCGGCCGTGGCTGCCGCCTTGAACGCCCCCGAGAGCCTGATCAGACGATCGGCGGCGGCTCGGGCGGCCGCCAACGGCACGACGATCGACGATGTCCTGGCCGCTTGGGCCGGTGGCGCTCCCGTTGCCGTGTCGACTCCGGCGGCGGCCGCCTCGGAACCGGGCCCCGAACCGGTCGCAACTGAACCCGCACCGACACCCGAGCCCGTGGCCGCGGCCTCCGTGATCGTGGCTCCAAGCCAAGTTGTCGTGGCCGTCGAGCCCGAGCCGGAGCCGGTGGAGCTTCTCGAGCCGGTCCCGCTCAGCAAGAGGATTCGAAGCGCCACCAGGGTCGGGGCGTGGACTGGCTTGGTCCTGGGTCTCACCGGCTTTCTAATGGCCACCACCTGGTGGGCGGAGAACGCCACCGTCACCGGCGAGGGCCCCTACACCCCGGTGATCCAGGCCAACTCGACCTCGGTCATCATCGGCGTGGCCTTGGTCAGCATTGTGTTCGGCGCCATCGCTGCGGGGCTTTCCCGCGCCTCTGCAGCATGGGCCAATCCCGGAATGCAACTCAGGAACTCCCCGGCTTCAACCGGCTGGTTGGGCGCTCTGATCGGCCTGCTCCTCGGTATCGGAGCCGCGGCCCTGTTGACCAGTGGTTTCGGCACCCCAGTTGAGGGAGTCGAAGGGATGATCCATCTCCCGGTGCTCCCGACGCTTGCGGTAACGCTGCTCGGTGGGGCGGTGCTCGGCGGGATCACGGCTGCCGCCACCCAGGTCGTGGCGGTTCCCGTGGCCGTGGCCGGCGATGCCGATGAGATCGCCGAGGTAAAGGGCCGCCTGGGCGGAGCCCTGACCATTCCAGCCCTGGGCTTGCTCATCTTGGTGTTACTGGTGCTCCCCTTTGCCTGGGCTCTGATCGAGTCGAGTCACCTGACCTCAGGCGGAGCGGCGGTGGTGGCGATTGTCACCGCGTTGGGAATCCTCGGGTTCGCCTCCCTCGCTGGAACCCGGCCCAACGTCAAGATCAGTCTCGGCGAGGCCATGATCGCCCTGGTCGGGATCGCGACCGTTCTTCTCATCGTCTTCGCAGTGCTGCTCGCCCGCAGCTCGGGCGAGGAACAGGAGGATCAGGCCGGCGAGGAGGCCGTCGTCGTCCTGATGTTGGGCTAGCAGTTCCCTCGCCGCCGACATGTTGGGCTAGGTCGAGTTCACGGACCCGGAGAGATCGCCAAGGGCGAGGGCATCGCGCACCGACTCCGCGATCTCGCGAGCCACCAATTCCTGGGCTTCCACAGTCGACGCCCCGAGATGAGGTGTGAGCACCACGTTGGGCAGGTTGAGGAGTGGGCTGTCCGGGGGGAGTGGCTCGAACTCGAAGACATCGAGGGCCGCGCCGGCCAGACGACCTCCGATCAACGCTCGGCCCAGAGCCTCCTCATCGATCACACCTCCCCGCGACACGTTGACAACGAACGCACCGGGCTTCATACGTGACAGGGCCCCTTCGTCGATCAGATGGAAGGTCTCATCGGTGAGGGGGACGTGGAGGGAGATGATGTCCCCATGGGTGAGGACCTCATCGAGCCCAGTGAGGGCCAGGCCAATGTCGTTGGCGCGCTCGGCCGTCAGATACGGGTCGTAGGCGAGGATCTTCATCCCGAAAGCTCGGCATCTGCCGGCCACCTCGCTCCCGATCCGACCGGCGCCCACCAGGCCCAGCGTCCTGTCCTTGAGTTGGAGACCCCTGAGCCGCGAGCGCTCCCATTTCCCGGCCCGCATCGAACGATCCGCCTCCGCCACCCGTCGGACAACCGAGAGGATCAATGCCATCGTGAGCTCGGCCGCGGCCACGGTGTTGCCCGCAGGGGAATTGAGGACGGCGATACCCCGCTCGGTCGCCGCCGGAAGGTCGATGTTGTCCACCCCGACCCCGGCCCGTCCCACCACCTTGAGGCGTGGGCCCTTGGCCAGCAATTCCCTGGTCACCCTGGTGGCGCTTCTGACGACCAGACCGTCGGCCTCGGCCAGCGCCGCCTGGAATGCGTCGGTCGCGGAGTCATCGACCCGGGTCACCTGAAACCGCCCATCTTCGAGGAGGGGGGCGAGACCGGACTCGGAGACGTGATCGGTCACGACGACTCTGAAGTCTGCGTTCATTGGATCACGGCCTCCAGGTCGTCGAGAAGGAGATTCAACTCATCGACGGTGCGGTCGCCCATGTGCCCGATCCGGATGGTGCTCTCCTTCAGCTTTCCGTAGCCCGAGCCGATCACCCAGTTCCTCTCTTTCATGCCAGCCACGACTGCGGGACCGGCGATGCGCTCCGGAAGGCTGATGCATGTCACCGTCGGGGAACGATGACCCTCGGGGGCGAAGGGCGCCAAGCCCACCGCGGCCATCTCACCAACCCATTCGAGGGTGCGCTCCCTCATCGCGGTGTGGCGCTTCCAACGGGGCTCTATGCCCTCGGCCAGGATCCTCGTCAGCTGGAACCGCAACGCGTACATCAACGAGATCGCAGGCGTGGCCGGCGTCTGCAAGACCTCCAGGCTGCGGGTCAACGCCACCAGATCGAAATAGACACCTTTGCCCGACAGCGACGCTGAGCGCTCGATGAGCGCCTCCGAGGCAACCCCAAAGGCGAGCCCAGGCGGAAGGGCCATTGCCTTCTGCGATCCGGTGAGCACCCAATCGAGAAGCCAGTCGTCTGGGCGGACCTCGGTTCCGCAGACACCGGTGACCGAATCCACCAGTAGAAAGGCACGTTCGTCTCCGGCTACCACCTCGGCCAGGCCCTCCAGGTCCTGTATGACCCCGGTCGAGGTCTCGGAATGAGTGACGGTGACCGCGTCATAGGCACCTGAAGCCAGCCGATCGGCGAGCTCTGCCGGGTTGTGATATCCGCCCCACGGCACCTCCCAGACATCGACTGTGCGGCCACAAGCGGTGGCGATGTCGGCAAACCTCTTCGAGAAGGCCCCGTTGACGAGGGAAAGCACCTTGCCGTCTCCGACCCCATTTCGGATGCCGGCTTCCATCAACCCCGTGGCCGAGGAGGTCGAGATGATCACCGGCCGCTCGGTGAGAAAGACCTGTTTCAGCCCGACTTCGATCTCGGCGATCAGTTCCTGGATCGCCGATCCCCGGTGACCGATCATCGGGTGCGTTTGGGCAGCCAGCACCTCGGGATCCACCTCGGTGGGCCCGGGTAGGAAGAACCGACCAGTCGACGTAGTTGCCTGCTGCCTCAAGATATGTGCTCCGTTGTTCCGAGCCCGCTATCCGTCGGTCAGGCTCAATGCGTAGCGAACGTTATCCACCAACTCCCAGCCGACCAATATCGGCTGACCGGTGAATCGGTGCTCGCGCAGGTGAGGGAGGGCGAATGCGTAATCACCGTCGTCGACGGGGAGGAGACGCCACTCCTCCCCCTCCACCAGGACCGTGAAGGCCGTCACCTCCTCCAGGCTTCCCTCAACCGAGACGACCACCCCGCGAGCGGTACCCGAGGTTGAAGTGCAGGCCATCACCGCGACCAGCGTGACGATTCCGGTCAATCGGGAAACGGAATGCAGACGGTGGCGGTCGGCGACCCAGACCGGGGTCAACCCGCCCTCAGCGACGATTCCAGCCTCTCCCAATCCCGCTCCTGTTTGGTCCAGCGGAACCAGATCAAAGCAATGGTGACCCACAGCAAAAGACCTCCACCGAGTTTCATGATGACGCCGGCGATCGTCTGATCTGCCACTGCGGTGAGACCGTAGGCGAGCGCGGCGTCACCGTAGACCGGGTAGATCGGGACCGAGGAGAAGGTGAGAAACGAAGCTGGGACGGTCGGAAGCAGGGATTGGAGAAACAGATAGAGCATCTGTGCGGGCGGGTTGAGACGCGGAATCGCCGCCGTGGGCGAGAAGATGGGGAACCACATCAGTATCGCCGCCCCGAACAGCCAGGCGTGGACCACGAAATGGATCGAGCGACTGGTCAGCATCCACCCGACCAGGTCGGGCCAGTGGATCAAGATGAACGTGGTGTTGAAGATGACGAACGCCGGCACCGCCCGCGCCAGGGGCCGGAGCAGTCGCGCCACCTTTCGCTGCCCGAGAGTGATGTCGCCAAGCCAGCGCGGGCAACCCCGGAGAAGCAAGGGTGGCACCACCAGGGCGATGACCATGTGCTCGATCATGTGGAGCGTGAACAACGCGGTCTCCCCGACGTCGTGGATCGGCCATCCCGAGACAACAAACAACGCGGCAAGAGCCCCGTACCACTGCCAGCGCTGGCCCGCGGTCGCTCGGGGCGCGTCGGGAGCCAGCAACGGTCGGAGGCGCTTGTCGGCGTACCAGTACCCGAACCCGAGGACGAAGACCAAGAGCCATAGGTCGAAATGTGGGTGCCAGGGAGGCAACGGCATCAGGATCCCCTGATGACCAGGACTCCAAGGGCAGCCAGGACCACCGTGTAGAGAGAGGCGGCCAGCACGAAACCGCCGGTGAAGAAGCGACTGAGGGTCGATTTCTCGTAACGAAGATGCATATAGAACGCCACCACGATGACGAACTTCAGCGTCGCCAGGATGACGAGCGAAATAGCGTTCAGCGCTCCGAGGTCATACGCCCGGTTGATGTAGTACATCCCAACCTCGATGGCGGTGAGCACTCCCAAGAGGACCGCAATCTTCCAGTACTGGGCCGGTGTCGGGTGGTGGTGCTCGGTGGTCATGTTGGGGGCACCGACAACAGATAGACGACGGTGAAGATCACGATCCAGATGATGTCGACGAAGTGCCAGTAGAGGCCGACCAGTTCGAGATTCATCCCGTGTTTCTCACTTAGCCCACCCGGGCGTCGTGAGATGCCCCACAGGGAGAGGAGCATGATGACCCCGATCGCCACGTGGGTGCCGTGGAAGCCGGTGAGAACGTAGAAGGCGGAGGCCGCCGGGTTGGTGGTGAGCGTCATGTCGTTGTTGACGATGAACTCGGTGAACTCGAAGACCTGACCACCGAGGAACACCGACCCCAGGGCCGCCGTGGCAAACAGCCATGTCCTGGTCCCATTGATGTCGGCGCGAGTCAATGCATTGTGGGCGAGGACCATGGTCAACGAGCTCATCAAGAGGACGAACGAGCTGACCGAGGTGAACGGGATGTCGTAGATCTCGGACGGATAGGTGCCGGCGAACCCCGCCCGGTTCGAATACAACAGGTAGTTCGAGATGAGGGCGCCGAAGAACAAGAACTCCGAGCTGAGGAACAGCCACATCCCGAGTTTGCGGTTGTCGACACCGGTCGACTCGTGCTCGGGATGATCCAATTGCGGCTCGTGGAGAACGTCAGCCATGGGCATCCTCGTGCTCGCCGGAGTGTTCCTCGTCGTCGGTGCCGACATGATGTGGCTCCTCGACCGGCTCGATCGCCCACCCGATCACCGAGGTCAGGCCGATGACGGCGCCGACGAAGATCAGGGCCTTGCCCCATAGTGCCTCGTGGTAGATGATCCCGTAGAAGATCAGGGGGAAAGCGGTCGCCATGAAGAAGGGAAAATATGAGGGATTGGGGAGGTGGATCGGCGAGGCCGGGTTGAGCTGATCGTGCTCCATCCTGGCCAGGACCTCATCGGCGTCGGGCTTGCGAACGGCACGCCCATCCGGGTCTTCGTCGTACTTGAGATGCCAGAAATGGTCGAGACGGGTAACCACCGGGGGAACCGCGAAGTTGTATTCGGGTGTGGGGTTGGGACTCATCCACTCGATGGTCCTCGCGTCCCATGGGTCGAGTCCTGAGGGCTGGCCGCGGCGCTTGCTGGTGACCCAGTTGACGATGAAGACCAGGATTGAGAGGGCGATGATGAAAGCGCCGACGGTCACCGCGAGGTTCCATGGCTGGAGACCGGTTTCCGGTGCGTACTTCCAGGTCCGACGCACCATGCCCTGAAGACCCAGCCAATGCATCGGGGCGAAGGTGAGGTTGAACCCCAGCAGTTGCAGCCAGAAATGGGTCTTTCCCAGTTTCTCGTTCATCACCTTCCCGGTGAGCTTGGGGAACCAGTAATAGAGGCCACCGAAGAGGCCGAAGATGGCGCCGCCGAACAACACATAGTGGAAGTGGGCCACGATGTAGTAGGTGTCTGTTTGCTGCCAGTCCGAGGGCACCACGGCGTGGGTCACCCCGGACAGACCGCCGATGGTGAACATGGCGACGAACCCGATGGCGAACAGCATCGAGGTGGTGAGACGTATCCGACCCATCCACATCGTCCCCAGCCAGTTGAAGATCTTGATCCCGGTGGGGATGGCGATGGTCATGGTGGACAGCCCGAACGCCGCCTGCGCCACCGGGGTGATCCCCGAAGAGAACATGTGATGGGCCCACACCCCGAAGCCGATGAAGCCGATGGCGGCGCCGGCGAAAACCACTGCCGAGTAACCGAAGAGCGGCTTGCGAGAGAAGGTGGGGAGGATCTCGGAGACCATTCCCATCGCAGGCAAGACCAGGATGTAGACCTCGGGATGGCCGAACAGCCAGAAGAGGTGTTGCCACAGGATTGGGTCTCCGCCACCCACCGGGGCGAAGAACAGCGACCCGAACTGACGGTCGAAGGTCACCATGAACAGCGCCACCGCGATGATCGGGATCGAGAACAGCAAGAGGAAGGCGACAACCATCGACATCCAGACGAACACCGGCATCCGGAGCAGACGCATCCCTTTGGCCCGCATGTTGAAGATGGTGACCAGGAAATTGACCGCGGAGACCAACGAGGCGAGACCGAGGATCTGCAACCCCAGCGCCCAAAAGTCCATGGCGGTGCCCGACGAGTAGAGGGGACCGGCGTTGGGCTGGTATGCGAACCACCCTGCGTCGGGCGAATTGGCGAGGAAGTTGAGACTACCGGGACCACCGCCGGCGGCCAGGTTGCCGGGCACGCCGGCGGCCCCCACCGGGGCCAGCGAAGTCCCGAAGATGAAGGTCGAGTAGAGGAAGATCCCGCCGAAGAAGAAGACCCACCACGAGAGGGCGTTGAGCCTGGGGAAAGCCACATCCCGAGCCCCGATCATCAGCGGGAGCAGGTAGTTCATGAACGCCGACGATGCCGGCATCACGAAGAGGAAGATCATGGTGGTGCCATGCATGGTGAACAGGGCGTTGTAGGCACCGGCGGTAAGGAACTCGGAGTTCGCCTGCGCCAGCTGGATCCGGAGCAACAGGGCCTCCAGCCCCCCGATGATGAAGAAGGTGAAGGCGGCGTAGCCGTACATGATCCCGATCCGCTTGTGATCGACAGTCGTCACCCAGGACCAGATGCCGGTCTTCGCCGATGGGCGTCGGAAGATCGTGGTCTGCGGGCGCTCGGCGGTGGCGGTCATTGGTTGCTCTCCAGCCAGATGATCAGATCGTCGATCTCCTGCTCGGTCAGGGCGAGGTTGGGCATGAAGCTACCGGGCTTGTAGGACGGCGGATCCGAGAGCCATTCCTTGAGCGCCCCCTCCCGGGTCTCGCCCTCACCGGGGAGGGTGGCCCCGGCGAAGACGTTTCGGGACGCGAAATGGGTGAGCTCGGGACCGGAGAAGGCATCGTCGGGAACGATGTTCGAGGCCGTATCGTCATCGAAGCGCACCGTGTGACATTGGGTGCAGCCTCTGGACAGGAATACCTGGTACCCGTCGTACTCGGGGGTTCCCTCGGCCGGGAGAGGTGTCGGCTCCGCCTGGTCGACCAGCCATGCCTCGTAATCGGCTGCCGGAAGTGCTTGGACCCGGGCCCGCATCAGGGAGTGGGACAGACCACAGAACTCGGCGCACTGACCCCAGAACTCCCCCGGCTCATCGGCCTGAAGCCGCAACTGGGTGGTCTGACCCGGGATCAGATAGCGCTTGCCGTTGAGGGCAGGGACCCAGAAGTTGTGGATCACGTCCTCGGAGGTCAGGTTGGCGCAAACCTCTTGGTCCGCCGGAATCACCATCACGTTGGCCGTCGCCACCCCGGCTTCGGGATAGCGGTACTCGAACCACCATTGATGCCCGATCACCTCGATCTCGATCGCGCCCTCACCGCACTCGGTCAGATCGAAGACGGCCACGGTGGTTGGGACTGCAATCCCGGCCAGGATCAAGGCGGGGATCACTGTCCACAGCACCTCGAGCTTGGGGCTTCCATGAAGCTGTTTTGCCTCCTTGGCGCCCTCCCGATCCCGATACAGGAAGACCGCAACCAGGATCGCCCCCTGGACGAGGATGAAGACCGCGGTTGCGATCCAGAACACCGGCCAGAACAGATCATCCTCGCGACGGGAGAAAGGCCCCTTGGGGTCCAGCGCCGTCATCGGGGCATCCTCGATACCGATCAACGAGCAGGCGCTGAGAACAAGGGCCGACCCGACCACTGCGCCGAGGCGTGCCAGACGTTGACGGGACGGGGCCATCGGTTCGGCATCATACGGACCTTGCCAACCGCCGACCAACTTAGGCGGATCAGCCCGTTTCAGGGGGCGACAGCCTCGATCGCCGAGCTGAGCTCCTCGTCACGTGCCGCACCTTCGAAAGCGGCGGTGACAGCGCCGGAGCTGTCGACGACGAACACCCAAGGTTCCGAAGGCAGACCCCATTCGCCGACCGCCGCCACCGGGGTCAGCTTGCTCTGGTCGGTCACCTGGAGGTCCTCGTAGATCTCGACGTGGATGAACTCGACCCCCGGGTAGTCGGCTTGAAGACTCTTGACCTGATCCAGCAGGGGCCCACAAGTGGCACTGGCGCAGAACCCCGGTGTGGCGAAGACGATCACGACCGGGTTCCCGCCCGTCACCGCCTCGGCGACCGACAGCTGGTACATGGCGGGGTCAGGGTCAGGATCCGAGGTGATGAGGCCAAGGTCCGGGTAGTCGGCGGAAACCCGGGTCTCGGACAACGGAGCCGAATCACCCGCCTGGATCACTGACGGGTCGTCGACCGCCACCAAACCCATCGGGCCTGCCGTGGTGAATCCCTCGGCGTCGATCGTCACCTGATAGGTGGCCGCCTCGGGGATCACCATCTGGGCGACATACAGGCCGCGGACATCCTCCACAGTCCACATGAACTCGGTGGGATAGGTCTCGATGGGGGCACCGTTCTCGTCACGAAGGGTGATCGTGGCTGGGTGGTCGGGGGATGCCAGGTATTCATTGGTCTCCTGGTCGATCAGCCCGAACATGACCCGCTGCTCGCCGACTCCGATGCTCAACGGCGACGAGGCAACGATGCCAAACGGAGTCCCCGCCTCGGAAGAGCAGGCGCCGAGCAGGAGAAATGCACCGGCCAGAACTGGAAGGAGCCGTCTCATCGGATTAGTACGTCCAGCATCACCGAGGCGAAGAGTGCCGCGAGATAGACCGTCGAGGTGGTGAAGAGGCGCATCGCCTCATCCGGGTGCAGATAGACCCTCCAGGAGTCCCAGAGAAACCAGGCGCCAAGTCCGATTGCGGCCAGCAGGTAGATCCAACCCATCCCCGCCACCGGGACCAGGAGCAGGGTGATCCCAACCATGAGCGCCGTGTAGAGGAGCATCTTCCTTGTTGTGGCCTCGACTCCGACCACCACCGGGAGCATCGGCACCCCGGCTCGGGCGTAGTCCTCCCGATAGCGGATGGCGAGAGCCCAGAAATGAGGTGGGGTCCAGTAGAAGACGATGAAGAACAGAACCCAGGCGGGCAGGGCGATCCCACCGGTGATCGCGGCCCAGCCCACCAAGACCGGAGCCGCCCCGGCAGCTCCCCCGATGACGATGTTCTGGGTCGTCGACCTCTTCAACGCCACCGTGTAGACGAGGACATAGAAGAGAAGGGCGGCGGTCGAGATGGATGCGGCGAGGAGGTTGGTTGTGGCCCAGAGCCAGGCGAAACCGGCGATTCCGAGGCAAATGCCGAAGACCAGGGCATTGGTCGGAGCCACCTCGTGTCGGGCCAGCGGCCGACCCCTGGTGCGTCGCATCACCTCGTCGATGTCGCGATCGAAGTAGTTGTTGAGCGCGTTGGCGCCGCCTGCGGAGAGGGTCCCCCCGATCAGGGTGGTGATCAGGATCCATGCTCCTGGCCAGGCGCCCGCCGCCAGCAACATCGCGGGGACGGTGGTGATTAGGAGCAACTCGATGATGCGTGGTTTGGTGAGTGCCAGGTACGCCGCCGCCGTCGATCGGGTTCGCAGGTCAGGCGCAGACATCACGATCTCTGGTGTCACCGGTGACCCGGGAAGATCAGTCGACATCGGTCGGCTCCTGTGCAGCTTCTTCCTTCAGTTTCCTCTCTTCGGCCGCCCTCCGTGCTCGACGCTCTGCCCAACGCAACGACCAGATGGCAGCCAGGGCCGGGATCACAAAGACCCCGACCTCATCGATCCCCCAATAGTGGGCAAATATGAACATCATCCGGAAAGGATCAACAACCCGAGTGTGGTGAGAGCCACCATAAGGAGAAGCATCGCGTATTGGGAACGCACCGCGTCCGAACCGAAGTCTCCCAGGGCCCGATCGTGGGCCAGCACCACACCGGTCACATGCCCGGTCACGATCACGGCCAGTTGCACGTACCAGATGGGCTCGCTGGCGGTGAGAAAGAAGTCGACCTTTCGTCCAGCAGTCCCGAACAAGTCCCATCCCAGTGCGAACGGATCGGAGATCGCGGCGATCAACTGCTGGCCTTCGAAGACGATCAAGGTCAGATAGTGGGCCACCGCATAGGCGAGGGCGATGGGAACCAGGGTGTGGGCGAAGCGGATCGCCACCCGGCGTGCGGTCCAGCCGTCGCCGACCATTCGCGCTGCCGCCCATGAGGCAACCCAGTAGGCAACACCGATCATTGTCACCGATCCCAGGAGAAGGAGTGTCGCCCCGAGCCTGGAGGCGGCCATCTCCCCGAACGCAGACCGAAACCAGGTGGTGCCTGAGGCACCGTCGTAGGTGACGGTCCCGATGGCCACGCACACGAGGATTGCCAGGCCGCGCCATTCGGGGAGGACGGTGAGCGCCCTGAGCCAGCCCCGCCACACCAGCCGGCCGTCCTCACGACGACCCAGCGGGGAGAGCGACGAGATCATCCGGTTGTAGGGGGTGAAGGCGTCGAACACGGCCAACCCGGTCTCCCGTCCGGCGTACGCCATCGCCACCATCAGAAACAACGTATAGACCAGAGCAGCAATAGCCAAGGTGATCGGTGAGCCGGAATTGGGGTCTATCAACTCCAACCAGGTGAAAGCCAGCAACAGGAGGGCGGCCGGCCAGACCCCTAGCCGATCGATCACCCACAGTCGCTCCGCTCTCCCTACGTGGAGCCTCCGGCCCAGGGTGCGCCACGGGTTGATCTCGGTGTACCAGTCCCCGATGACTGCTCCTGCGAATGGAACCACCAGCCAGAACACCACCCATACCAGCACCGGGGCGATCGAAGGGCGAGTGCTGTCGACCTCGAGGCCGAAAAGCGGGACCATCAATTGTCCGATGACGAGGAGAAGACCGAGCGCTCCCAACAGCGGAAACAGGCCCCGTCGAGGAACGGACAACCTCGCAGGCTCATAACGGGGTCCCTCCTGAAGACGGGGCTCGGGCCAGAGCACGGCCAGCGCGACGAAGCTGGCGACTATGACTACACCGGCCGCGGCAATGAAATAGGACACCGGGACCGGAAGGTCGAGACGTCCCCCAATCCCGTGCGCCAGGGCAGTTCCCGGGGTGAGGAGGATGAAAGCCAGGGCCCCGCCGACCAGGCCGACGCGACGTCTCATCAGGGGGCTACTTGTATCTCGAACAATGGGAGATGGCTCGCCTCCAACTCGACTTCGAAGATGCCCGGTGTATCGGCCTCGAATGAGATCTCGGTCGGGATCCCCGGCTCGACGTCGTACCTGAGGTCGTATCCGTGAACGTGTAGCTCGTCGGCGACGTCGACCAGGACCGTGATCTCAACCAGGTCACCCAGCGCGAACTCGAAGACATCCGGGCCGTCGACCTGGCCGCCGGCAACCGTCACGTCGATCTCGGAGCCGGTGGTGGTGGTCTCCGCCACGGTCGTGGTGACAGCCGCCGCGGTCGTCGTGGTTTCGGCGACCGTCGTGGTCGGGGAGGACGTGGAGGATGCTGTGGTGGTCGATGTGGTGGTGCTGTTGCCACAAGCCACCACCAGGCTGATTGTCACCACAGTCCAGAGGAGGCGTTGCATCCGGGGAAGGTACGACGATTCGGGCCGAATGCCGATTCGATCAATAGGCTCGCCGGGATGCGTTGGGTCCGCCGCATTTACAAAGTGGATTCGGCGCAGGGCATGCAAAGAGACAACCGCGACGGCGGCGCAGCCAACCTCGTCCCCTTTCTGCTCGGCGTCTCCTCTGACGATGCCGCCGTGGCCATGATCCAGGACCTCTTGCGTCCGTGGTCCGAGGGCGCCGATGCCTTCCAGGCCGCGGGCGACTCGGCTGGGGCGGCCGCCTATCAGGCGACGTGGACCCATCTTCTAGAGCTCACCTTCCATGACGAGTTGCCTGAGGACTCGTGGCCGGAGGGGGGCAGTCGCTGGTTCGAGGTGGTGGCCCGGCTTCTCGAAACCCCTGACGACCCCTGGTGGGACGATATCTCGACCTCCGAGGTGGAGGACCGAGACGCCATCTTGGAGACAGCGATGACCGCAGCCCACACCGAGTTGACTGATTTGTTGGGAGACCCGGCCTCGTGGAAGTGGAGTCGGCTCCATACCGCCAGTTTCGAGAATCAGACATTGGGCCAATCGGGGATCGGGCCTATCGAATGGCTCTTCAACCGCAACGCTCCGCAGAGGCTGGGAGGTGGCGCCGACATCGTCAACGCCGTGGGGTTGTATCCGCCCGATGGATACGTCGTCGACTGGATCCCCTCGATGCGGATGGTCATAGACCTCTCCGACTTCGCCTCATCGACGGCGGGGAACACGACCGGCCAGTCAGGCCACGCCTTCAACTCCCATTACGACGACCAGCTCGAGCCCTGGGTCGACGGCGAGCAGCATTCGATGCGATGGACGCGGGAGCAAGTGGAGCTTGATTCCGAGGGAACGCTGATCTTGAGACCGTAGGTCGCACCTGAGAATGATGACCTGTGACTTGTGACTTGAGACGGCGACGAAGTCGCCCTAACCCACGAACCGGGCTATCTCCTCCACCAGTCGCTCGGCGTGGGTCCAGGGTGCCTCGTGCCGGACCCCCACCAACTCCACGATCGTTGGGTTGGCCACCGCCGCACCCAACTGGTACTGCCAGGAGGGGGGCACCAACTGGTCACGGGTGGGGATGAGGATGAGCGTCTCGGCCTCGATGCGTCCAACCCAGGGACGGGAATCGAAGCGAAGCAGGGCAAGCGTCGCCTGAGCCCCGGCGTCGGTGTCACGACGATGGGTCTCCTCCCACAGCCATCGGGCGTGCCGTTGCTCGACCGCGCCGGTGGCGAGGAGGTACCCGGTCCGAACCTCGGGAGTGCCGAGGCCGGTCAATCTCTCCCAGGCTCTGGCGACAACGGTCCCCAGGACCCGGAGAGTCCGCATCGGCTCAGGGTGGTGGGTGAAGGTCGCTATCAGCACCAGCCGATCCACCCTGGCAGGGTGGCGATGGGCGAAAGACTGGGCGATGGCTCCCCCCATCGAATACCCGACCACTGAGACGACGCCGATGCCGAGGCGATCGAGCACACCGGCCATGTCGTCGGCCACCTCCTCGACGTCGAACCGGTCCCGTGCCAGCGGGGCCAAGCCATGACTCCGATGGTCGACCATGACCACCCGGTACTTCTCGGCCAGTGCCGGGCCGATCCGATACCACTCGGCGAGCGAGGAGCCGGCAAGCCCGTGGATCAGCAGGAGGGGTGGCGCTTCATCCGGGCCGAGATCCCTCACCAGGAACTCCTGGTCGCCGACGAAGACCGTGTGCCCGGTATGCCGCCATGGATGCTCCTGGGGTGATCGAAAACGAGGGCTAACCACTGGCCCGAACAAACGCCAGAGGACGAATCCGAAGATGAGACGCCGGAGCAGTCTCATCCGCCCAGGTCTCCCACCGCGAAGACCAGTTCCGTCACCGGCTGTCCACCCATCAGATGCTCGTCGATGATCCGATCCAGCCTCTCGATGTCCAACCCTGCATACCAGGTGCCCTCGGGATAGACGACACAGATCGCACCCTGCTCACAGATCCTGAGGCAGTCCACCTTGCTTCGGAGGACGCGGCCGTCTCCTGGCTCGGTTGGTACCGCCTCTGCCTCCGGCTTGCCCGACCATGACGGGGGAGCCGAGGTCAGGCCCGCTGCTTTGAGACGGTTCTTCAGATGGGCCCACAGGGCATTTGTCTCCTCGCGCGGCGCACATCGCGGCGTGGTCTGACCGGCGCAGAGGAAGATGTGATGCTCGGCGCGGGGAATGGAGAGCGCCTCGGCAATCGCTTCGAGACGTTGCTTGTTGTCCACGTCCAGAAGTTAGAGCACCGTCGTCGGTTTGTCGGCAAGGACGACTACGAGCTCAGGAATAGACTCTTGCCGCAGTTAGCCTCTCCAGACGCATGACCGACCGACCGACGTTTCTCACCCCGGCCGCCAAGGAGAGGATCCTGAGTGAGCTCGAAGTGCTCAAGACCGACGGGCGCAAGGAGATCGAAGAGAGGATCGCCGAGGCTCGCTCGCACGGTGACATCCGCGAGAACGCCGACTACGACGCAGCCAAGAACGACCAGGGCATGATGGAGGCCCGGATCCGCAAGCTGGAGCATTTGCTCAACACCGCTGAAGTGAGGACCGTAGAGGACACCGGGAGAGTCGAGATCGGGAGCGTGGTGACCGTGATCGACCGGGACGGCGACGAGTTCGACTGCTTCGTTGCACCACAGGAGAACAAGGTGGGAAGCATGCTCCTCGCCTCACCCACCAGTCCGCTCGGGGGAGCGCTGCTCGGGGCGTCGGCGGGTGACGAAGTCTCTTACGAGGCGCCGGGCGGGACCTTCAAAGTCACCATCGTGGCGGTTCGACCTTTCGAGGGCTGATCGGCATTAGCCTGACGTCGGTTTTCCGTCCGGGGGGTGGCCGGTGAGACTCCGACTCAGAAGTCCCCGTCAACTTGCAAAAGTTCTGATCAACGCGGCGCGCCGCGATCGCGAGGAAGTTGCCGACTACCTCGACTCCCGTCGCGCCGAATGGGAGGCCCTGGCCGGCGCCGCACCGGGTGACGCTGCCGATGTCCTGGAACAGCTGACCGAGCAGGATGCGGCTGAGCTGCTCACCGAGCTCAGCGCCACCGACGCCGCGGACATCCTCGAGCAGATCTCGCCGGAGCTTGCTGCTGAGCTCGTCGAGGACATCCCCATCGAGGACCTGACCGCCGCAGTCAGCGAGATGACAGGCGAAGCCGCAGCCGACCTCCTCTTCGAGCTCGACGACGAGGTCACGGAGAGTGTGCTCTCTCTCATGGACGACGAGTCGGAGCAGGAGATCCGAAGGCTGCTCGTCTATCCACCGGACAGCGCGGGCGGTCTGATGACGACGGATATCGCGGTGCTCCCAATTGGCCTCACGGCTGGTGAGGCGATCGAGCGAATCCGACACCTGAACGACGAGCTGGAAGACCTGTCCTACGTCTACGTGGTCGACGACGAAGGCAGGCTCAAAGGAGTCATCTCGTTCCGGGACCTCGTCTTCAAGAGACCGGGGGCCAGCCTCGACGAGGCCATGGTCCCCGACCCGGTCTCGGTCGCCGCATTCTCCGACCGGGAAGAAGTCGCAGAGTTGGCCCAGCGTTACCGCTTGTTCGGCATCCCGGTGACCGACGGGAGTGGGCGCCTGCTGGGGATGGTGACCAGCGACGCAGTGATCGAAGCCGTCCAGGATGAGGCCACCGAAGACTTCGCCGCGGCAGTGGGTGCCGGTGTCGGAGAGACCGTGTACACCGACGTTGGCCATTCGGTCCGGATGCGCTCCCCCTGGCTGGTCCTCAACCTGACGCTTGCCCTTCTGGTCGCGCTCGTGATCGAGCATCAGACCGGGATCATCTCCAAGGAGCCGGTGCTGGCCGTCCTGATGCCGGTGGTCGCCTCCCTCGGTGGCAACAGCGGGAATCAGAGCCTCGCGGTGATGATCAGGTCGCTGGCCTCCGACGACGTCCCCAGCGCCCAGGTCTCGGGGATACTGAGAAGACAAGCGGGAACCGGCCTGTTCAACGGGATCATCATCGCCCTGGTGGCAGCAGGGCTCACCTACGTTCTGGTGGAGGTCGGAATCTTCAGCAGTGGGGCGGACGCCTCGGCTGTTGCCCTGATCGTGGCCCTGGCCGTCATGACCAACCTGTTGATCGCCACCTTGGCCGGCACCGCGATACCCCTCATCCTGAGACGTCTCGGCCAGGATCCCGCCCTCGCTTCCTCGATCTTCCTCACGATGATCACCGACATCGTGGGATTCGGCGGTTTTCTCCTGGTGGCGACGGCGCTGCTGAGCTAGCTGCCGAGGACGAACTCGCCCGACTCGGTGAAGGGGCCTTGGAACCTGATGATGTTGCCACCCACCAGGCTCGCAAAATGATGCTGTTCGATCAGAGCGACCTCCTCGGGCGTCCGGTCCTCCTCTGCCTTCAGATAGGCGTTGGCAGCGGCGGCGTCATCGAAGATCTCTGCCCCATAGGTGGCGATGCCCCGGTCATACAGGTCTCTGAGGAAGTTCTCGAGATCGACGTCGGTGTAGGCCCCGGGCCCGATGACGATGTAGACGACCTCACCATCGGTGACAGGCTCGCGGGCGACGATCTCATAGTTGCCGACTGATTCACCGACCAGGGTGGTGCTCGTCTCATCCCCGGCCGGTGCGGCCGTGGTGCTAGGCGAAGCTTCCTCCCCGGGATCGGTGACCAACGAAGAGGTCGTGGTCAGAGATGCCTCTTCCCCGTCACAGGCCGCGACGACAACCGCCAGCGCGAGCAACGGGACGATGGAAAGCGAGATCCGTCGAAGACTCATTCCCGGTCAACGTTACCGCCTCTAGCCAGGTTCCCAACGAGGCCGAGCCTGGTTAGCCTGCACCTCCATGACACCTGGCAGGTTCGGGGCTGCCATCGTGGCCGTGCTGGCGCTGACCGCGGCCTTGTTTGTGATGGGGGAGCCCGCACCGGTTGAAGGCGCCGTCATGTGCCCGCCGGTCAAGATCGACGACCTTTTCCCGCCCGAGCCGCCCCCCCCCCCCCCCACCCCCCCCCCACCCCCCCCCCCCCCCCC
>JBBDQO010000096.1:0-24260 GCA_040905925.1 Acidimicrobiia bacterium | reverse complement strand
GTCTGGGCCGTGTCTCAGTCCCAGTGTGGCTGATCGTCCTCTCAGACCAGCTACTCGTCGATGCCTTGGTAGGCCGTTACCCCACCAACTAGCTGATAAGCCGCGAGCCCATCCCACAGCACAAAGGCATTTCCTCGAACAATCATGTGGTTACTCGAGGATATTCGGTATTAATCCAGGTTTCCCTGGGCTATCCCGATCTGTGGGGCAGGTTGCTCACGTGTTACTCACCCGTTCGCCGCTCCGTCATACCGGTGGGTTACCCCTCCGGTGTGCGTCGCTCGACTTGCATGCATTAGGCGCGCCGCCAGCGTTCGTCCTGAGCCAGGATCAAACTCTCCAACGTACATTCAGGGGCTCCGTCCGAAGACGGTGCCCAATCCTGTCAGTCATGAGTTTGCAATTGGGTCTCGGGTCTGTGAGAGACCCGAGAGCTTCGATTGCTGCAATGCCCACCACCGAGCCGACGAATCGGCGAAGTGGCAAGCGCTTGCTGGCTTTTGGCACATTGTTCAGTTGTCAAGGAGCCCAAAGCTCCCACACCGGGTGTCAGGCGGGCCGGCGATCGCTCGGATCGCTGCCCCGATACATACGTCAATCGCGTTGGAAGCGAGACAAGCCCCTCACCGCGTGGTGGGGGACCCGGGAAGTGATTCCCAGGCCGGACACGAATAGTAACGACATCGGAATGCTAGTCAAGTTCATTCGGAGAGGCGCACGAATCGGCGCTTGCCCACCTTGAGAACCCGCCCGGCAAGGGCGTTTCTGGCCATTTCGCCGTCCTCGACGACCTCGCCGTCGAGTCTGACCGCGCCCTGTGCCAACAGTCGGCGGGCCTCCGAGCCCGACTCCCCCGAGACATCGCGAACCAGGGCGGACATATGAACCGTCTCCCCGGCCGGCAGTGGGAAGACTTCGATGTCGTCGGGTGTCCCTCCATGTCTGAAAACCTGGTCGAACGCCGCCTCCGCCTGGGTGGCAGCATCCTCACCCCAATAGAGGGCGGTGACGGCGCGGGCCAACCGCCGCTTGGTCTCCCCGGGGTGAAGGTCCCCGCTCGCCAGACCGGTCTCGATTCGGTCAACCTCGTCCGGATCGAAATCGGCAGCCAGGCGGAACCACTCGGGCATCACTTGGTCGGGGATGCTCATCGTCTTGCCGAACATCTCGCCTGGCTCGTCCTCGACCCCGATGTAATTGCCGATCGACTGCGACATCTTCTTGGACCCGTCGGTCCCGACCAGGAGTGGCATGGTCAACGCCACCTGGGGCTCCTGGCCGTAACGCTCCTGGACCACCCTCCCCATCATCAGGTTCCAAAGCTGGTCGCTCCCTCCGAGCTCCACATCGGCCTCGACCGCAACCGAGTCGTAGCCCTGAAGCAACGGGTAGAGAAACTCCATCACCGAAATCGGGCTGCCTTCTTGGTATCGGTTGGCGAAATCGGAACGCTCCAACATCTGGGCGACCGTTGCGGCCGAGGTGAGCTCGAGCAGCCCGCCCATGTCGAGGGCGCCCAGCCACTCCGAGTTGCGGCGGATCTCGAGCCCCTCGTCGAGGAGGACCCTGCGGAACTGTCCCAGGACGTTCTCGGCATAACCGTTCACTTCCTCGGCAGTGAGACGCTTGCGCGTCTCACTCCTCAGCGAGGGGTCACCGACCTGTGCCGTGAAGTCACCCACGATCAGCACCGCGATGTGACCCATCTCCTGGAAATGCCGGAGTTTGCGCAGCACCACGGCCCAACCCAAGGTGACCGAGGGCGCGGTCGGGTCCAGGCCCAGCTTGACCCGAAGCTGGCGTCCGGTCTCCAGTTTCTCGATCAGCTCGCCCTCGGGAACGACCCTGTCCGCATGACGGAGGAGATGCGGAAGTTGGTCTGCAGGGGTCATGGTCGGTGCGAGGGTAAACCACCCGGAGCCGGGGCCTAGCCTCCGTTGGTCGCTGATGCGGCAGCGATGAAGCGCCAGGGGACCTCGCGCGCCCTCGAGATCCCAACCCGTGGCGTCGCCATGACCATCTTGGGTGCCGATCCGGTCTCAAGCCGGAGTACCGAGCCCCTTTCGAGAAGATTGATGCCGTCGTGCGAGCCGTCGATGCCCAGGGCTTGGCACAGCTTCCCCGGCCCGTTCGCCAATTGGTCATCACGGCCACGACGGGCCCGGGCGGTGCCCAGACCGTCGATCACCTCCCCGCCCCGAAACAGGATCGCCCAACCGGTGCCTGCCGGTCCGACCGCCACATTGGCGCACCAATGGACACCGTACGAGCGGTACACGTAGAGAGTGCCGGGACCCTCGAACATCGACCCGTTGCGCCCGGTCCTCCCTTTGAAGGCATGCGACGCCGGGTCGTCTTCACCGCGGTAGGCCTCGACTTCGCTGATCCTCACCGACACCGGTGATGAACCCAGCTCCGACACCAGCACCGCTCCCAACAAGCGGGGAGCCGAGACCTCGGGGGGCTCGATTAGTTGGCTGGCGAGGTCCATAGCGATCTGGCTCAGGCCCCGCGCAGCTGGGCCCCGAGAGCGCGGGCCGCCTCGATCATGGCCTCTCGCACCGGCGACACCTCTTCGTTGGTGAGGGTTCGGTCAGGGGCACGAAGCCGATAGCGGATCGCCACCGCCCTCTCTCCCTCGCCGATCCCGGCGCCTTTGAACTCGTCGAAGACATGGGCGGACTCCAACAGGCTGTTGCCTGCGTCGCTCGTTGCTTCGAGCAATGCGGACACTAGTGTCCCGTCGGCGACGAGGAACGAAAGGTCGAAGTCGACCGGCGGGTACACCGACGGCGATACCGCCTGACGCAAACCGACCGGTGCCACCAACGGATCGAGGTCCAACTCGGCCACGGCCACCCGACCGGGGATCTCGTACTCCCGGGCCACCATCGGGCTCAACTCGCCCACATGGCCGATCATCACGCCATTGAGGGCCACCGCCGCAGCCCGGCCCGGGTGGTATCCGGTTGGGGTCGCCGGTGTCAAGTCGAGCCCTTCGAGGCCGAGCACAGCAGCAAGGTGACGGAACACGGCCAGCGAGACACGGCCGTCGGCCATGAGCCCTGGCTCCCCCAGAGCGGTCAATCCGACCGGGCCGGCAGCCACCCAGGCCAGACGGTCGATCTGCTCGGGGAGTCTCGGATCCGCATGCGCCGGACGAGCGGCAAACACCCGGCCGGTCTCGAACAGGCCAACCGCAGAGGCACCGTGTGACAAGTTGAAGCGCACGGCGTTGAGAAGACCGGGCAGCATCGTCGGGCGGAGTCGCCCTTCTTCGTCCCGGAGCGGGTTCTTTACCCGGAGCACATCCCCCAGGGGGATCCCAAGCCGCAGCAGGTCCTCCTCGCCGACAAAAGGCAAGGTAACGGCCTGACTGAGCCCGATGCCCGCCAGAGCCTGATGCAAGGCCCGCAACCGCTTTTGTTCGGCCGTGAGGCCGCCAGCCGGGCCGGTGGGCAACGTCGCGGCGAACTTGTCGAATCCGTGGATCCGGGCGATCTCTTCGACGAGGTCGGCCTGGCGCGTGACGTCGGGTCGAAATGTCGGGACCACAACCTCCATCGCGTCCTGCCCCCGAACTTCCATCCCGAGGCGGCTGAGAATGCCGACCACCCCGTCACGGGTGAACCCTGGTCCGAGGAGACGTGTCACCTCGGCGAACTCGAGCTCGACGGTGACCGGCTCGACCGCGGTGCCGATCACATCGATTGCGGACTCCGGTACCTCGCCACCGGCCAGCTCCGCCACCATCGCCGTGGCTCGGCGATTTGCCTCGTCGGCCAGATTCGGATCGACACCTCTTTCGAAGCGCGTTGATGCCTCCGAGCGGAGATTGTGACGACGTGACATGTACATGATCGTCGGCGGGTCCCAGGAAGCAGCCTCCATCAGGACGTTGACCGTTTCCGGCGAAACCTCCGACCGGGCCCCGCCCATAGTCCCCGACATCGAGGTAGGGCCGTCGTCGTCATAGATGATCAGGTCTTCGCCATCGAGCACCCGGGCCTCCCCGTCGAGGGTCACCAACTCCTCCCCAGGAACAGCTCGTTTCACCACCAACTGACGTCCTGCGATCGAATCGGCATCGAAGGCATGCAGAGGGTGGCCGAGCTCCAACATCACATAATTGGTGACGTCGACGACGTTGGAGATGGCCCGCATCCCCGCCTTGGCCAGCCGGTGCCTCACCCAAAGCGGCGACCTCCCGACCGTCACCCCTCTGATCTCACGCGCGGTGAACCGGCGACATCCCACCGGGTCGTCCAACTCGACGACTATCTCCGTGGCGCCGGGGACGGTCTTCAGTATTCGCTCGGGGATCCTGTGCTCGATGTCGAGGTAGGCGCCCAGATCACGAGCCAGGCCCAAGAGCGACATCGCATCGGGCCTGTTGGTGGTGATCTCGATGTCGAAGACGACGTCGGGAAGCTCCACCAGGTCGGCGAAGTCCGAGCCCAGATCGGGTTCGCCGTCAAGGACGAGGATCCCGGCATGGTCATCACCAAGCCCCAGCTCCTTCTCCGAGCAGATCATCCCGTTGGAATCGACGCCCCTGATCGTCCGCTGCCCGATCTCGAAGTTCCCAGGCAGGAGGGCTCCTGGCCGGGCAACGGCGACATGAGCACCCTCCGAGAAGTTCCAGGCACCGCAGACGATCTGCTCCGGCCCGTCACCGACGTCGACCTGGCAGACCCGAATCCTGTCGGCCTCGGGATGCGGGTTGATCTCGAGGACACGGCCCACGACGACGTTTGACCATTCGACCTGGAGAACCTCGAAGCCCTCGACCTTCTCACCCACCATGTCGAGGAAAGCAGACAACTCCGCCGGGTCCTTTGTTGGAAGATCGATGAACTCCTGCAGCCATCGCAGTGGGACCTTCATCAGAACTGCCCCAGGAAGCGAAGGTCGTTGTCTATGAAATGCCGGATGTTGTTGATCCCATGGCGGACCATGGCCAGACGTTCGACGCCCATCCCGAAAGCGAATCCCGAGACCTGTGCCGGGTCATAGCCGACCGCTTCCAGCACGTTGGGGTCGACCATGCCGCAGCCGAGCATCTCCAGCCAACCCGCACCGCCGCAAACGCGGCAACCGGGAACGCCACCGTCACAGGCAAAGCACGACACATCGAGCTCCCCGCTTGGCTCGGTGAACGGGAAGAAATGGGGCCGGAGGCGAACCGTCGTCTTGGGGCCGAAGAACTCCTTCGCAAAATGGGCCAGCGTCCCCTTCAAGTCCGAGAACTGGATGTGGCCGTCGACTGCCAGACCCTCGATCTGGTGGAACACCGGGAGATGAGTGGCGTCGATGGTGTCCGTGCGATAGACCTTTCCCGGCACGACGACGTAGACCGGAGGCTGGTGCTGCTCCATCCAACGAACCTGGCTAGGCGAGGTCTGGGTTCGAAGCAGGAGCTCGTCAGCGGGGTCGCCATAGTCGAGGTACATGGTGTCGGATTCGAGACGACTGGGGTGGGTGGGAGGAGTGTTGAGTGCATCGAAGTTGTACCAGCCGAGCTCCGCTTCTGGCCCGGAGGCCATCAGATATCCCAGGCCGACGAAGATGTCGACCACCTCATCGATGGTCTCTTGGATCAAGTGAAGTGATCCAAGAGGAAACCTGACTCCCTCGAGAGTGACGTCGATACGGTCGTCGGTGAGTCGGTGGCGCTCGTCGAGCAAGGCGAGAGCCGACTTGCGTTGGGCGATCAAGGCCTCGATCTCCGAAGTGACTTCGTTGAGCCGGGCTCCTACCTGAGGGCGCTCTGACGGCTCCAGACCACCCATGGCCCTCCGGACCGTGCCCACCGTGGAATTCTTGCCGAGAAGGGCGGTTTCGACCTTGTCCAGCTCCTCGACGGTCTCGGCGCCGTCGACCTTGGCGGCGGCTCCGGAACGAGCTTCTTCCAGCTCCGCGATCACATCCATGTCGGCGGCAGGTTAGAGGGGTAGCCGGCGCTCCCTGTGCTTAGTGCTTGGCACTTGGTACTTGGAAAGCTCGTAGACGATGATGCCCGCCGCCATTGCGGCATTGAGACTCTCGGTTCCCCCCGGCATCGGGATCGTGATACGCGAGGCGGCACCGGCTGCCACCTCTTGGGGGAGACCCGAAGCTTCGTCACCAATCAACACCGCGTACTTGCCATCGGCGAGATCGGACGGCGCCAGCCCACCGCTCACCACGGTGGCCACGGCTTCGTATCCCATGGTCTCGAGTTGTCCCAGTGACTCGATGACCATCACCTCAGTGCGAAAATGCGCGCCCACCCCCGCCCGGAGCACCTTTGGCGCCCAGGGGTCCGCCGTTCCCTCCGTGTAGCCGAAGGACCACCCGAAGCCGGCCGCAGTTCGGATCATGGTCCCCACGTTCCCCGGGTCACCGACCCCCCACGCCACAACAAGACCGCGGCCAGTGGCACCTTGGCCCACAGGGATTTCGATCACGGCCACCGGGCCCCGGGGGGTCTTGGTCCCGGCGACCCGGGCCAGCCCGGCATCGTCGACGAGCACCAGATCGATCCCCCGCCGCCTCGCCAGCTCGCGGGTTGGCTGGTCGTCCTCGAGAGCGAACAGCAGCGATGGCACCACTCCGGCGGTGAGCGCCTCCTCCAGAAGGTGCGGTCCTTCGATCAGGGTCTCCCCGCGATCCCTTCGCTCCCGGACGCGATGAAGCCGGGCCGCATTCACCACCTGGCAGTTCTTGTGGCTGCGGACCGGCATGGGTTTCGCCGTCTCGACGCCGTCAGCCCTGCTTCGAAGCCTCGACGAGTTGGGCGAATGCCCCGGGGTCGTTCACGGCCATCTCGGCGAGCATCTTCCGGTCGACCTCGATGTCGTTCGCCCTCAACCCGGCGATCATCTGGTTATAGGTGGTCCCGTTCTGACGGGCAGCCGCGTTGATCCGGGCGATCCACAGACGCCGGAATTCGCCCTTTCGAGCGCGCCGGTCCCGATAGGCGTCCTGCATCGCATGCATGACCTGCTCGTTGGCGGTCCGGTATCGCCGGCTCCGGGCACCCTTGTAGCCCTTGGCGCGGTCGAGGACCTTCTTGTGCCCCTTCTTGGCGTGAACCGCGCGCTTTATACGTGCCATCTCATCCCTCCTGGAACTTCAGCGACCGAGCAGCTTCTTGGCAATCTTGGCATCACCGGGAGCGAGCTCGACCTCACCCGCTCGACGGCGGAAGACGTGCTTGCCCTTGGCCAGCTTGAGATGACCGCGACCCGACTGGCGTCTCATGATCTTGCCCGAGCCAGTCACCTTGATTCGTTTCTTGGCACCGCTGTGGGTCTTCATCTTTGGCACAGCGTCCTCCTGTGTTGGTTAATGCTCTTCAGTGCTCTCGGCAGCGGCTCTCGCCTTTTTGGCCGGGGCCAGCACCATGGTCATGCTCCGACCCTCGATCTTCGGCACCTGCTCCACCACGGCCACGTCGGCAACCTCCTCGGCGAGACGATCGAGAAGGTCCTTCCCGAAACCGGGCCGCTCCTGTTCCCTGCCGCGGAAACGGATGGTCACCTTGACCTTGTCCCCGTCCTCCAGGAACTCCTTGGTCTTGCGCTTGGTGATGTCGAAGTCGTGATCGCCGATCCGCACCTTCATGCGGAGCTCCTTGATCGTGGTTCGAGTCTGCTTCTTGCGAGCCTCGCGTTGTTTGACGGACTGCTCGTACTTGTATTTCCCGTAATCCATCAATCGGCACACAGGCGGTTTGGCGTTGGGTGCCACTTCGACGAGATCCAGATCGAGTTGCTCGGCAAGCCACAGGGCTTCATTGAGTTTCTTGACCCCGATCTGGGAGCCATCCGGTGCGACTACACGCACCTCTTTTGCTCGTATCGCGCCGTTCACACGGAGCTCGTTGGTGATGCTGCTACCTCCTGTTGAGTGCGAATGAAAAAGCAGCAAGCGAAACCTTGCTGCTCATGACCGGAACCACCGGTGTCCTTGACCGCGGCTCGCCTCTTTGGTCGTCGTTCGGGCGGCCGGGTGGGGAAGCAGCAGCTTCCGCTCTTGCTATCGATTGTCCCCCTGAGGTTACCAGCGCGAAAGGCCCTAACACCAGACGGATGTCAAACCTCACGCAGCTCTCGGATCGCGGTGGCGCTGAGCACGGCCGCCTCCGCTGCCTCCACGCCTTTGTTGGCCGCTCCCTCACTGGAGCGCTCGACCGCTTGCTGATACTCGTGAACGGCGAGGATGGCGTTGCCCACGGGGACGCCCGTTTCCAGGGCAACGTTGGCGATTCCCGACGTCGATTCCCGCACCACTATGTCGTAGTGATCGGTGTCGCCCTTCACCACGGTGCCGATTGCGATCGCCGCATCGCAACCAATGTCCACCAGCGTCTTGACAGCGACGGGCAACTCCAGGGCACCTGGGACCCGGAGCACGGTGATTTCGGAGACCTCCATCTCCTGAAGTCGCTCCAGCGCCCCCTGGAGCAGACGATCGGTTATCCCCTGGTTCCAACTGGCAACGGCGACGCCGATATGAAGACCGGCCCCCGACTTGGACCCTTCGACGACCCTGATCATGCCCCGGTTCCGAGGTCCATCTGATGACCCATGCGACTCGCCTTGGTCCTCAGATAGTCCCGGTTCTCCTCGTTCGCCTCGATGGAGAGGGGCACCTGCTCCACGATCGAGAGCCCGTATCCTTCGATGCCCGCCCGTTTGGTTGGGTTGTTGGTCATGAGACGCATCGACCGCACCCCGAGGTCATAGAGAATCTGGGCGCCTACCCCATAGTCCCGTGAGTCAACCGGAAGCCCCAGATTGACGTTGGCGTCAACCGTGTCGAGACCCTCGTCCTGGAGCCGGTAGGCGGCCAATTTGTGGAGCAGCCCGATGCCCCTGCCTTCGTGGCCTCGGATGTAGAGAACCACCCCCCTGCCCTCGGCGGCGACCCTGGCCAACGCCAGATCCATTTGATCGCCGCAATCGCAGCGGAGGCTGCCGAAGACATCACCGGTGAGGCACTCGGAATGGACGCGGGTCAGCACTCGCTCACCATCACCGAGCTCTCCCATCACCAGGGCGATATGTTGTCGATCATCGATCAGGGAACGGAAGCCGACTGCGTTGAATGTCCCGTGCTCGGTCGGAATCCTCGCTTCGACCACCCTCTCGACCAGTTTCTCCCGCAGGCGGCGAAACGCGATCAAATCGGAAATGGTCCCCAGCAACAGCCCATGCTCTCTGGCGAAGACTTCGAGGTCTTCCAGACGCGCCACCGTCCCGTCGTCGTTCATGACCTCCGCCAGCACCCCGGCGGGGTACTTACCTGCCAGCTCGACCAGGTCGACCGCCGCCTCGGTGTGCCCGGCACGGCGAAGCACCCCGCCCGGCTCGTAACGCAGTGGGTACATGTGGCCGGGCCGAGCCAGGTCTTCGGGCTTGGTGTCGGGATTGATCACGGTTTGGATGGTCTTCCACCGATCGGCTGCGGAGATCCCGGTCGTGGTGCCCTCACGAGCGTCGATCGACACGGTGAAGGCGGTTCGCCGGACGTCGGTGTTGCGAGCGACCATCATCGGTAGACGGAGCTGGTCGAGACGCTCGCCTATCACGGGAAGGCAGATGATCCCGCTGGTGTGCCTGAGCATGAATCCGATCTGAGCCTGCGTCGCCGCCTCGGCGGCCACGATGAGGTCGCCCTCGTTCTCCCGATCCTCGTCATCGACCATGATCACCATCTCACCTTTGGCGATGGCAGCCACGATCTCGTCGATTGGCGCAAAGCTCATGAGCCCGCTCCCAAGAGTCTCTCCACGTACTTGGCGATGATGTCCACCTCGAGGTTGACCGGGTCACCTTCCTTGCGCAAGCCCAGGGTCGTCACCTCCAGGGTGTGAGGAATCAGGGCGACCTCGAACTGGTCCGAACCGACGCCGGTCACCGTGAGGCTGACCCCATCGACGGTGATCGACCCCTTCTCCACGATGAAGCGGGCCAACCCGGTGGGAACCCGGATCGTGAGACGGCGATCATCGCCATCAGAGACCACCTGGCTCACCGTGCCGACTCCGTCCACATGCCCTTGCACGATGTGCCCGTCGAAGCGGCCCTGAGCTGTCATCGGCCGCTCCAGGTTGACCGGGTCACCGGGTTGGACCGCTCCCAGGTTCGAACGTGAAAGGGTCTCACGGACGACTTCCACGTCGATTCTCGAATCCTGCACCGCCACCGCGGTGAGGCAGACTCCATTCACGGCGATCGAGTCGCCCACTGTCAGATCGGCCAGCAAACCCGCTTCCACGGTGAGACGTCTCACCAGTGCGTCATCCTCTACGTCGACCACCGACCCCTTGTGAGCCACGATTCCTGTGAACATCTACTCGAACTCGATTCTCAGGTCCGAGCCAACGTTACGCACGTCCCGGATATTCACCTCTCTGGCCTCGTCGATGGTCGAGAACGCGCCTGCCAACGGCCCGATCCCAACCCCCCCGCCGATCTTCCCCGACAGATAGAGCACCCCCCGGGTGATGACCCCGGATCGCCACCATGCGCCGGCCACCGTCGGGCCGCCCTCGAGCAGAACATCGAGGAGGCCAGCGCCGGCTATCGCACGCGCCGCCTCGGTCGGGTCAGGGCGATCGCCCTCCCCTCCGACCACCGCCATCTCACCTGAAGGTATGTCAAACGACCGGGTCGCCACGACAAGGGGGTCGTGACGCCAGATCCTCGCCTCGACGGGCAGGGGCTCGGCTCCGGCCAGGATCACCGGACGGGGCTGGTTCCCGCCCGCCTCGGGTGGACGGGCGGTCAACTCAGGATCGTCAGAGCGGAGGGTCCCCGCACCCACTACCACCGCGTCGGCCTCGGCGCGAAGCCGATGTGCGTCGAGACGGGATTCCTCCGAACTGATCCACTTCGAGGACCCATCGAGAGCCGCAACCGAGCCGTCCAGTGTCATCGCCGTTTTCAGGGTGACTCGGGGCATGCCGGTCCGGCGATGGTGAAAATATGCGGGATCGACCGCCTCGGCTTCCTCCGCTCTCTCACTGACTCTCACTTCGACCCTGGCGTCGGTGAGCCAGGAGACACCCTTGCCAGAGACGCGCTCGTCGGGATCGATCGCACCCACCACCACCCGGCTCACGCCGGCGGCCACGATGGCAGTCACACAGGGCGGGGTGTTCCCGTGATGGGTGCAGGGCTCGAGGGTGACGTAGAGGGTGGAGCCTCGCGCCTGCTCCCGGGCTTGTTCGAGAGCGACGACTTCGGCGTGTGGGTGGCCGACTCCCTCGTGGGCCCCTTCCCCAACCACGTTCCCTGCCTCATCGACCACGACCGCGCCCACGCGTGGATTCGGATGGGTCCGGTGTCGGGTGGCGAGCTCGATGGCTCGCCGCAGGTGAGCGGCCTCGCCCACCTACGCAGAGCGACGATCGATGCGATAGGTAGAGCCCGGCTGCTTCTTGGCAAATTCCTTCATTTCCACCGCAATCGCCGACGCCTCCCATTGTGTGGAGATCTCTCGCACGTCGGTGGACGCTACACCCAGGGACAACGACACCACAGGGAAGGCGAAGCGCTCGCCGCGCCGGTCGATGACCTCGATGTAGCCCCGAAGCGCATCTGCGGTGTCATAGAGGTCGAGGATCCCGTCGTCGAAGCGCTCGATCACTTCTTTGCAGAAGGACTCGGCCATCTCAGGCGGGATGATGGCCACGAAGTCGTCCCCACCGATATGCCCGACGAAGGCCCCGGTGATCCCGAGATTCTCGGAGGCATCGCGGAAACACTTGGCACAGAAGCGAATCACCTCGTCGCCACGCATGAACCCGTAGTGGTCGTTGAAGGCCTTGAAGTTGTCGAGGTCGCCGTGGATCAGGGCGTAGTCGCGGCCCGACGTGATGCGCTCCTCGATCTCGGCGGTGATCTTGAAGTTCCCGGGGAGACCGGTCAGAGGCGAGAGGTCACGAGCGGCCTGGGTCCGTCGCACCACCGCTCGTACCCGGGCTACCAACTCGTTGATGTCGAAGGGCTTGGTGATGTAGTCATCGGCGCCCAATTCGAGACCACGAACCCGGTCCTCGGGGAGGCCACGGGCCGTGAGCAGGATGATGGGGATGTTGCCGGTGCTGGCCTGGCTGCGAAGGCGGTGCAGGGCGGTGAGCCCGTCCATGCGCGGCATCATGATGTCGAGGACGATCACATTTGGCGGGTTGGCCGTGGCCTTCTGGAGCGCATCCTCTCCGTCCACCGCTGTCTCCACCTCGAGTCCCTCCAACTCGAAATTAACCTGGACAACCGCAAGAATGTCCGGGTCATCGTCCGCAATCAGGACCCGTTCGCTCATTTCTCCTCTACTGCCCTTCTCAATTCGGCCACGGCCGCGAGGGGATCTTTCGCCCGGAATATGGCGGTTCCGGCCACGAACACATTTGCTCCGGCGTCCTTGGCCATACGTGCATTATCGGGCGTGATGCCCCCGTCGATCTGAATATCGGTCGGCAATCCGCGCTCCTCAACCCATTCTCTTGCCGTCTCGATCTTCTTCAGGACCTCGGGGATGAAGCTCTGGCCTCCGAACCCGGGCTCCACCGACATCACCAGCAGCACATCGCACAAATCGAGGAACGGGGCGACCCCGGGAAATGGCGTCGCCGGGTTGCACACAAGCCCGAAATCGAGACCGTTGTCCCGCGCCATCTTGGAGGCTCGGGTCGGGTCCGGCACGGCTTCGATGTGCATGGTCACCAGATCCGCCCCGGCCTCGGCCAGATCCGGGAGAAACGCCTCGGGGTTGGTCGTCATCAAATGACAATCGAAGTAGAGCTGCGTCAAAGGCCGAATGCTCTTGATCACCGGGGTCCCGAACGACAGGTTGGGGACGAAATGCCCATCCATCACGTCGATGTGGAGCCAGTCTGCGATGGGCTCGACCTTCGAGATCTCCTCTCGGAGACAGCCGAAGTCGGCTGCGAGCAGTGACGGCGCGATCTTGACCGTGGACATCGGACGCGATTGTAAAGGGGGATCCCTCAAGCCCTGTGGAGGGCGACGAACATCCCATCGGTCCCGGTGAGGTGGGGGGCGAGCAGGCGGCCGTCCCCCCAGACCGATCCGGGGATCGAGGGCGGCTCGAAGCCGCGTCCCTCCACGACCTCGATGGTCTCCTGGGGGGTGATGGTGCACACCGAGTACACCAGTTGCCCTCCCGGGGCCACCAGTTCCATGGCTTTCTCCAACATGCCCTGTTGCACGGTCGCGAGCCTGCGGACTTCCGCCTCGGTGACCCGGAAGCGGATCTCGGGTCTGCGTCTCAATGTCCCCAGCCCACTGCACGGAGCATCGAGCAGCACTCGATCGAAGGTGAGGCCTCGAAACGGCAAGACATTCGCGTCGGCGACAACCCAGCGGGCGCCTGGCACCCGACGTCGTGCGTCCGAAACCCGCCGCCGATGGGAGTCGGCGGCGATCACGAGACCTTTCTCACCAACCTGATCGAACAGATGGGAGGTCTTGCCACCCGGGGCTGCGGCCAGATCGATCACCCGCATCCCCGATGTCGCCGCCACCGCATTGCCGACCGCGATCGATGCTGCGTCCTGCACAGTGGTCCCCTCCGGAATGGGCCCGGGGGCAATGGTGAAAGCGCCCGGGATTCCGGGGACTTCGGCGCCGACACCGGCCGCGCCCGGCTCACCTCGCACCACCCGCTCCGGTTCGGCGGCGCTGGCCACAGCGAACCGATAGGCCGCGGCGGCACCCCAGGCTCCTTCCAGCGCCTTCATCAGCCAGCGCGGGAGGTCCAATGCCTCCTCGGTCTCCGGCCCCCGCTCGGCGACCCGCCGCAGGACAGCATTGGCGAACCCGGCTGCTTTGGGTTGGATCTCCCGTACCAGGTCAACCCCGGCGCTCACCGCTATCGGCTGAGCGAGGTTGGAATAGAGCAATTCGAAGGTCGACACCCGCAACCTGTCGAGGAGGGCCACGTCGACGTCGTCGAGGGCGCGGCCAGCTCCTGCCTCGATCGCCGCATCGAGACGCTCCACGCGTCGCAACACGCCATAGGTGAGGGCCTTGACCCTCGCGGCCTCACGCGGCGGGAGCGCTGCGGTCTGAGCCTCCACCAGGACGTTGGAGAAGGCCCCGTCGCGCAGGACCCGACCTACCGTCTCGGCAGCCAGGTGACGGGCCTGAAGGGGGTCGGTCATTGCCAGGAGCTGGCGCGGCCGTGACGTCCCCGCGCCCAATCCGCTCCGGACATAGCCCGCCTTCCTGGGGGTTGGATCTCGACCAGCTCCAAACCACCCCCGGCCACCCCCAGAACGGGAGAGCCGTTGACGACTTCCAGTGCGCCGGGCTCGAGCTGGTGAGGATGTGAGCGCGCCCGGAGCACTTTGAGGGTTTCTCCGTCGAGCTCGATCGTGGCACCCGGCGTGGGAGAAAGGGCCCGCACCCGGTTGATCGTCTCCAGACCTGACATCGTGGGCCGCAGAGGACGGTCGGCAGCGGTGATCTTGGAGGCGTAGGTAGCCCCTTCGTCGACCTGGGGCACCGGGACCAGATCACCGTTCACGTAGCCGGGGACGACCCCCCGCAGCAGGCCCGCGCCGAGTGCTGAAAGCCGTCCGGTCAACTCACCCGCCGTTTCCTGCTTCCCGATGTCCACGGCCTGGGCGGTCAACACCGGTCCGGTGTCGAGGCCTTGATCCAGCCTGATGATGGTGACTCCGCTCATGGGATCCCCGGCCATCAGCGCTCGAGCCACCGGAGCCGCCCCCCGCCAGCGAGGCAAGAGCGAAAAATGGACGTTCAGCATGCCATTAGCCGGCACCGCGAACGCCTCGGGCTCGAGGATCATCCCGAAGGCAACAACCACTCCCAAGTCGAAAGGACCGCCGTCGGCGAGCATCCGTCCGAGGTCTTCGGATCCGGTCGGCTGGCGCACCGCCAGACCGAGCTCCTTTGCCCGCAGCTTGACCGGCGACGGCTCGAGACGTTGGGATCTGCCTCTTGGACGGTCAGGGCGGGTGACGACCAACCCGACATCGAAGTCGTGGGCCAACGTCTCGAGTGTGGGAATGGCGGCTCCCGGTGTGCCCAGGAACACGAGTCGAGTCATTCGTGACTCGCCATCCCCAGTGCCTCGTCCCTGAGATCGCGAAGAGCCTGTTTGCGAACCCGTCTCTCCAAACGGTCGATCAGGAGCTTCCCGTCGAGATGGTCGATCTCATGTTGGAGAACCCGGCCGAGGAGGCCGTCCCCTGCGAATTCGACCTCCTTGCCGTCGAGGTCGAGAGCCCGGGCCCTGGCAAAGCCTGGCCGCTTGATCTCCCAATAGTGGCCGGGCACCGAGAGGCATCCCTCCTCGTATGCCCACTCCCCGCTCAACTCCACGATCTCGGGATTGATCATGACCCGTGGGCCGAGACCGTCTTGAGCGTCGAAAACGGCGATACGACGCGGAATCCCGATCTGATTGGCCGCAAGCCCGACTCCGGGAGCCTGGTACATCGTCTCGATCATGTCGACTGCCAGGGTCTGCAGCGTTCCGTCCACCTCGAGAACAGGCTTGGCGTCCAAGCGGAGGACGGGGTCACCAAAGGTTCGGATCGGGAGAATGGCCATATGAGTTCCCGGAATGAGCGGGGATGGGCAGCGTAGACGAATCGGGCCTTCGGCCCGCTGCGGCCTTTGACCCGTTAGATTTCTGGGTGGGCGCTCCCTGGCATCACAGATGTCGTGCCGAGGGTCAATGATCTCAGCCATGCATATCACCGCCGACGACCTGATCGCAACATTGCGCAACAACGGTCTGCGCATCACAGACGCACGCCGGGCTGTTTGCGGGGTCATCGCTCGCTCCCATGGCGACCACCTCGACGCGGCCACCATTCACAACAAGGCGATAAGTGATCTGGGCACGGACCTGGACCTCTCAACCGTCTATCGAACACTGGAAGCCCTGGAGGAAGCCGGGGCGGTCCGTCACGCCCATCTCGGGGAGGCGGCGGTTTACCACCTCTCCGAAGAGCAACCCCATCAACATCTGGTGTGCCGGGTTTGTGGGTCGACCATTGCCCTTTCGGCCACTGATCTCACCGAATTCCTGTCCTCGGTAGAGGAGATGACCGGTTTCGTGGCGGACGTCGAGCATTTCGCCCTCTGGGGAGTCTGCTCCGACTGCAACTCGTCCTGACGCTCGCTATCCTCTTGTTGCAAGGCTTTTGCAACAAGAGGGAAGAAGGGCATGCACATCCCGGACGGTTTCATCGGACCGGGCATCTCCGCAGCCGCCGGACTGACCGCGATCGGAGGATTCGCAGTTGCCCTGCGCAAGGCTCGTGACTACCTGACCGACAGATTGGTGCCGATGGCGGCTCTCGTTGCCGCTTTCGTCTTCGCGGCGCAGATGGTCAACTTCCCGGTCCTGCCCGGGATGAGCGGCCATCTCCTCGGTGGAGTCCTGGCGGCGGTCCTGGTTGGCCCATGGGCCGGGTGCATCGTCATGTCATTGGTCTTGATCGTCGAGGCCCTGCTCTTTGCCGACGGGGGCCTCTCGGCCCTCGGCCTCAACATCGTGAACATGAGCCTGATCGGCGCGGTGGTCGGTTATCTGGTCTATCGGGTTCTGTTTCGCCTTGGTGGGTCGCGACCTACCGCGGTGCCGGTCTTGGCGGGACTCGCCGCCATGATCTCGGTCCCCCTCGCCGCAACGGGATTCGTCCTCGAGTTTGGGTTGGGGGGCACCGTTGAGAGCATCTCGATCGGATCGGTCTTCTGGGCGATACTGGGGACCCATGTCCTGATCGGTATCGGCGAGGGCCTGATCACCTTCGTGGTGGTGGGGGCCGTCATGCGCTCGCGTCCCGACCTGGTGTACGGCTCGCCGACCTTCGGCGGGACGCGATCCGAGGAGTTGGTTTCGTGAGGAAGGGCATGACCTTCTTCGGGGCCGGCCTCCTGGTCACGCTGGTGGTCGCGGTTGTCATCGCACAGTTCGCTTCGACCGAGCCTGACGGTCTGGAGTACGTGGCCGGACAGGAAGGCTTTCTCGAAACCGCCCAAGACCATCCGCTCGCCGAATCACCGCTCGCCGACTACGGAGGCGACAGCAAGTCCAATCTGATCCTCTCGGGTGTGGTTGGGGTCCTGGTGACGCTCGGCCTTGGCTACCTGGTCTTCACCGTGGTGAAGTCCGACAAAACATCGGCGGAGGGGTGAGCAGCTCACACCGCCACGCTCTGTTTGTCCACGCCCACTCGCCGGTGCACCGGCTTTCACCACAGGTGAAGATCGCAGCTGCCTTGATCATGCTGGGTGCGATCGTCAGCACGCCCCGGGAGACGGTCTGGGCCTTCGTCTGTTATGGCCTGGCTCTCGGCATCCTGGTGGCCCTAACCCAGATTCCGATTCGCTTTCTACTCGGCCGGATGCTGGTCCTGACTCCGTTTGCGCTGCTTGCCCTGCTCTTCCCGGTATTCGGCACCGACCCGAAAGTGGAGATTCTCGGTATCTCCCTCTCCGAGCAGGGTCTGTGGGACATGTGGAACCTGCTGGCCAAAGCGGGTCTCGGGTTGGTCACCGCCATCCTCCTGGGAGCCTCGACCGAGATCGCGGATCTCCTGCGAGGCTTCGACTCCCTGCGGGCTCCGAGACTGGTCACGGCCATTCTCGGGTTCATGGTCCGCTACATCGACGTCGTGGTCGGGGACCTCAACCGGATGCGGCTTGCGCTCGCCGCCAGGGGGCACCAGGGCACGAGCATCGCCCATTGGGGGCCCTATGGGCGCGCCATGGGCACCATGTTCATCCGCACCTACGAACGCGGCGAGCGTGTCTATCTGGCAATGGAATCTCGTGGATACGCGGGCGAGATGCCGGCGTCGTCCCGGGTGAAAGCCAGACCGGGAGAATGGGCGATCGCCCTCGTGGTGGTCGCCGCGTTCTGGGCGGTGGCAATCACGGCGAGGATCACGAGGTGAGCACACCGGTCATCGAGATCCTGGGGCTCGACTTCGCATACCCCGACGGAACGGAGGCCTTGAAAGACATCGACCTCCATATCCACCGTGGGGAGCGGGTGGCGCTGCTCGGGCCTAATGGGGCAGGCAAGACCACTCTCATCCTTCACATGAATGGGATCCATCGAGCCCAAACCGGGACGGTGACGGTGTCCGGCCTCCCGGTCACGGCACCGAATCTCCTCGAGATCCGGCGTCGGGTAGGCCTGGTGTTCCAGGACCCGGACGATCAGTTGTTCATGCCTACGGTTCGCGAGGACGTCGAGTTCGGTCCCAGAAATCTCGGGTTGACGGGGGCGGAGCTCGAGCACCGCGTCGCTGCCGCCATGGCATCCCTCGAGGTGGCCGATCTGGCCAATCGGGCGCCGAACCATCTCTCCTTCGGACAGAAACGCAGGGTGTCGATGGCGGGTGTGATGGCGATGGAGCCGGAGATCCTGGTGCTCGACGAGCCGACCTCGAACCTCGACCCGGCCAGCCGTCAGGATCTGACCCAGGCGTTGCTCGGCCTTGACGTGACCCAGCTCATCGTCACGCACGACCTCCTCTACGCCCTCGAGGTATGCCCACGATCCGTGATCATCGACGCGGGGAGGATCGTCGCCGACGGGCCGACGATAGAACTACTCGCCGACGCCGAATTGCTGGCAGCCCACCGACTTGCCCTGCCGGCGGCCTTGCTTCTGCTTGCCGGGGCCCCGGATCCACACCGCGACCCTCCGCGTGTCAATTGACCTTGTGGATCTTGCTGGTGGCGGCGGCTTTCTTGTCCCTCTTCGCCTGACGCTTCTGCTTCAGGTCCTTGGAAGCAACCTTCTTTGTGCTCTTGACGCCCTTGTCTTTGCTGGCCATGCGCGCCTCCCGCGTGCTGCGATATCGATCCGATCACATTGTCGGATTGCATTCTGACAGGCCTTCGACCTGAGATTCGGTTGAATACTCAAAGATCGATGGGGTCGGCGTCGACCCGCACGGTCCACCCCCGCTCCCGCCAGGCCTGAACCAGAGGACGCAGCCCAAGGCGAACCGGGCCGAGTGCCCCTTGCAGCAGCCAGCGGCTCCCTTCGGGCGTTCCCGCCGGGCCGAGAATCGTCTCGGCGCCCAGGGCCCGAATCGCGGCGTCAGGCTCCGACGTCGGGCCGTCCCCCCTCAGCTCCACTGCGATGATCTCCGACGCCGGGGGCATACCCGCACGCGCCCTCTCCGAGAGCTGGGCCTCGAGATAAGGGATGGGATCCCCCCTCCTCAAGGTGGCTACCAGATCTGAATCCGGAAGGGAGGTCTGAACGATCATCCGCCGACCGGAGCCGACGGCGAGCGTATTGGCGAGACGAGCCAATATCCGCAAGGCCTCTTCGCCGGCGCGGTAGTTGTGTCCCAGCATCAAAGAATCGGCGTCCACTGCAACCACCAGGTCCATCGGGGACAAACCGGCGAGGTCACGTTCGGTGCCCACCGCGACCGGGAGGTCAGTCGGATCGACTCCCGATACACCATGGCCCAGGCGCCGGGTGATCTCGGAGACCAGTCGTTCCGGGATCGATCCCATTTCCTCGAAGGTGGTCGAACCGCATTGGGGGCACTCACCTGCCGGGGCCCCACATCGCCGACATGACTCAGAGCGGCCGAGACGGGAGCCACAAGCCTCACATCTCCGCACCTGCCGACATTGCGTGCAACGCATTGACGCTTCGGCCGCCCGGACATGGGTGAACACAAACGAGCGACGCCCGGCCGATGCCACTGCTCGCAGCGCGGAGACAGTGCGCTCGGACAGGAATCCTGACCCCGGCGGGTCCTCCCTCCGATCCACCACCTCCACCAGCGGCCAGGCCCTGGGTGTCACCCGCACCACCTCGGCGCCCGCGGCGATGACTTCGAGGGACGGGGTGGGGCCGATGAAAACGAGCGAAAAGCCCTCCACCCGGGACCGGGTGGTCATCATGTCGCGCACATGAATCGTCGGTGTCTGCCGGTCTTTCATCGCCCGGCGCCCCTCCTCGATGACCACCACCAACGCCAGATCCGCAACATGCCAGGTGGCGACCTTCGGTGTCCCGATCAGGAGGCAGCCGGAGCCCTGTGCCGACTCCCACGCCCGTGTCACCTCCCGGGCGGCATCGCCGGCCACCCCCACGACGCGATCCCCGAAGGCGGCCGCGGCCGGCGCTACGAGCGCCTCGACTTCGGTCGCAGTGGCGGCGATGACCAGCACAGATTTCCCGGCGGCGAGGGCAGGGGCCAGCGACCTCAGCCAATCCGCGGTATGGCCCCCACTGACGATGGCAGCTGCCGGTCTCCGTCTCCCGTCGGCGGCCGCCGTTGCCATCGAGAACAGAGGGTGATCGATCGACTGCGCTGTGACGACTCCCCTGGGCTGGCCCCCGCTCGACTTGGGGAGGTTGGGAGGAGCCGAACGATCGAGGAGGATCGAAAGGGGTGCCACGTAGTGAACCGCCGCCCAATCGAGGCTCTTGAGCAGATTGGCGTCGAATACTGGTGCGGCCCCCGAAACCGCGGCGAGCTCCTTGAGATTCCCACCACGGTCGGCTGCCAACTCGACTATGTGACCCCGGGCCTTGCGGCCCCCAAGGGGAACGCGAACCACCGATCCGAGACGTGCCAGATCATCGAGATGAGCAGGGATCGAGTACCAGAAACCCTTGTCCACGGCAAAGGTGGGGATGCTGGGGACAACCCGAGCCGCCGGTCGACTCAGAGACCTGCCGCCGCTCTGATCGCCTCCACCCGGTCGAGGTGCTCCCATGAGAAGCCGGGCCGACCGAAATGGCCATAAGCCGCGGTTTGGGCGAAAACAGGTTTGGTCAGATCGAGTTGTGCGATCACCGACGCCGGGCGGAAATCAAACACCTCGTCGACCACACCCTCGATTGCCTCCGGTGAGATCCGCTCGGTGCCGAAGGTCTCGACGTGGATCGAGAATGGCTCGGCACGCCCGATTGCGTAAGAGAGTTGGATCTCGAGCTTGCTCGCCACCCCGGCCGCCACCAGGTTCTTGGCTGCCCACCGGGCGGCGTAGGCGGCCGATCGGTCGACTTTGGTGGCATCCTTGCCCGAGAAGGCGCCGCCCCCATGACGGGCATATCCGCCGTAGGTGTCGACGATGATCTTGCGTCCGGTCAGCCCTGTGTCCGCGACCGGGCCTCCGATCACGAAACGACCCGAAGGGTTGAAGATGAACTCCAATTCGGGAGTCAGCATGTCCTCGGGCACTACGGCTGCCACCACGACGTCGAAGACTTCCTCGGCCATCTCCGCCTGCTCTTTGTCCGGGGCATGGTGAGCGGAGATCAACACCTTCTCCACCGCAACCGGGCGGGTTCCCTCGTATCTGATCATCACCTGGGTCTTCCCATCGGGACGCAGGTAGTCAAGCTTCCCGGTCCGCCTCACCTCGGATAGACGCTCAGCCATGCGATGAGCGAGTTGGATGGGAAGGGGCATCAACTCCTCGGTCTCATCGACGGCGAAACCGAACATCAGACCTTGGTCGCCGGCGCCCAGGTCGCGGTCGACACCGGCCGCGATGTCCGCGCTCTGCTCATGGATCCGGTTCTGGACTTCGAGGCTGTTCGCGGAGAAATCGGGGTCGAAGCCGTCGTAGCCGATACGGGCAACCGTTTCCCTGACGATGCCGTCGACGTCGATCGGTCCCTCCGCGGTCACCTCCCCACCGACGACGGCCAGACGGGTGGTGACAAACGTTTCGCAGGCAACCCGGGCTAGCGGGGTGGTGACGAGTGCGGCGTCGAGGACGCTGTCCGAGATGGCATCAGCCACCTTGTCAGGATGACCTTCGGTCACTGATTCCGATGTGAAATACCAACGCCTCATGAACGAGCGAGGTTAATCCTTCCTGGTCAGCTCTTCAGCAATGCGGTCCCAGAGTCGTTCGGCGACCTGGCGCTTGGTCTGGAGGGGCAACTCGGTGGTGGTCCCGTCCTTGTCGATGATGACGACGCGGTTGGTGTCGGTCCCAAAGCCAGAGCCCGGCTCGGAGACGTCGTTGTACACCAGGAGATCCACCCCCTTCCGCTTCGCCTTCTCCACGGCCCGCTCCACTCCCCCGGTCTCGGCTGCAAAGCCCACCATGAACGGTCGGTGGGCTCGCTCGATCACGGAGGCGAGGATGTCGGGTGTGGCCGTCAACTCGATGGAATCGAGGCCCTCAGAACGGGAGATCTTCAACTCGTGACTGGAGCGAGGCTTGAAGTCTGCCACCGCAGCCGCCATCACCGCGATCTCGGGATCGACGCCGCCAACCGCCTCCAACATCTCGTCAGCGGTCTCGACTCGAACCACCTTCACGGAGTGATGGACAGGCAACTCGGATGTGGTGACCAGAGTCACGTCGTAGCCACGCCGCGAGGCTTCGTCGGCAATCGCATGTCCCATTTTTCCCGACGAGCGGTTGCCGATGTACCGCACCGGGTCGACGGGCTCTCTCGTGCCGCCGGCGGTCACCAGCACCGCCCGCCCCCTGCCCTCGCCTCCAAGAATGTGGTTGGCGACCTCGACGATCTCGTCGGGCTCGGCAACCCTGCCCACACCGACGTCGCCGCCGGCAAGGGGACCGATCTCCGGGCCGACCATGTGATAACCGTCGTCGCGGAGAGTCTCCAGATTGCGACGAGTTGCGGGGTGCTCCCACATCTCGGTGTGCATCGCAGGTGCCAACAGCACCGGGGCCGTGGTAGCCAGCAGGGTCGCGCCCACCGCATCCGACGATATACCGGTCGCCAACCGGCCCAGGGTGGCGGCAGTCGCCGGAGCCACGATTACCAGGTCGGCCCAGCGCCCGAGCTCGGTGTGTGGTGAGACCAGATCGCCCTCGAAGAGGGAAGACACCGGCTGGAATCCGGTTATCGCGGCGAAGGTCTGGGGCCCGATGAACTCGCCGGCCGATTCGGACATGACGACCCGCACCTCGGCTCCGGCCTCGATGAGCCTGCGAGCAAGATAGGCGGACTTGTAGGCGGCAACCCCCCCAGTGACACAGAGGACGACCCGCCGTCCGTGGAGCATCGGTGCTCCTCTACTCCTCGACGGTGTCGACGGAGACCTTGCCCTCTGCGATCTCTTCCATGGCGATGGTGAGCGGCTTGCGTGACAGCGAATGCACCTGGGGAGGCACGAACTCGCCATAGCCGACACCGAGTTGGTGGAAGTAGCTGTTGATCTGGCGAGCCCGGCGGGCTGACACGACGACGGTGGCGAACCGGTTGCCGATCTGGTCTATGACTTGTTCGAGTTTCATGGGTCCTTCGAGGAGGGAATGACTACAGGTTACCCGATGACGACCCTGTAATCACTGCCTCGATCTCAGCGACGGCCCGATCGAGGCGGTCGTTGACGATGATGTGGTCGAACAACCCGGGCGCTTCGGCGATCTCGGTCTCTGCCAACTCGAGTCGGTCCTCGATGTCTGCGGCCGAGGTGTCCCCGCGTCGTACCAACCGGTTCTCCAGCTCATCCATCGAGGGAGGGGAAACGAAGAACATCAGGGCGTCGGGTCTTTTCTCACGAATCTGGCGCGCTCCTTGGATCTCGATCTCGAGAAGGACGTCTCTACCGGCGGCATTCGCTGCCGCAACTGGAGCAGCTGGAGTGCCGTAGAACCGGTTGTTGTACTGCGCCCATTCCAGCAACTCCCCGGCCTCGATCATGGCCTCGAAGTCCTTCCGGCTCACGAACGAGTAGTGATCACCGTGCCGCTCCCCGGCCCGGGGAAGGCGGGTGGTCACCGAAACCGAGAACTCGAGATCGAGCCGGTCAACCAACTCCTTGACGATGCTCGACTTGCCCGAGCCTGAAGGCCCTGACACCACCAGAAGCCGGCCGCTCACGTCATGAGAACTCGGCGAGCAGGGCCTCTTTCTGCTTGTCGCCCAGACCCCGAAGCCGACGGTTGTCCGCTATGCCCAGCGTCTCCATCATCCGCTTGGCCTTGATCTTCCCGGTGCCCGGCATCGAGGCTATGACGCGCTCTACCTTGAGGCCGGCGAGGATGTCGTCGGTCTCGGCGCGCCGGACGACCTCGGAGAGCCGGAGGGACCCGGTCTTCAAGAGCTCCTTCACTTCCGCGCGAACCCGTCTCGCTTCTGCCGCCTTGGCCAGCGCCGCTTTTCGTTGTTCGTCAGTCAACTGAGGTGGCTGCATTCCCTCTCCTGTCGGGAGGCCTGACCATAGCCCTCGAGTTGCCAGACAGGTCGCCTAAAAGCCCCCCTCCCGGCTTCGCCGGCTCTCCCCC
>JBBDQO010000095.1:0-4107 GCA_040905925.1 Acidimicrobiia bacterium | reverse complement strand
ACTTGCCTACACGATGGGCGGGAGTGTCCACAAGCCCGTCGCCGGCGCCCCGTGACCGGCCGCTGAGATCTTCCGGCGACCGGACCACCACCAGCGTGGTGATGGTGAGCCACGACTCGGCAGACCTGGTACGCCCCGTCCTCGATGCGTTGTTCTCCGACCCGGTTCGACCAGCCGAGGTGATCGTCGTCGACAGTGCGTCGACCGACGGGACACTCGATGTCTTAGCTGATTTCGACGTGAAAGTGATCCACCAAGAGCAGAACGTCGGGTTCGCTGCTGGGTGCCACATCGGAGCGGAGAGCGCGCAGGGGGAGATACTGGTCTTTCTGGGGCACGACACCATCCCGGAACCTGGGTGGCTCGGCCCTCTCGTCGCCGCCCTGGACTCTCCCGACGTGGGCGCTGCAATGGCGACCATCGAGGATGCCCGGCGGCCGGGGACGTTCAACACTTCCGGCGGCCACCTGACCTACTTCGGGATCGGATGGGTCAGCGACTTCGGTGAGCCGATTCCCGATGAGTCCGAACCGGTCGACGTTGCGTTCCCGTCAGGAGCGGCCATGGCAATACGACGGGGAACGTGGGAGGCGTTCGGCGGTTTCCGTCGCCCTTTCTTCACCTACCAAGAGGACGCCGACCTCGGATGGCGGCTCCGGCTGGCCGGGATGCGAATCGTTCGGGTCCCTAAGTCACGTGTTCTGCATCGTTACGACTTCGGCCGCTCCCCGGCCAAGATGTACCACTTGGAGCGCAACAGGTGGCTGATGCTCCGCTCCAATTACCGGCGACGCACGCTCGTTGTTCTCTCCCCCGCCCTACTCCTCGTCGAGGTCGGGACCACCCTGATCGCGAGCCGCGACGGCTGGCTCTCGGAGAAGCTCCGGGCGTGGCGCGATGCCAGCCGGGCGGGTGCCGTGGTGAGGGAGGGACGCGTTTTGGTCGACGCCAACCGTTCCCTCAGCGACGCGGCGATGATCGCCACCATGGATTTCAGGCTGTCGGGGATGTCACAGATCACACCTCCGCCGGGTGTCGGTCTGGTAGATAGGTTCCTCGGACTCTGGCAGCGCGTCGCCCTAGCCGTCCTCCGGTTCCTCGATCGGACGCGTCGCGTCAGCTAGCGCCACCGCCTCGGCGACGTCTCGAACCTTCTCCTCCAGCGCCGACAGGGACACTGACAGTTGGAGGAGGATGCCCAGGATGCCGAGGATGGCGAGCAGGAAGAGCGTTGTCGTCCCCGAGCTGATGCCCAGGGCTAGCGAAAGACGGTCGAGAAGTGGGCGGGCGACGACCAGGACCGTCATGCCGAAGGCGACCAGGAGCCAGATCACCGCATAACGCTCCCGGAGCCGGCGTGCCCTTACCAGAGCGATCACCACGACCACCGCACTCAGGGCGATCACCACGACCAGGATCTGAGCGAGAATGCTCATCGACCTCGCCTCCCCGGCCTACCGGCGAGTATGGAGAGCAGCACCCGACCGAAGTGGCCGGCGGCATGAGGTGTCATCGTTGGGGTACCGGCGAACCTCGGCCGCATCGGGACCGGGATCTCTACCACCGAGGCTCCAAAAGCCCCCGCTTGTAGCAACGCCTCAACAGTATCCCCCAGGTACTCGGCTGGGTAGTAACGGGCAAATTCGGAGAGGAGGGGCTCGGTGACCACCTTGAACCCGGAAGTCGGATCGGTGATCCGGACACCGATGCGGCGACTCACCACGACCGAGAGCAGCCGCATGGCGGCCCGACGTGCGCCCGGGTCGTAGCCAGAGCCGAATCTGGTGCCCACCACCAGGTCCGCGCCGCGGTCGGCCGCTTCGAGCAGCAAGGGAATCGCCTCGGGCGGGTGCTGCAAGTCGGCATCCAGCTGAACCACGCGTTTGAACCCGTGTCGAGTGGCGTACCTGAAGCCGGTGCGCAAAGCAGCACCGACACCGAGATTGACCGGGAGGCTGAGCACAATGGCCCCAGCCGACGCCGCAACCAGAGAAGTGCGGTCGGTGGAGCCGTCGTCGACAACCAATGACCGGAGGCCGAGGGCACGGACCCCCTCCACGACCAGGCCAACCGACTCCTCCTCATTGTGGGCGGGCGTGACGACCAGCGTGGCGTCGGTCATTCCAGCAGGCTACCGCCCGGGCCCAGCAGCACCGGACGAGTCTCCCCAATTCCGAATGTCCTGCCTCATGTATCCGTGACGAATGGAGATGGAATCACTGGGCGACGATCTTGAACACGCGGCCACCCTGTAGGGAGGTCACATATACCTCGCCGGCGCCGTTGTAGCCGAACGAGGAGAGCTGAGCGACGACGCCGAACTCGGCTGTTCGGTCAAACTGCTTGCTGGCGATGCCTTCTTCGTACACCAGGCTCTGGATCCTCCCCGCACAGAAGTCGCCGTAGAAGTAGGTCCCGGCCAGACCGGGTATGGCGGTTCCCCGGTATACGAAGCCCCCTGTCACCGAACAGCCAGTGGCGTGGGTGTACTCGATCTGAGGAAAGATGAATCCACCGACGAAGCAGGGCCCTTGGAAGCAGCGGGTCTCCTCCCAGGTGTTCCAGCCCAGGTTGGAACCGCCTGCGGCGGCGGGGAGGATGGTGACCTCCTCCCGCTCACCCTGACCCACGTCGCCGATGTAGAGGAAACCGGCGTCGAGATCGAACCGCCACGGGTTGCGCAGACCCAGCAGGTACACCTCGGGAGCGCCCCCACCCTGGGCAAAGGGGTTGCCTGCGGGTATGCCGTACTGCCTGCCGGGGGAGGCGGTGTTGACGTCGATCCTGAGGATCTTCCCCAGCAGGTCATTGGGGTTCGCGGCCCGGTCCTGGGGATCGCCGCCGCCCCCACCATCCCCGAAGCCAACGAGCAGGAAGCCGGAAGCATCGAATTCGAGCATCCCGCCGTTGTGATTGGTGAAAGGCTGGTTGAGGGTGAGCAGGACCCGCTCCGACCCGGCATTGGCCTGATTGGGATTCGAGGACACCTGGAACTCGGAGATCCTCGACACCGAACCGATCGTGTAGTTGACATAGAACTTGCCGTTGCTGGCGTACTGGGGGTGGAAGGCAAGACCGAGCAGCCCCTGTTCGCCACAGCAGGTCACACCCAGATCGAGGAATGGGGTTGGCAGTACCGCCCCACCACTGATGATCTCGATATCGCCGTCCTGTTCGACCACGAACAGCCGGGGATCGCCGGCGGGGGCGGCGACCATGACCGGGCGGCTCAGCCCCGAGGCCACCTGCTGCAAGGCGAGGGGTGGCGGAGGAGGCGGCAGGTTGAGATCGAAATCGCCGGAGACCGGCATCGCCGACGTTGGTCCGAGTGCGAAAACCACGTCGGCAACCCCGGTGCTGTTGGTGTTCTTGAGATGGAAGGTGGCGTTGGAGGGCCGGAACAACCCGAAGGTGTCAAAGCCGTTGTCGTCCCAGTCGCCGGCCACCGGCAGGTCACCAGAGTCCCCGTAGAAGTAGGAGATGTCGGCAATCCCGGTGCTGTTGGAGCTGCGCAGATAGACGAACCCGTCACTCGGCCGGCGCAGCCCGACAGTGTCGATGCCGTCTCCGTTCCAGTCACCCGCGACCGGGATGTCGCCCGGATTGCCGAAGTCGAAGAAGAAGTCTGCAGCCCCCAGCCCGCCCCCATTGGTCCCGAGCCGGTTGATGACGTAGAACCTCGCCTCCGACGGCCGGTAGATGGAAAGGGTGTCACAGCCATCCCCGTCGAAGTCCCCGGCCAGCGGCAGGTCCCCGGGATTCCCGAACAGGAAGTCGATGTCGGCGATCCCGGTGTGATTACTGTTGCGAACATAGGCGAAGCCGTCGGAACGACGGTAGAGACCGGGGGTGTCGACCCCGTCGCAGTCCCAATCCCCCATGAACGCGACGTCTTGGGGATTGCCGTAGCCGATGGTCCTGGTGTTGGTGTTCTCGTCACGCAGTGTCCAGTGACCGTTGGTCTGGTCGACCACACCGACGGTATCGGTGGCCATAGCGGGGAGAGCGGTGAGAACGACTATGCCAGCCACCAAGACGATGCGAAGCCGGTTCACCTAGAAATCACCTCCAGTCGCCTGCATTCCGTCACCCACCCCGAAGCTGAAA
>JBBDQO010000094.1:0-24569 GCA_040905925.1 Acidimicrobiia bacterium | reverse complement strand
GCGGATACGCCGTGGTGGTGGGTCGGATCGGTATCCGGGTGGCAAGATCCAGCAGATCAACTCCGTCCTGCCGAGTGTTGGCGGTGACCGAGCGGATCTGACGCTCCTCGAACAGCCACGCATACCGGAGTGCGGGGATGTCGCTCAGGTGGATACCGGCGATCACCAGTGTCCCACCGCGGTCGAGGGCGCGCAGGGCAGTGGGCACCAGCTCACCCACCGGGGCAAACAGGATCGCTGCGTCCAGCTTCTCGGGTGGCTCGTCGTATGCATCGCCTACCGAGGCACACCCCAGCTCCAGCGCCAAGCCCCGGGCCTCGGGCGACCTGGTCAGGACGTGAACTGTCGCCCCCTCGTGCAAAGCCACCTGGGCGGTGAGATGTGCCGACCCACCGAATCCGTAGATGCCGAGCCGTCCCCCGACGGGGAGCTCGGCTCTTCGCCACGCCCGGTAGCCGATGATCCCGGCGCACAGAAGTGGTGCGGCCTGCTCGTCGTCGAAGCTCTCCGGGATCGCATAGGCGTAGGCCTCGTCGACCACTGCATACTCGGCGTAGCCGCCATCGGCATCCCAGCCGGTGAATTCGGGCTCGATGCAGAGGTTCTCCGCACCCCGCTGGCACCATCGGCATGCGCCGCACGTGTGCCGCAGCCAAGCGATCCCCACCCGATCGCCCAAGGCGAATCTGCCCGCGCCCGCGCCCAAGTCATCGACCACTCCCACCACCTCGTGGCCGGGCACGACCAGGTCACGATGCGAAGGCAGGTCACCTTCGACCAGGTGGAGATCGGTGCGGCAGACCCCGCAGACCAGTACCCGGACTCTGATCTCCCCCGGCCCGGGACCGGGCACGGGCACATCACGAAACTCGAGCGGACCACTTGCGATAGGCCCCGGGAATACCACCTGCCACGCATGCATCAGACGACTCACCGGATCTTGAAACGCAAACGGGCGGCCACCAGGTCTTCGGCGAGCCTGGTCGGGGCCATGACGTGCTCGACCGATCCGCCGGCGTCCACCACCGAGCGGGACAGCGCTTCAAGTAGATCGGGAAGGCGCACGACCTCGCCTCCGCACTCGAGACACATCTTGACCGGAAGTGACAGCACCCCACAGCTCCGACATATCGATCCTTCGAGTGACGCCCCGTCGTGCAGCAGGAGCCGAGCGACGGCATGGCGATTCACCGCCCCCAGCACCGGGCCGATGCCCACGACGGCAAGGCCGCCGGCGCTCGCAGCCGCATAGGCCTCCTCGACCTGACGTGTCTCCTCGGCGCGCTCGAAAGCCTCTTCGATCTCAGACACCCTCGAGGCGAGCAGGGCCGGGGTGAGTGTGTTGAGGTCGATCACGAACGTGTCCGTCATTGATCGCACCCTCTCGTCCAAGAAGGACAGGAGCGCATTGGTCACCTCCTCCTGACCACCCACCAGAACCAGATCGACTCCGGAGTGCCTGCGCAGCCGATCAAGACGCTCAGCCACCTCTCGAAACATGTGGTTGCGTGCCTCTTCGGCATGCTGACGATGTCGCCGCTCCTCCAACCCGTACCAGCCGGACAGATTCGATTTCCTCAGCTCCTCGGCCTCGACCACCTGGCGGTCAAGGACCTCTCCCATGTGAAACGTCACGATCTCCGCACCCCTGGCGTCGAGCACGACTGCGGCCACCCTGCGGTATTCGTCCAATACCGCCTGGAGGGGCCGCAGGTATGGCTGCGGCCCGGCCACCGCGCAGTCCCAGATTCTCCGCGGCATGGTCAGGTGCTCTTCCAGATCCAGCCCGTCGCAGACGAAAACGGCGACCCCATGACCCAGCTCCCCTGTGAAGGCTGGTGACATGTCGAGGACGCGATGGACCCCCGCCCGCAGAGACATGGAGGAGTCGTGATCCAAGTCACCGGACGCGGCGAGCTTCTCGATCGGATGGAGCAAGTCGCGGAGCCGACCGCCTATCGATCGTCTCTCGATCCGCTCCGGCGCCAGACTGAGGTACACGGACAGAATCGGAAGCGACGGGCTCTCGATGAGCCTCAACCTGTCCATGGCCTTCTGAAGCCGATCGGCCATTTCCTACCTCCTTCACCGCGGAGAAGACAACTGCTCCCACCTTGAAGGTAAGCCGATGCCGCCTGCTTCGGGAAGAGCCGTTGGTCACATGTTGGAGGGGGAGCGCGTCGTCCAATGCGAGTACCGTCGCGGCTCGTTACGCGGCGCCACCGATCATGGCCGAGTCATGGCTGATTGGTGCAGCCCTGGCGTTCTTGGGTCTCGATTTGATCGGGCTCGACGACCCCAACGCCCTGCTCCTCATCGTCTTGGTGTCGGCGCTGCTATCAGCAGACATCGCGGCGGGGGCAGTCTGTCTCCTCAAGGGTCACGCCGGGGTTGGGTGGCTGGCGCTCACGGCATGGTTGGTCCTGCCGATCGGTGTCGCCATATCGACGCTGGTCTTCGAGGAGCGTTGGGCGTCGGAGTTCTTCGGATTTGTGGTGGGCGCCGTAGTCGTGCTGGTTGTCGCCGCTCCCGCCCTGGCCACTGCCCGGCAACGGGCCCGCTATGGGTCGCATTGGCAACGGCGAGGCTGGAGCCTCTGACCTGATCGCCTGTCTTCTTTTGTTTCTGCCTAGGGACCAATTTGTCTATACTGGCACCACTATGGCGCTCAGCATCAAGAACGACGAAGCCGACCAACTCGCAAGAGAGCTCGCCGAAACCACGGGTGAGTCGATAACCGACGCCGTTGTCATCTCGCTGCGACAACGACTGGAAAGGGAACGACGCAAGCCCGGGACCAGCAAAAAGCTCCTCGATCTCGCCGCCGAGGTTGGTGGGTATCCGGTTCTCGATGATCGGACACCCGATCAGATCATCGGATACGACGAGTCTGGGCTCCCCAATTGACCGACGTCGTCGTCGACACTTCAGCGGTCGTCGCGCTGTTGACTGGTGAGTCCGAAGGTGGCCCTGTGGCTCATGCCATCGAGGACTCTGATCGCCTCCTGGTTTCTGCGGCGACACTTGTCGAACTCGGAATCGTCCTCGAAGCCCGCCTGGGGCCGGTGGGCAATGCTGTGATGGAGCGCTTCATCCGAGCAAGTCATCTGGAAGTCGTCGCGGTCGACGAAGAAACCGCTCATGCGGCGATAGACGGCTGGCGCCGGTTCGGTAAGGGACGACATGGGGCCGGGCTGAACTATGGAGACAGCTTCGTCTACGCCCTGGCGTCCATTGCCGGCGCATCGGTCCTCTGTGTTGGCGACGACTTCGCCAAGACCGATGTTCTCGTGGTTGACCTGACCTAGGGGGCAAACGCCATATCTCGAGGTTCGAAATCGCCACTGCGATGATTCTCATGAACCGATCCGACCCCCAGGCACGACAATGGGGTGATGACCGACCCCGAGTTGCTGGCGGCCATAGTCGAGGGACGATTCGACGCCCTCCGGATCCTCCACGAGCGTCATGGGCCCTGGCTGGCAGCTCGGCTCTCGCACCGGTCGAGCGACCCCAGCCTGGTCGAGGAGGCGATTCAGGACACCTTCGTCGCCGTCTGGCGCCATGCCGGTGACTACCGCGGCGATGGCGAGGTAGGCGCCTGGATCTGGGGGATCGCGATCCGCAAGCTGATCGATCGGGTCCGTCGCAGCCGGGTCCCCCGCCTCGAACGTTCCTCGCTCGTCGAGTCGGCTGAGGAGGTGGTGCTCACCGGCATCGTCTACGGCGACCTCGGCGACGCCATCGACCGCCTCTCCCCGGAGCTCATGGCGGTCGTCCAGGCCCGGATCCTCGACGGCTTGAGCACCAAGGAGGCAGCGCGCCTGCTGGGTATTCCGACGGGCACCGTCAAGACACGTCTGATGAAAGCGATGCAAATCATGAGGGAGCAATTGGCATGAGCTGGCATGTCGACGAACTGGCGGTGTGCCGCTACCAGGGTGACGAAGCCGATCGGGTGGCATCCGCTTCCTTGGAGGCCCATCTCACCGGATGCGCGCAGTGTCGTGGATTGCTCATGGTGGACGAGGACTGGTTGGAGCGCTCTTGGATCGGGGTGGCCGATCGCGTGGAGCCTGGCAAGTCCGGCGTCGTCGAAAGCGGTCTGACGAAGTTGGGCGTGCCCTCCCACCTGGCACGGGTCGTGGCGGTCAGCCCGGCGTTGCGTATCTCGTTTGTCCTGGCTGTCGCCCTAGTCATGGGGTTTGCGGCGCTCGCCTCCACCTCCAACTCCACTGGTGAGACCTATCGGATCTTTCTCGCCGTCGCCCCACTACTCCCGGTGGCTGGTGTTGCCTTTGCCTATGGGCGGCTCGTCGATCCGGCGCACGAGTTCACCATGGTCGCCCCCATCGACTCGTTCCGGTTGTTGATGCTCCGAGCCGCCACCGTGCTCACGGTGTCCATCGTCCTCGGTGTGGTGGTGTGGCCGATCGTGCCCGCCCCCGGATCGGTCGGGATTTCGGCGTGGCTGCTACCAGCACTGGCCCTGACGCTGATCACTCTTGCTCTGGCCAGCCGGCTCGAGGTGTGGCTGGCCGCAGGGTTGGTCGGAGGCGGCTGGGTGGCCGCGATGCTCCTCGCCTTGTCCTGGGAGGTCGAGGCTTTCGACGGCGACGCCCAAGCCCTCTACGCCGCGGTCGCCCTCCTCGCCACCGGTGCCGTCCTCGTTAGGAGAAACCACTACGACCGGGAAGGAGGCCGGCGATGACCGTCAAGCTCTCCGAGGTTCACAAGCACTACGGGAGCGTGCGGGCCTTGGACGGTGTTGACCTCACCCTCGAAACCGGGATCACCGGACTCCTGGGGCCGAACGGGGCGGGAAAGACCACCCTGCTCCGTTGCCTGGCCACCGTGCTCGCACCGGATGCCGGGCAGATCGATGTGCTCGGTTTCGACCCCGACCAACCGAGGGAGCGCACCGAGATCCGTCGCAGGATCGGCTATCTGCCCCAAGAGCCCGGCTTCTACCGAAACTTCACCTGTTTCGATTTCATCGACTACCTGGCAATCCTCAAAGAGCACGTCGACCGAACCGAACGCCACGCCGAGGTCCGCCGGGTGTTGGACCTGACTGGGCTCTCTGACAAATCGACAACCAAGATTCGGAAACTGTCGGGCGGTATGAGACGACGTCTCGCTCTGGCCCAGTCACTGCTCGGCTCGCCGGGGTTCCTGATCCTCGACGAACCGACCGCCGGTCTCGACCCCGAGCTCAGGTTTCGTTTCCGGGAGCTGGTCACCGAGTTGGCCGCCGACCGGATCGTCCTGCTCTCCACCCATCAGACTGAAGACGTAGCCGCCATCTGTGATCGAGTGATCGTCATTGACGCCGGCAGGGTCCGTTTCGACGGCACCCCCGCGCAGTTGATTGAGGTCGCGGCCGGCAAGGTGTGGCTATCGGACGACCGGCCAACTACGGCCCGGATCACCTGGCGCACCGCCACCGGCGAACACCGGGCAGTGGGCGAACCGCCGGAGGGGGCTCGGCTCATCGAGCCGACCATCGAGGACGGCTATCTGATGCTGGTCGGAGTCGCCGCCCTCACAGACGAGACCGAAGCGGCGTGACTCTGACCGCTGCACGACCGGCGGCTGTGGGGGCATCGCCGTCGCCGTTGTCGTTGGTTCTGACTCTGGCCCGGTTCGAAGGCCGCCAGATGCTGACTCATCCAGTGTTGTGCGTGGGTGCCATCGCCGCAGCCGGAATGGCGGTCTTCGAGCTGCGGGAACAGGCACCAGTGCTGAACCGGGTAAGCGTCACCTTGGCGTGGACCATGCTGCCCTTGGCGGTGGTCGTGACGCTGTTCGCGGGATCGGCAGTGCTTCGAGCCAAGGGAAAGTCCGATGCCGACCCTCCGGTTGTCGCTCCGATGGCGATGGGGCAGAGAGTGGGCGGCATCATCCTTGGCCTGTTGTGGCCAGCAGGCGTGGCCCTTCTCATCCAATCGTGCGTCTTGATTTGGATCTTCGCGAGGAATCCGGTCACAACCTTGGCGTGGACCGAGCTCCTTGCCGGGCCGCTCTACGTCATCTTCGCCGGAGCACTCGGCGCCTCGTTGACACGCTGGTTCCCGCATCCGGCGACTCCAGTCCTGGCCGTGTTGGTCCTGGGGGCCCTCATGATCGCCATCCCCTACGACCAAGCAGAGTGGGGTCGCACGATCGGCCCTGAGTGGCTGATGCCACTGGCTTGGCCTCAGGACATCATCCCCTACGAGGTTGCCTTCCGGCCTGCCGGACGCCATTTCATCTACCTCGTCTCGCTGGTCCTGGTGTTGTCCGGGTTGTCCATGTTGAGCAGGGCTCGATTCGGATGGGCCGTCCTTAGTGTCGGCCTTGTGGGCGCGGCAATCACCGGCCTCTCGCAGCTTGGACCGATCCCGGAGAGTCGGCGGATAGCGGCGATGGACCGTCTGGTCGGGGATGACGCGGATTTGACCTGCGAAACCCACAACGGCGTTCGCTACTGCGCCATGCGCGGCTACGAGGGTTGGATCGAACAATGGGCAGAAACGACCAGACCTGTCCTCGAGGCCGCCCCTACGAGTGCCATTGAGGGAATCGAGATTCGCCAGTATCCCGTGCACAACACATCTCTCCTAGATGGCGACGAGATGACCTATAACGACTGGTGGTGGTTCATATCCGCTTACGACGACTATGCCGAGCGTGGTGCGGTCGCGGTTGGCTCGATGCTCGCCGACTGGGAAGGGCTCGGATGGGTGGCGGGACTCGGTCCCACCGTTGTCGGCTGTGAACCGTGGAGCGAGTGCCCTGGAGAGGCACAAAGAGTCGCAGTCCTTTGGCTTGCGGTTCAGTATCCAAGTATCCAATCCAACACGGTGGACGATCCGACCTGGGGAACCGAGTATGCAGCCGTCGCCGACTGCATGATCAAGGAGCTTTGGTCCAAGCCTGACTCAGCTTCGATTGTCCTCGACAACTGGAACGCCTTGACCGCGTCCGAGACCTCCTACAAAGACGCAGGTGCCATTCTCGGGGTGTCCGTACCAACCGGATACGACGAGAACGGGGTCCTCGTCGGCGGCTGTCCGTGACCACCACCGTGAAGACGGTGGCGGTCGCCCCAGCGAGACCCAAGACCGTCGTCTTCTCCCTGGCTCGATTCGAGGCTCGCCGTGCCTTGCGACACCCTCTTATCTTGATCGGGGCGCTCGGCTCGCTGTGGCTGATGTGGACGCTCGGCGGAGACGTGGCTCCCATCCTGGCGCGCGACTCGGTGTTCCTGGCGGGTGCGATGCTCCCGCTAGCGGCCGCCACGTTGCTGGTGGCTGACTACGCCATCCTCAGGCAACGCCGTGCCCTGGAGACCTTGGACGCATATCCGAGCGAAGCAAACCGACGTATTCTCGGCGTACAGCTTGGCGTGATCGGGCCGGTCCTTCTGGCCGTCCTCCTCCAAGCCGTCGGCATGATTTATCTGCTGCTGGGTGGGCCGATTGGGACCATCGACTTGTGGGAGCTTGCGGTGGGACCATTTCTGGTCATCGTTTTTGGGTTGGCAGGCGTCGTACTCGGCCGATGGTTGCCGCACCCGATCGTGGCCCCCGTAGCTCTGATGGGATTGGCGGCCCTCCAGTTCTTGGCTTCACCCGACGCCCAGATCTTCAGTCCAGAGCCAGGGCCTACAGCCAACGTCGAATGGTTGGCGCCGTGGATGACGCCCAGCGCCTTCTCTCCAGTCGAGGACCTCGCATTCCGACCCTCTGCCCTCCATCTCGGCTATCTGGCCGTTCTCGCCCTCGTGCTTGGGATGCTCGCACTTCACAACCGAGGGAGAGGTCGTCTTGCTCCTCTTGCAGTTGGCGGTCTATTCGGTATCGCTGTCGTCGTGGTCTCCCTCAACCTGTCGTCAGAACCGACGATCGGGTTTGATTGGCCGGAGGCGGCTGCCAACCAGGTTTGCAGCACCTTGGACGAGATCGAGTACTGCGCCTTTGAGTTCTATGCCGATTGGATCCCACGTTGGCAGGAGACCGTGGCCTCGGTCAACGACTTGGCTCCGGTCTCGATCGACACCGTGATCCAACGTCCTCCCAATCACGGTTGGGATGACAACTCCGGAGTCCCCACCACCGGATCCGTGGTGTTGACCAGTCTTGAATGGGACCGAGTCGGCGGCCCGCCGACCCAGGGCTTCCGATTCGCGCTGGATGTTGCTCAATCCGCGGTTGGTCTTCCCAGCAGACGCGAGATTCGCAGCGACACCCCTGAGGAAATCGATTCGATCGTTGAACAGAATCTGGACTATCCGGGGGACTTGCGGGCACAGCTGGAGAGCTCGCCACCCTCCCCACATTCGTGTTCCGCCATCGGTCAAGCCCGAGCTGCCGTGGCTGTGTGGCTTGTCGGTGCGGCATTGGCTGACAATTCGTCCATTGTCGATCGGAGGCTGGAGGTGTACCCCTCCTTCAACACTTTGATATGGCCCGACCGCGCCCACAGTCCGTCGGTGATGATTGGTCGACCCGACGCCGAGCTGGCGGCTGAACTTCTCGCATTGCCGGTAGCTGAGGTTCACTCGGAACTGCTTTCTCGGTGGACAGAGGTCATGGGCCCAGCCACGACATCGGCAGACCTGGCTTCATGGTTCGGTCTGTCTGCGCCGGTCTATCCCGAGCTCGACTTCTACGAAGCACCCTGCCGGTGACTCTGCTTCGCAGGCTCATCCCCGCCCTACCTTGGATCTCTTGGGTCCCGGTGCTGGTCATCATCGGACTGCTGGCCTGGGCGATAACCGACCTGTCGCCCGACTTCGCCAGCCGCCAGCTCTACCTCAGGGCCGGGCTACTCGTGGCTGGTCTCGGGCTCAGTTTCGCCTTCGACGATCCTGCGGCGCCGACCACAGACCCGATGCCGTCGTCACTTCGTAGACGGAGGTCGCTTCGGATGGTTCTGGGGCTCGTTCCATGGGTGACCGGGGTGGTCATCCTGTTCTGGGCTGGTTCGCAGGGAGGAATCGATCCGGTCTGGCGCACCTCGCTTCAACCTGAGAGATCCGAACTTCCCATTGGTCGACTCATACTCGAAGCGGCGACCATGGCTAGCTGTGGGCTGGCCATCGCCGCCGTGATCACCAAGCGATGGGATGACGAGCCGGGCAAGATCGCCTCGGCCACGCTGCTCGGGCTCTACGCCGTGTCCTGGATGGTCCCGGAACGGTGGAAGCCGTGGAGCGATCCGAACGATCTCCGTTGGGCAACCGTTCTCCCATGGTGGTGGGTAGCGTTCTGCGCGGCCGTGGTCGTTGCCGTCGTATCGAGTTGGGACAGCCGTTCCAGGTCAAGCCCGTTGCGGAGATTTAGACGACCCAAGCTGATCAGCACTGCCTCGAGCACGGAGTTCAACCGCGTCTAGGGTCCTGCCCATGGACATGACCCCCCAACGTTGGGAGTTCCTCAACGACTACTCACGAGATGTCTTCGGCGCCGAGGACGACCACCTTTCAGGGCTGATGGCCGAGGCAGTGGTGGCCGGACTGCCCGACATCTCGGTGGGCGCCGACGTCGGGCGGCTTCTCAAGATCCTGACCTCGATGACCAGGGGCCTGCTCGCGGTTGAGGTCGGGACCCTGGGCGGTTACTCCGGGATCTGGATCACACGAGGGCTGAAACCCGAGGGGCGTCTGATCACCATCGAAGCCGAGCCCAAGCACGCCGCCTTCGCCCGGAAGCAGTTCGAACGGGCCGGAATCACCGATCGGGTGGAGATCCGCCCCGGGACCGGAATCGAAGTGCTCACCGACCTGGCGGTCGAGCTGGAGCCGGGCAGTGTCGACGTGCTGTTTCTCGACGCGTTGAAGCACGAGTATTCCGACTACTTCCGGATTGCCCGGCCGCTGATCGCGGTCGGGGGTCTGGTTCTCGCCGACAATGTCTATGGCACCGGCTCCGGGTGGATCGACCAGGGTCAAGGCACCGACCCCTTCAACCGGCTGATCGCCGACGATCCCGACTTCGAGGCAGTGGCCTTCCCCCTGCGCCAGGGCGTCTTGATCGCCCGTCGTCTCAGCTGAGCAGCCGAATCGCCTGACCCCGATCCGGCTTGCCGAGATCCGTCGTCGGGAGTGCACCGACACGCCGCCAGCGTTTGGGGATCAGGCTCCCCCGCAACCGCTCCCGGAGACGCGCCTCGAGCACGTCGGGTTGGAGATCACCCACATAGAGACAGGCCACCTCCATCCCCCATTCCGGACTGGGGACACCGAACACCAGCGCCGCCTCGACACCGGCGATGCCCATCAGGGATGCCTCGATCATCTCGGGATCGATGTTCTCGCCCCCGCTAACGATGATGCTGTCGGCCCGGCCCAGCACCCGCAACGAGCCATCCAGGTTCAGCTCTCCGAGGTCACCGGTCACAAACCAGGAGCCTGGGTCTCGATCGGCCTCCCCGAGGTACCCGGGGGACAACATCGGCCCCCGAACCGCGATCCGGTGGTCGGGCTCGATCCGCAACTCGACACCGGGCAGGGGGTGAGCCTTGCTCTGCACCGGCGACCCGGGCCTGAGGGTGGCGATCTGGCCACAGGTCTCGGTCATCCCGTAACTGGGAAGTACCGGCAGACCGGCCTCGGACGCCCGTTCCAGCAACCCGTCGGGTATCGGGCCCCCACCGACCAGGACCGCCCGCAACCCGCGATACGGGCCCGGGTGGATGTCGAGAATCCGCTGCAGCATCGTCGGCACCACCGAGGCGAAGGTCACTCCGCTCCGGAGAGCGGCGGAGAATTCCCCGGCGTCGAACCTGGCCAGCATGCGGACGGTTCCGCCCGAGAGGGCGGAGCGGAGGATGATGGCTAGGCCCCCGACCCGGTGCAGTGCCATAGCCAGAAGCCACACGTCATCGGATCCGTTGCCGAGATGCTTTTGCGAGGCGCTGACCGCCGCCACCCAATTGGCCCGGGTCAGCCGCACCCCCTTCGAGCCGCCGGTCGTGCCCGAGGTGAAGAGCACCGTTGCCGCACCCTGGGGGTCGATGGCAAGGGGCACCTCCACCTCCGGGCCGACCACCACCGCGCAACCGCTGGAGATCACGGCCAGGAAGTCGACGACTGAGCCGGCATCGAGGCGGGGCCGGAGCAATTCGAGGCCGGCCACCGGTCGGTTATGGAGGGAATCGAGGATTTCCCCATACCTGTACGACCCAGCGGGAGTCTCGAGGAACACACGATTCGGGTCGTGACGGGAGAGCCAATCGATCACAGTACGATTGTGCCTCTTATCCTGCGGGTCTGTGGTTTCCGAGATCTTCGACACCGACGCCTGGGACCCTGTCCCCGGTTTCGATCTGACCGACATCACCTATCACCGGGCAAAAGGCGCCGGGGTGGTTCGGATCGCCTTCGATCGACCCGAGGTCCGCAACGCCTTTCGCCCACATACCGTCGACGAGCTTTTCAGCACCCTGGACCACGCCCGCCAGACCACAGATGTCGGGTGTGTCCTGCTCACCGGGAACGGGCCCTCCCCGAAGGACGGGATATGGGCCTTCTCCTCAGGCGGCGACCAGAGGATTCGAGGCGCGGACGGGTACAAGTACGCCGAGAGCGAGGAACCTGAGTCGGTGGACCCGGCCCGGGTGGGGAGACTCCACATCCTCGAAGTGCAGCGATTGATCCGGTTCATGCCCAAGGTGGTGATCGCGGTGGTACCCGGTTGGGCAGTTGGTGGAGGGCACAGTCTCCATGTGGTCTGTGACCTGACCATCGCCTCCGAGGAGCACGCCCTTTTCAAGCAGACCGATTCCGATGTCGCCTCCTACGACGCCGGGTACGGGTCGGCCTATCTAGCCCGTCAGGTGGGCCAGAAGCGGGCACGGGAGATCTTCTTCCTGGGCAGGAGCTACACCGCCCGGGAGGCCTACGAGATGGGGATGGTCAACGCTGTCGTCCCCCACGCCGATCTGGAGAAAGTGGGGTTGGAGTGGGGGGTTGAGATCACCCACAAGAGCCCAACCTCCCAGCGCATGCTCAAATTCGCCTTCAACCTGATCGACGACGGCTTGGTCGGCCAGCAGATCTTCGCCGGGGAGGCCACCAGACTCGGATACATGACCGACGAGGCCCGAGAAGGTCGGGATGCCTTCCTCGAAAAGCGAGACCCGGACTTTGGCCACTATCCCTGGCACTTCTGACCCGTTGACCGCGTTCCAGGCCTGGAAAACGGCAGCTCGGATCCACACTCTGCCGGCCGCCGTGGTGCCGATCTTGGTGGGAGGGGGTTTGGCCCTCGGTGAAGGGGTGTTCCGCTGGGATGCCTTCGCATTGGCCCTGCTGCCCGCAGTCGCCATCCAAGTCGCCGCCAACTTCGCCAATGACGCCTCGGACGCCAAACGTGGTGTCGACACCACCGCCCGGCTCGGCCCACCCCGCATGGTTGCGCTCGGTGTGCTCACCCCCCGACAGATGTGGACGGGGGTGATCGTGGCGATCCTGATCGCTGGCATTGCCGGCGTCGGTCTGGCAGTGATCGCCGGGCCGCTGATCCTGGTCATCGGTGCCATCTCGATCATCGCCATGCTGAGTTATGTCGGGGGTCCGATCCCCTACGGGTACCACGGGTTGGGAGAAGTGTTCGTCTTCGTCTTTTTTGGGATGGTGGCGACGGTGGGCAGCCGGTACGTGCATGACATGTCCGCCCCGGCGGCCGCCTGGCTGCTGGCGGTCCCGGTGGGGATGCTGGTCACCGCCCTCCTCGTCGCCAACAACTACCGGGATCTCGCCACCGACGCCGAGACCGGCAAACGGACACTGGCGGTGATCCTCGGGAGGGAGCAAACCAAATGGCTGTATGCCGTGCTGGTCTATGGCGCCTTCGTGCTCATCGTGATCTTCGCCGTGGCTGGATGGACTCCGCTCCCCACTCTGTTCGCAGCGATGCTCACCCCCTATGCCGTCGGACCGGTGCGGACGTTGTGGCAGAGCACCGACGGCCACTCCCTGATCCGGGCTTTGATCATGAACAGCAGGCTCCATCTCTGGACCGGGGTGATCCTGGCGGCCGGCGCCGCCCTGTGACTGGAACCGTGGCCGGGCGCTCAGCGTCCAACCGTCATGAAGAAGCCTCTGCTCGCTCTCGGCATCGTCGGACTGATAGTGACCGCATGTGGCGATCCGGCCGAGCCGGGCTCGATCGAGGGGGCCTGGCAACTGGAAACGGGAACCCTGGACGGCGAGCCGATCCCGCTCGTCGAGGGTCACCCGATCACCCTGACCATCGAAGGTGAGACCGTGGGAGGCACCGCTGCCTGTAACAGCTACGGCGGGTCCTATACCCTCTCCGATGGCGAGGTCACCTTCTCCGCGTTGTTCCAAACCGAGATGGCGTGTTTTCCTGAGGAAACCATGGCCGCAGAGAACGCCTATCTCGAAGCGCTCTCCCGGGCAACCTCGGCGAGGGCCGGCGATGATTTTCTCGCCTTGACCGGTGACGGCGTCGAGCTCGCCTTCGTCGAGCTTCCCCCGGCCTGAACGACCCATAAAGTTTGAGGCCCCCCGGGTTTCCGGAGGGCCTCACCTTGTTCATAACGGCTCGACGGCGCAAGCCGTCTCGCCGCAACTGTTTAGCGGGAACGCTCTTTGGCCAGGTTCACGGTGAGCTGGCGCCCGCCCATGTCCTTGCCGTTCAACGAGGAGATCGCATTTTGCGCCTCTTCGGCCGAATCCATTTCGACGAACCCGAAACCGCGGGACCGACCGGTGTCGCGGTCATTGATGACCTGCGCCTTGGTCACACGACCGTGGGGCGCGAATAGGGACTCCAGTTCCGCGGAGTCGGTGGTGAACGAAAGGTTCCCCACATAGAGATTGGTGGACATTGACATGCTCCTTCCGAAGCTCGAACCGTCGAAGTACTTGACGCCCCACAGCTCGCCCAACCTGGGTTCACCTTCGATTTGAAGCGGAGGGTCTAGGTAGGCACCTGTGGCGACTTCACCCGACGGTAAGAAGGAGCGAAGAAAGGCGCAGCACGCATCCAGGCGTGCGCTGTGGTTTTCACAGTAACCGTTCCGCGCGGTTAATCCGAGTCCGCCGGAGCCATTCGAGGATTCGAACGAGCTGCGACGTTTCCCGTCTAGCGGCCCCACGGGGTTAGGGTGGTCATTGCGTATCTCACCACCAGGCCCCGCAGGCACGGCCCGCGACCGACCAGGTTGGACCGGACGGGAAGTTCGGTTCCGGGCTCTGTTGGCGTCTTTGTCCAAAATAGCCCGGTGAGTCGGCGCCTTCCGCGACCAGAGGATCCACATGGCACAACGAGGACGTGAGGCAATGAGCAAGCGGGCCCGGGAGCGGACCCGTCAGGAGAAGCAAGAGGCCAAGCGCCAGCGTCGCGAGGACCGAGTCGAGGAGTCGGCGCAGGCCGAGGAGCCGGACGAGACAGCCCTCATGGAGGAATTCAGGGCTCTGAGCGAGCAGTACAACGCCAACCTGGTGAGCGAAAGCCACTACACCGAGGAGCGGCATCGCATCTTCGTCGAGTTGGGGATCGAGACCGAACAGGACGCGTAGATCCTTCGGGCATGCGGTCTAAGCGTGAGGATTGCCCCCTCCGGACCTTCGGGCCACCTCCGCCAACGTCGCTTCGCTCCTGGGGGAGGAAATACGGCCCTGGCTCGCCTAACTGGTCGAAGCCGACTCCTGATCCACCACCAACACCTCAGCTGAATCGATGCTGGCGCCAACCACCATCGCCGACGCCAGCAGGACCAGGTTCTTGAGCACGAACTCCCCCTCGATGGTCAGCTGCGGAGGATTACCGTCCTGGAAGGTGACGTCAGGCAGCAGGGCGAACACCAGGAATGTGCCCAGCATCTGCAGTGCAAGCACCAACAGGACCAGCCGCAGACCGAGTCTCGCGGCAAGACCCACACCGACCAATACCTCCACCACCCCCAACGCCGGGACGAACCAGTCCGGATCGACCCAATAGACCGTGGAGGCCACGAGATCGACCACCGGGGACACCCCGAAGACCTTCAGGGCCCCGAACCAGATGAACACCACCGCCAGAGAGATCCGAAGCGTGGGTATTCCCCAACGGCGGAGGAATGGGATGACAACCTCATCCACGCGGGCGATGACCGATTTCACCTGCTCGATGATCCTTGAACATGCGGTCTGGGAGAAATCGAGCAGTAAAAGGTGACGAAAGACCCGTCTTTGTTTCTGGTGGACCCTATTGCCCGACCGTCGAGAATCATTAACTTCGTCTTATCCGGCACAAGGAAATTAACTTCGTCTTATCCGGCACAAGGAACAGGAAGCTCTTGCCCCACCTCTTCGACTTCTCCGCTACCGACGGCACCGACCCTGACCTGCTCGGAGGAAAGGGCGCCGGGCTGGCCCGGATGACCTCGCTGCAGCTGCCGGTCCCACCCGGTTTCACCATCACCACCGAGGTCTGTCGGCTGACGATGAGAGACGGCCACGTTCCCGAGGATCTGTGGGCGGAGGTGGACGCGGCGATCGCGCGACTGGAGGACCGAACCAACCGCGCTCTCGGGGGAGGCCCGGTTCCGATCCTGCTCTCGGTCAGATCTGGGGCCAAGTTCTCAATGCCGGGGATGATGGACACCGTCCTCAACCTCGGGATCAACGACGACCTGGTCAAGACACTGATCGAGTGGTCCGGCGATCCTCATTTCGCGTGGGACGCCTATCGCCGCTTCGTGCAGATGTACGGAGATGTGGTCCTCGGGGTGGACGAGATCCTGTTCCAGGACGTTCTCAGCGAGCTCAGGGCGTCGGCAGGGGTTAGGGACGATTCAGAGCTCGACACCTCCCACCTGGAGGTCGCCACCCGCCAGTTCCAGGCAATCGTCGAGGAGCTCCGACCCGGCCAGCTCCCTACCGACCCTCGTGAGCAGTTGAAGGGGGCGATCACGGCCGTGTTCAGCTCCTGGAACACCAAGCGAGCCATCGAGTACCGGAGGATCAACGCGATTCCCGACGACCTGGGGACCGCGGCCAACGTGCAGATGATGGTCTTCGGTGACCTCGGTGACGACTCAGGCACGGGAGTCTGCTTCACCAGGGACCCCGGAACCGGGGCGCGGGTCATATATGGCGACTACCTGCCCCGGGCCCAGGGCGAGGATGTCGTGGCCGGGATCCGCAACCCCCTGACTCTCGACCAGTTGAGGGAGCTCCACCCGGAGTGCCACCGCCAGCTGTTGGAGATCATGAACGGCCTGGAGACCCACTATCAGGACATGTGTGACATCGAGTTCACCATTGAACACGACGTCCTTTACATCCTCCAGACCCGCGCCGGGAAGCGCACTGCTGCGGCGGCGGTCAAGATGGCCGTGGCCATGGTGGAGGAGGGTCTCATCGACCGACCCACCGCGGTGAGACGGGTCGCCCCCGCCTCCCTCGAGCAACTCCACCGGCCCCGGATCGCCGATCACGTCAAGCAGTCCGATGCCGCCGTCACTGGTGTCGCGGCCTCACCCGGGGCCGCCATCGGGAGAGCCGTGTTCTCTTCGGACGATGCGGTGGCCCAGGCGAGAACAGGGGAAACGGTCATCCTGGTCCGTCCGGAGACCACCCCCAACGACATTCACGGCATGGTGGCCGCGATTGGGATACTCACCAGTCAAGGCGGGAAGACCTCCCACGCCGCGGTCGTGGCCAGGGGCATGGGCAAACCTGCCGTGACCGGAGCGGCAAGTCTCGTGGTCGACGTCGAAGCCGGTGTCGCCCGTACCCCCGCCGGGGAGATCCGGGCAGGTGACCTGCTGACGATCGACGGCTCCACGGGGACCGTGTTCATCGGCAGTGTCGATGTTGTCGCCCCCGAGTCCCCGCCCGAATTGCAGCAGCTCCTGGAATGGGCGGATCAGTTCAGGGTGCTCGAAGTCTGGGCGAACGCAGACACCGCAGCGGATGCGGTGACCGCCAGGAAATACGGGGCGCAAGGCATTGGGCTGGCGAGAACGGAGCACATGTTCCTCGGCGAGAGACTCAAGGTGGTGCAACGGATCATCCTCTCCGATGTCGAAGAGGAGCGGTCCGAGGCTCTGCACGAACTGGAACGAGTCCAGGTCGGTGATTTCGAGAGCCTTCTCGAGGCCATGGACGGTCTACCTGTGGTGATCCGGCTCCTCGACCCTCCGCTCCACGAATTCCTGCCTTCCCGGTTCGAGTTGGAGCACGAGATGCGGCTGCGCGCCAAGGCGGGCCGACCCATCGACGACCTCCAGTCGGTATCCGAACACGTCGCTCGATGGGAGGAAGACAACCCGATGCTTGGGCTGCGCGGCGTCCGGCTCGGACTCATGGTCGATCACCTGTACCGGATGCAGGCCCGTGCCGCGTGCCATGCGCTGGTGAGGCGACGGCAGGCGGGCGGTCACCCGATGCTCGAGATCATGATCCCCCTTGTGGCAGACGTGGAGGAGCTGATCCGCATGCGGGAGATGATCGAAGAAGAGGTCGCCGCGGCAGCCCTCGAATCTGGCCTCGAGCTGGAGGTTCCGGTGGGAACCATGATCGAACTGCCCCGAGCGGCGCTGACGGCGGGTTTGATCGCCAAGGTCGCCGATTTCTTCTCGTTTGGGACCAACGACCTCACCCAGATGACGTACGGCTTGAGCCGCGACGACGCCGAGGGGCTCTTCCTCCGTGACTATCTGGAGCGTGGGATCCTCGCCTCAAACCCGTTCCAGACCCTCGACCGCGCCGGAGTGGGCCGTCTTGTGCGGGTTGCCGCCAAAGAAGGCCTGGAAGCAAACCCCGCCCTGACCGTGGGTCTATGCGGGGAGCACGGAGGGGATCCGGAGTCGATCGCTTTCGTCCACGAGCTCGGCCTCGATTACGTGTCGTGCAGCCCGCCCAGAATCGAAGGGGCGCGTCTGGCGGCCGCGCAGGCGGCGCTGGCCGGCTAGCTCCCTACCAGCCGGTCCATGGCATCGACCAGGGCAGCAACGCCCTCGCCGGTGCTGGCGGTCGTGGTCAAGACTTCGGGCCCGGATTCGCCGGCAGCACCCAATAACGCGATTCGGACCTCATCGACACCAGGGCGGTCGCCCTTGTTGACGACATAAAGACCTGCGATCTCCACGATCCCGGCTTTCTCAGCCTGAATCTGGTCACCCCACCCGGGACCGACCACCAGCACCACCAGATCGACCAAATCCATCACCTCGACCTCGGACTGACCCACGCCCACCGTCTCCACGAGCACGTAGTCGAATCCGGCGTTGGAAAGGAGGTCGATGGTGGCGCCTGCTGCCACGGCCAGACCGCCGAGATGTCCCCGGCTGGCCATGGAGCGGACGTAGACGCCGGGGTCCTCCGCATGATCCTGCATTCGGATTCGGTCGCCCAGGAGCGCTCCGCCCGTGAGCGGGCTGGAGGGATCCACGGCGAGGACCGCCACTGTGAGCGAGCGCGAACGCAGTTCCGTGATGATGGCGCCGATCAGGGTCGACTTTCCCGCACCGGGCGGGCCGGTGATCCCGATGCGGCTGGCTTGCCCTTCGCCACTTAGGCTGCCAAGGGCCGCGACGACATCCGACTCGCCCGATTCGATAGCCGTCACCAGGCGCGCCAAGGCAGCCCGGTCGCCGGTTCGGGCGCGATCGATCAGCTCGAACGGGCTCATCAGGGAGAGACTAAAGAACGGTCAGGCCAGATCGGGGGACGCAATCAAATGGCCGGGAAGGGTGATCCCGCCGTTCTTGGGCAGTGACACGTCCTCGTGGAGGACTGGGGCATCGGCGCTGGCGTTGACCTCTTCGACACCGGGAACTCGGTCCATCAGGATCCGTTCGATCCCCGCCTTCAAGGTCATCATCGACAGAGGACAGCCACCACAAGCGCCGACCATTTGGATGTTGACAGTCCCACCATCGGTCCCGAGCAGGATCAAATCACCGCCGTCGGCCTGTACCGCCGGGCGGATGTACTCGAGGGTTTCGGCAAGTTTCTCCTGGTCAATTTTGACCCGATCGGCCGAATCGGCCGAGGAGATCGTCACTGGTGTGCTTGATGTCATCGTTTGGTAGAACCGGTTGTTGGCGTCGACTCTTCCCGATTCTAAGGGCTTGCCGGGGCTCACCCAATCGACTCACTCCCTCGAGACCCGCGCTCCCAGGGCAGCGAGACGACCGGTGAAGTCCTCGTACCCGCGGTCGATGTGCTCGGCGTCGGCGACCGATGTGGTGCCGTCGGCACGCAGCCCGGCGAGAACCAAGGCCGCCCCCGCCCGGATATCGGACGCCAGCACCGGGCATCCGGAGAGCTGATCAACACCCCGGACGATGGCATGTTGAGCCTCGGTGGTGATGTCGGCCCCCATCCGGGCCAGCTCACCCACATACCGGAAGCGGGAGTCGTAGAGGTTCTCGGTGATCACCGAGGTGCCGGAGGCCACCGTGAGCAGCGCCACCATTTGGGGGTGCATGTCAGTGTGGAAACCGGGAAAGGGGAGCGTGGCGAAGTCGACCGGAGCCGGTCGCTCCGGGCCTATCACCCTCAGCCACCCGTCGCCGCGCTCGACCTGGGCCCCGGTCTCTTCGAGTTTCATCAATTCCATCCGGAGGTCCGCCGTGGAGCACCCGGTCACGGTGACGTCTCCCCCGGTGATCGCAGCAGCGACCGCATAGGTCCCGGCCTCGAGCCGGTCGGGGATGACCCGATGTTCGACTGCGGAGAGGCCATCCACCCCGACGATCGTCACCAACGATGTGCCGCCACCTCTGATGTCGGCGCCCATCGCCAGTAGCTGATCGATCAGGTCCTGGACTTCGGGCTCACGGGCCGCGTTCACGATCACGGTCTCCCCTTCGGCGGTGACGCCGGCGAACAACAGGCTTTCGGTTGCGCCCACCGACGGGAAGGGCAATTCGATCTCGGTCCCTTTGAGACGGCCGTCAACCGTTCCTACCAGCTCACCATGGACCAGCTCGAAGGTGACGCCCATGGCTTCCAGACCGCTGAGATGCATGTCGATGGGCCTCGCCCCCAGGTCGTCGCCACCGGGAAGAGCCACCCTGGCCACGCCGGTCCTGGCAAGCAGCGGGCCCAACACGACAATCGAAGCTCGCATCTGGCGTACCAGCTCGATCGGCGCCTCCGGGTTCAGCTCGTCGGGCACCACCACCCACAGCTCGTTGCTGCCCTGTTCGACACGACAACCGAGGTGCTTCAGGACCTGGCACATCAAGTCGACGTCGAGGATCGTCGGCACATTGGTGAGACGATGACGCCCGGGGGCGAGCAGAGCAGAAACCATCTCCTTGAGCACCGCGTTCTTGGCGCCGCGCACGCCAACGGTTCCTTGGAGACGCGCTCCACCCTCCACGACGATCACGGACATTGCGCCGAATGTAACCACCCCACGTCGGCAACCACATGTTGGTTCCGGTCGGGATGAGTGGCATGGCTACCCTGCCGAGGCCAATGAGAATCGCACTCGGCTCCGATCACGCCGGATACTCGATGAAGGAACATCTGGCTTCCTGGCTGGCTGAATCCGGTCATGCCGTCTACGACCTGGGGACCCATTCCGCGGAGCCCGTCGACTATCCGGACTATGCGGCGGCGGTGGGACAGGCGGTCCTCGACGGGCGGGCCGACCGGGGGATCATCATCTGCGGTTCAGGTGCGGGCGCCTCGGTGGCGGCCAGCAAGCTGAACGGGATCAGGGCGGCGGTGGCCCATGACATGTACACCGCGCATCAGATGGTGGAGCACGACGACGTCAATGTGATTTGTCTCGGTGCACGAGTGATCGGGTTAGCGCTGGCCCAGGACCTGGTGACCACCTTTCTCGAGGCCAAGTTCAGCCGCGAAGAACGTCATGTCCGGCGGCTGGAGAAGATCAGGTCCCTCGAGAGCTGAGCCTCAGCCGGCGCCTTCGAGTGCAATCTGGCTCAAAGTATTGAGACCGTCGACGCCGATCTCTCCCGAGATCCGTTGCACCACCTTGTTGTCCCCGTCCAGCACGACATACATGGGAGTGCTCGCCATCCCGAAGGCGGTGGCCGCGGTCCCGATCTCGTCGTCCATGATCACCGGAAGTGTCCAACCCGCTCCCTCGAGCCAGTCCTGCGGAGGCCAGTTGCCGCGGAGGCGATCCGTGAAGACGGTCACCGAGTACATGTCCACCCCATCGGGCAGTCCCCCATCGTTGAGCCATTGCTGGATGACTGGGACCTCCACCTGGCAGTGGGGGCACCAATGGGCGAGAAGCACCACGATCTTCGGCGTCCCATCGGCGGCGATGCTGTATGAGTTGTCCTCCCAGTCGCCACCGCTAATGGTTGCGGCGGTGAAACCGATCGCCGCATCATTGATCGGGTCGGTGAAAACCGGGAGCGGCTCACCTTCCGTGGTGATGACACCGAACCCGATGCTGTTATCGACTTCCTGCTCACCGGCGATCGAGATCGCGAGGAGGACGATCAACCCGAGACCGACCACCCCACCGAGGATCCACCACAGGGTGGTCAGGTTGGGACCGGTCTTGGCCGGAGGCTTCTTTTGGGTGCGTGGAGTCATTATCCGTTCTCAGTTTTCACATAGAGGGCAAGCAAGACGGAGATCAAGATAAACCCGGCGCCGGCCATAAATGGGATGTCGATGAACCCGAATACCTCGACCGAGCGCGCCGAGCAGGGGTTGAGCGGGTCGCACGAGCCGCCTTCGAGACTGGGGTAGAACTGGATCACGTTGTGATAGACGGAGACGGCGAGACCAGCCAGAGCGAGAGGCAGGGCATAGTACTTGACAAGCGCCTCCCTCCGGATAGCGCCCACCAGAAGGATGAATACCAGCGGGTACATGCCGATCCGCTGGAACCAGCAGAGCTTGCACGGCACGAAATGGATCACTTCGGAGTAGATGAGCGAGCCGACGGTGGCCACCGTTGCCACCACCCAGGCGAGCCAGATCGCCTTGTCCCCCAGGAGGTATGCCGCCCCGGAACCCTTCGCCATCCGATAGATGACCAGACCCGCCGCACCTGCCAGCGCGACCAGGGAGAGGATGGCAACCACATTGTTGTAGGCGAGGGTGGCTTCGATCGACATAGGGCTCCTTGGTGGGCAGTCCCGACCGGATTCGAACCGGCGTTTCCAGCTTGAAAGGCCGGCACGGGGGCTAACGGAGCTTAATGAGGAGCAGCGTGAATGATCGAAAATCGGGCTCTTACCAGGTGGTTCTCGATAGGGCCACTTCGCGGCGTCTCCCAACCGATCCCGACGTTCTCCAGCCTCATGCGGCCCAAGAGCGGCCCAGCCCCTGCCACAAGCGACCGCTACAGGCCCGCGTTACTCGTCGGTTATAAGCCTTCAGATCGTGGTGCCAGCCCGTACCGTCCCGTACCTCGCAGTACCTCTGAGCTGGCGTTTCGCGCATTCTGACTCCCTACCCGTACCACCCCGTGTAGCCCTGTTTCGTTTCTCCCGTTAGAAGATCCGGTAGAAGCCCGGCTGGCCATCAGGCCGGGGCGAGCAGATCCGAGTGGGATTCGACGCCGGGTCAGGCACGGCGGATCCTCCTTCCTTGCCCATCAGGCCGCCCCTCGACCCGAAACGCGAGCCTTCCCACCTCGAATTGCTCCGCAATCTCCTAGGGCAGGATCTCGACGTACCCGTCCGTTCCATTGACGCGGATCCGCTGCCGATCCCGGATCAGCCGGGTGGCATGTTCCACCCCCACGACGGCCGGCAAGCCGTACTCCCGTGCGATCACTGCGCCGTGGGTCATCAGGCCCCCGACCTCCGTCACCAGGCCCGTGATCGCGACGAACAGGGGCGACCAGCTGGGGTCCGTGTGCGCCGTGACCAGGATGTCGCCCGGTTCGAGATCGGCCTCCGCCATGTCCAGGATGACTCGCGCCCGCCCCTCGACGGTCCCGGCAGAAACCGGCAAGCCGACCAGCGCGCCGGCCGGCAAGTCGGCGCGTCGGTACGCACCGGCGACGACCTCGCCATCCGACGTGAGCACCCGGGGTGGCGTGAGCGCTTGATACGACCTGAACGCGTCCTTGCGCCGACGGATCAGCTCCTCATCCACCTGGTTCGTGCGCACGACGTCGTGGAGCTCTTGGAACGTGAGGTAGAAGATGTCTTCCTTCTCACGAAGCACGTCGGCCTGCACGAGGCGCTCGGCCTCGTCCAGCAAGGCCTGCTTGTACACGAAGTAGCGACTGACCATGCCGTACTTCGGATACTCCCGGTACCCGATGAAGGTCCGGACTCGGTCGATCATCCGCTTGACCTCTTCGGCCTTCCGCTCCCCGTCTGGCAGGGCTCGCAAGCGCTCCAGCAGTTCCTGTTCCTTCGTCCACGCCTCCTGCCGTCCTTGCTCGAAGCGCCGCTCCCCAGCGCCTGGCTCGAAGTTCTTGATGTTGCCGAGGATCACGGGCACGAGCGTGATGGGGCGTTCGCTCCAGCGCGGCCTGGTGATGTCGATCTCGCCGACGCAGCGCATGCCGTACTGGTCGAGGAAGGCCCCGATGGCGTCTCGCGCTTCCCGCCCGCCCGCAAGCTCGGCCAGCTCGTCGAGAAAGTCCTCGTCATCGACGTTGTGCAGGAATGCCACCACCTCCGGATACGGGCGGATCACATCGGCGACGTCCAGGAGCGCCAGCCCCATCTCCGACGTGACGTTGTTGGGGACGGACTGCGTGAGCGTGTCGGCCGCGTTCTTCTCGCCGAGCCACTCCTCCAGCTGCTCGTTGAGCCACCACGTGGCCTCCATCGCCCCCATGAAGACCTGATGGCTTCTTGGATCGAACAAGATCCGCCTCAGCTCCTGGATGTCGGCCAGGATGAAGTCGAGCAGCGCCGATCCGGACTTCGTCCGGATGTCGCGTTTCAAGGCGGCGATGGACGCCTGGTTGTGCCCGATCAGGTCGGTGACGATGGCCGGATCGGTTTCGATCGGGGTGGGCGCGCCGCCAGCCGGCGGCCCGCCGGGCCCTTCGTCCGGGAGCGACGGGATGAAGTCGCCGCGATCGAGGACGGTCTGCAGCGCGTCCCTGATCAGCGGATCGGACTTCCCCAGGACCTCCAGGAGGCCGGCGCGGCTCGCTGGCGAAGCCAGGCCCTGGGTGACGTCGACGAACAGCCTCCCGCCGGCCACGTACATCGGCGCTGGGGAAGTCAGCTGCCACAAGGAGAGCCCCAAGGGCTTCATGGGGTCGGTCATCATCTGCTGGTGACCGACGGAGACGTAGACGTGATTGTCGCGGTCGCCGGCCGCGGGGATGGGGAACAGCGTGGTAATCGGCCGGCTCTGGACGATCTGGAAGCCATCGTCGACCAGGCACCACTCGATGTCCTGGGGATGGCCGAAATGCTCCTCGATCTGCCGGCCCAGCTGCGCAAGCCGCACGACCTGTGCATCCGTCAACGCTGGCTGCTCCTGCCGCTCCGGCGCGATCGGCTCCTCCTTTGTTCCGCCTGCCGGCGAGGCGTGGATGGCAAGCTGTTTGGTGGCGACCGCCTTGGCGACGACTTCGCCGTCCCGCACCTTGTAGACGTCCGCGTTCACCAGGCCGGAGACCAGGGCCTCGCCGAGGCCGAAG
>JBBDQO010000093.1:0-24882 GCA_040905925.1 Acidimicrobiia bacterium | reverse complement strand
AGCCTCAATCGCCGCCTCCGTCGTGGTGGTCGCGGCCGGCTCGGTGCTCCCGGGCGCTGCTTCCTCGGTCGTCGTGGTCCCGTCCTCCGCTGCGTCCTCGACGCAGGCAGCTAGTAAGACCACCATCGCCAGAATCAGCACCACCGGGCCATATCGCTTCGTGATCGAGGTCATTCTTCCTCCTCCTCGGGAACGGGGTTGTGCGCAGAGCGGCCATCCGTGCGATGAGCGTACACTGCCGGGACCACGCGTGCTGGCGGGTTGTGCTCGGCACTTTCTCGGTTCATCGGCCCGGTGGTCCGGTTAGTGTCGAGCGAGAAGCAAGGAGGAGCGCGATGATCGCCAAGAGGCACAAGATGTTCATCGGTGGCAAGTGGTTGGATGCGTCGAGCGGGGACACCTTCGAGGACCTGAACCCTTTCACCGGCGAGGTGTACGCGAACGTGCCGGCGGGGAAGACAGAGGACGCCACGCAGGCGATCGAGGCCGCCCGTGTCGCATTCCCGGAGTGGTCCGCTTCGCCCCCTGGCTTTCGTCGGCAGATCTTCCTGAAGGCGGCCGACGTCATGGAGCGCCGTCAGGACGAGCTGGTGAAGGCGATGATGGAAGAGGTTGGGGGGACGATCGGCATCTCGATGTTCCAGATGATTTTCGTGCCCGGCCTGCTGCGGATGGCCGCAGGTGCGGCCTATGACGTCAAGGGCGAGACGTTTCCCGCCGATCACGCCAATTCATTCTTCCTGGCGATCCGCCAGCCTGCCGGGGTGGTGGCCTGCTTTGCGCCCTTCAACGTGCCCTACATCCTGGCCACCCGGTCGTTTGCCCTACCCATCGCGTATGGGAACACCGCAGTGCTGAAGCCCTCCGAAGAAGCGCCCATCACCGGTGGCATCCTGCTCGCCGAGATCTTCGAAGAAGCGGGGCTGCCTCCCGGGGTGCTCAACGTGATCACCACCACCCGCCAGGACGCATCGGATGTCGGGGAGGTCATGATCGCCCATCCGGCCGTGAGGCGGGTCTCGTTCACAGGCTCGACGGAGGTGGGAAGGATCATCGCCGAGAAATCCGGTCGGCACCTCAAGCGCGCCGTCCTCGAGTTGGGTGGCAAGGACCCCCTCATCATCCTCGGGGATGCAGACGTCGATTACGCGGTGAATGCGGCGGCCTGGGGCTCGTTCCTCCACCAGGGTGAGATCTGCATGTCCACCGAGCGGATCATCATCGAGAAGAGCATCGCGGACGAGTTCACCGAGAAGCTGAAGAAGCGAGCGCTGGCATTACCGATGGGCGATCCCACCAACCCCGCAACGGCGATCGGGCCATTGATCAACCAAAGGGCGGTCGACAAGGTGCATGCCCAGGTCGAGGAAGCTGTCGCAGGGGGCGCCGAGCTGGTAGCGGGGGGGCAGTACGACAACTTGGTCTATCACCCGACCGTTGTCAGGAACGTCAAACCCGACATGCGGCTCTTTACCGAGCAGACCTTTGGGCCGGTGGCGCCGATTGTCGTCGTGAACGACAAAGAGGAAGCTCTGGCGGTCGCCAACGACTCTGCTTACGGATTGTCGGCGGGCATCCTGACCAACGACTTCAATCAAGCGCTCGATATGGCGCTCCGCCTGGAGACGGGAATGGTGCACATCGGTGACCAAACCGTCAATGACGAGCCGCAGGCGCCATTCGGCGGCATGAAAGGCAGCGGCTACGGGCGGTTCGGTGGACAGGCCGCTCTGGATGAGTTCACCGAGCTTCGCTGGATAAACGTGCAGCGCATCCCACGGACGTTCCCCTGACGTAATTGGGTTGGATAGGTCCGCATATGACCCCTGTTAGGTCCCAATTACGGGGGCTAGGACAGGCTCCGGCCGCCTCCCACCACGATCACCTCGCCGGTGACGTAACCGGAGAGGGGGGTGAGCAGGAACCAGACCAGGTTCGCCACCTCGTCGGGCGTTCCCATCCGCTCGAGAGGGATGGCCGACACCATTCTGTCCCGCGCCTCCTCTGGGATGGCCATGCTCATCTCGGAAGCGATCAACCCAGGAGCCACCGCGTTGACGCGGATCGCCGGTGCCAGGGAGAGGGCAAGGGCCCTCGTCATCCCGACCAACCCGCCCTTGGACATCGAGTAGTTGTACTGGCCGAAGTTTCCCAGATAGGCCCGGGAGGCGATGTTGACGATCGACGCCCCGTCGCTCATCAACGGGGCCAGTTCGGTGCAGAGGCGGTAGGCGGCGCCCAGGTTCACCTCGAGGACCGAGCGGAAGCTCTCGTCGCTCATGTTGACCAACCGCGAGTCTCTGGTGATCCCGGCGTTGTTCACGAGCCCGATCAGGGGCACACCCGATGCTTCGACGGCCTGGTGCACAGCCGCCGGGCCTTCCTGTGAGGTCAGGTCGACCTGGACCGGGGTGATCTGCTCAGCCAAGGCCAGCTCCGGAGCCAGGTCGACCCCGATGACCGTCAGGGGACCGGTGGCCGCCATCTTCTCTGCGATGGCGCGCCCGATGCCACGGGCGGCACCGGTGACCACGACCACCCCGTTCATGGCAGGGCCTTTCCGATGTGGTCGGGGCCGATCCTCAGCACCTCGCCGGTGACATCGGAGGACGCGATGAGATGGTCGGCCCAGTCGGCGACTGTCTCGGGATCCGTGCCAGCCGAGAAGGCGACGACGTTGACCGTCCAGCCGTCCTTGATCCCTTCCAGGGCCGCGGTCCTGGCTGCCGAGAGCAATCCGGCGGCAACCATCGCCTTTCCTGCGCCCCGTCGCCCCAGGAGGTCGTCGTTGTGCACCACATATACGATGGAGTCTCCGGCCTGGGCGGCGGCCCGGGTGGCCTCGAACGCTCGGGTGAGCGCGGCGAGAACCTCGCCCCAGTCGTCACTCACCTCAGGCGCCCAGTGGATCACCAGGTCACGATACGACTGCGGTCCCGGCCTCCACCATTTGCCCGATGGTGCTGTCGTCGACTCCGAGCTCTCGGAGGATCGGCATAGTGTGCTGGCCCAGGGTGGCCGGCGGGGTGTCGGTCCTCGCCGGTGCGCCGTCGATCCGAATCGGAGACCCGGTCACCTGGATCCTCCCGGCGGTCGGATGGTCGAGCCCGACCAGCATCTCGTTGTGCCTGGCCTGGGGATCAGCGAAGGCTTCAGCCAGGGTGAGCACCCGCCCCGCCGGGAGCCCCACCTGCTCGAGTAGATCGATCCAATACTCGGCTGTCTCGGTCTTGAACACGTTGCCCAATCTTCGGGCCAGCTGGATGCGATTGGCCATCCGCGCCTCGTTGCTGGGGTAGTCCTTGGCCAGATCGGGTCGCTCCAGGGCGTCGGTGAGCAGCTCGAAATGACGCTCGGAGACGATGGCCAGGGTGAAGGGGGCGTCAGACGCTTCGAACACCTGGTTGGGAGCGATGAACGGGCTGGCGGTCCCGGTTCGAGCAGGTTGCTCCCCGGAAGCAAAGGCGAGTGCGTTCCAGCCGGATTGGACGGCCATCACACCGTCCCGCAACGAGATATCGATCCGACAGCCCTTCAAGGGCTTGCCGGCAAGGGCCGCCGAGACGGCCAGGGCCAGGTTGGTGCCCGCCAGATAGTCACCGATGGAGGTGGCCGTCTTGTGCGGACCGTCTTTGGGATCGCCGGTGATCGAGATCATCCCCGACTCCCCCTGGAACACGACATCGATCCCGGCTCTCCGGGCGTATGGGCCATCAGGGCCAAAGGCAGAGATGACGGCGTAGATGAGCTTGGGGTTCAGGTCACGCACCCTGGCCTCGCCCAACCCGAGACGCTCCATGGCTCCGAGCCGGAGGTTGCTGATGACCACGTCGGCTTTCCTCACGAGATTGTCGAGGACTCGTTTCGACAGCCAGTCCTTGGTGTCGAGAGCCAGGGACTCCTTGCCCCGGTTCACTGCCAGGAAGAACACCGACTCCCCGTTCTGGAACGGGCCGAACCGACGCCCCAGATCGCCATCAGGAGGCTCCACCTTGATGATCCTGGCCCCGAGATCACCGAGGAGCATTGCGGCATAGGGAGCCGCAATCAGATTGCCGAACTCGACGACCAGAGTGCCGCTGAGCGGTCCTTCAGACACGCTCGACGACCATGGCGATCCCCTGCCCCACCCCGATGCACATGGTGGCGAGGCCGTACCTGCCCTGACGGCGCACCAGCTCGTGGACCAGGGTTACCAGGATCCTCGCCCCCGAGGCTCCGAGGGGATGGCCGATGGCAATGGCGCCCCCGTTCACGTTCACCTTTTCCGCTTCGAGCTCTAGCAGCCGAAGGCTGGCCACCGCCTGGGAGGCGAAGGCCTCGTTGACCTCCACCAGGTCGAGGTCGCCAACCTCGATGCCGGCCCGGGCGAGCGCCTTCTCCGACGCCGGGACCGGGCCGATCCCCATCAGGTCGGGGTGGACTCCGGCGGCAGCGGAGGCCAGGACGCGGGCCAAGGGCTCGAGACCGTGAATCTTCAGGCCGGATTCGGTAGCCATCAAGAGAGCGGCGGCGCCGTCGTTCATCGGCGACGAGTTGCCGGCGGTGACGCTTCCGCCCTTCTTGAACACCGAGGGCAGGGCAGCCAGACGCTCCAGCGAAGTGTCGGCTCGGGGGCCCTCGTCTTGAGTGACGGTTCTCATCTCCCGATGCCGGTGATCGGTCGGGGCCTCGAGCGGTTCGATCTCGGCATCGAATCGCCCGGCCGCGACGGCATCCAGAGCCAGCTGGTGACTGCGGAGAGCGAAGCCATCCTGGTCCTCACGAGAGATGTCGTGCTTCTCCGCCACCATCTCGGCGGTCATCCCCAGGGTGATCGGCGGATAGAGCTCGGTCATCCTCGGATTCACCAATCGCCACCCGATCACGGTGTCGGCGGCGTCGGGGAATCCGGTCGGGAACGCCCGGTCGCTCTTGGTGACCACGTACGGAGCACGGCTCATCGACTCGGATCCTCCAGCGATCATCAGGTCTCCCCAACCACCGCGCAGGGCGTGGGCCGCCGACACCACGGCCTGCATTCCCGACCCGCAGAGCCGGTTCACCGTGGCTCCCGGGATCTCTACCGGGAGCCCGGCAAGCAGCCCGGCCATGCGGGCGACATTGCGGTTGTCTTCACCGGCTTGATTGGCGGCTCCCCATTGGATGTCCTCGATGGCCATCGGGTCGACATGGGGGTTGCGGGCCACGAGCCGACTGATGGCATGGGCGGCCAGGTCGTCAGGCCGGACGTGGGAGAGCTGACCGCCGAGCTTGCCCGTCGGGGTCCGACACCCGTCGACTATGTAGATGTCGTCTTTCATACTTCGGTCCGTTCCCATTCTTGCCGAACTTGACGGGGTGGAATGGGGGAGAACCCCCATATACGTTGAAACCTTTTCACCATACGGTGACGTCAGAATGAGTATGAACGGGCCAAGCAGAGAATCGACCTCAATTGCCGCATTCACCCCCGCCGGGTTGCTGGTCCTCTACGTCCTGATTCGCATCCTGATCTGAGAACTACGGTTCGGTCCATGGACCGCCCAGACAGTCTCTCCTTCACCGAGTCTGACGAAGCCAACCGCCTTCTCGCAAGCAACGGCCTCGCCCTTCTGATCGGCATGCTCCTCGACCAACAGTTCCCGATGGAGCGAGCCTTTTTCGGCCCCCAGTTGCTCAAGGAGCGTCTCGGGGAAGACCTCGACCCGGGGCGCATCGCCGAATGGGATCCCGAGGTGTTGGAGGCCGTCTTCCGGGGCCCGCCGGCCATCCATCGCTATCCGGGGTCGATGGCGGGAAGGACCCAGGAGTTGTGCCGGGTCATCGTGTCCGAATATGCAGGGCGTGCCGAGAACTTGTGGGAGACCGTCGCGGACGGCGCGGAGCTGTTGACTCGACTTCAAGCCCTTCCTGGTTTTGGAGTCGCCAAGTCGCGGATCTTTGTCGGGGTGCTCGGCAAACGGCTCGGAGTGAAGCCGGAGGGTTGGAAGGAGAAAGCAGCGGACTGGCCGAGCATCGCAGATGTGGCGACGTTTGACGACGTGGCCACGCTACGTCAGCAAAAAAGGGCGATGAAGGCTCGGAAAAAGGGATGAACACGCTCAACCCTCCAGATCTGAATGCCGATAGTCACCCGAAGGGACAGGAACCCATCCATGGAATCACAGATGCAACTCTCGGGGCAACTCGCTGACTGGAGTGTCAACGACCTCCTCCAAATCATGCAGGTCACCAAGAAGAGCGGTTCCCTGGACATCGACGGCGAGAGACGAGCCCGCGTTTTCTTCGGCGAGGGCAGAGTCACCGGCGCCGAGTTGACCGGGGCCAAGGGGAGTTATCTCGGGGCCGATCGCAGCGGGATCGCCGACATCCTCTATGTCCTGTCAGGGCTGGAGACCGGCACCTTCTCAGTTGGCCCCGCCGACGGGCCAGAAATCAAAGGGTGGACTGTCGAGGAGATCCTGGCCGACGTCGAGGCCCTCCGGTCATTGGAAGGCGAAGTCGTCGATGCCGGTCTCTTCGAAGCCACAGGCGTCCGCCTCATTCACGAGATCGAGGGCCCGATTACCATCGAGCCCGAGGACTGGCATGCATTGGTCACCCTGGTCCAACCTTTCACCTTCAACCACCTGGAAGTGAAGTTCGGGCGGGGGACAGCCGTTCGCATCTTCCACACGCTGCATCGTCTCGGGATGGCCGAGGCGCTGGTCGCCGAGGACGGGGAGTCGAATTGGCTCGATCGTCTTGCCGAGGATGTGGCGCCGGGCGCTGCCACTCCCGCTTGGTTGGACAACCTTCCCGAGGCTGAGCCGACAGAGACAGAACTGGTCGTCGAGCCCGTCGAAGAGCCTGAGCCGGTTCGGATGTCGAAGGCGGCGGAGGCTCGCTCGCATTCGGCGCAGGTGTCCGTCGAGGTCAAGGGCGTGTCCGCACCGGCCTCCACCACGCTCACCGACGGGGTTTACGACGAGATCCGCCGTCTGCGGAGCCGGGTAGCCGACAAGTAACGTCGCCGGGGCATGCCCCAGCGCAGCCCCTGGAAACGGAATCGCCCTCTGTTCATCGGCCTTGCCGGAGGGTCTGGATCGGGGAAGACCACTATCGCGGAGGCAGTGCTCGAGCGTCTCGACGGCAAGGTCGCCCTGGTCCAGCATGACGCCTACTACCGGCACGTTCCCGAGCTCTCCTATGACGAGCGGACCAAAGTCAATTACGACCATCCTGCTTCGTTGGAGACCGAGTTGCTCGTCGAGCATCTACTGGCGTTGAGATCGGGTCAGCCGATCGAGCGCCCGGTGTACGACTTTGCCATCCATCTCCGCTCCGATGACACGGTCCGAGTGGAGCCGGCGCCGGTGGTCGTCGTCGAGGGGATCCTGGTGCTGGCCGAGCCGGAGCTCCGATCCGAGCTCGACCTCAAGATCTTCGTCGACACCGACTCCGATGTCCGACTGGCTCGCCGCCTGCTGCGGGACATCGAAGAGCGAGGCCGAACCGTCGACTCGGTGGTCAGCCAGTACTTCGACACCGTCCGTCCGATGCACGTTCAATACGTCGAAACATCGAAGCGCTACGCCGATCTGATCATCCCCGAGGGCTACAACCCGAGAGCAGTGGCAACCGTGGTCGAACTGATCAGGTCCCGTCTCGGCTGAGGACCGGGCCTCTCCATATACTCGCCCGATGTCCGGGCGCGCATCTGTAGCAATCATCGGGGTTGGAGCAATGGGCCAGGCCCTGATGTCCGGGCTGTTCCGGGCGGGATGGGCCCCCGAGGAGATCTCGCTTTGTGTTCGCCGTCCCGAACGCGCTCAGGAGCTATCCCAGACCTCCGGTTCGGTGGTGTCATCCGACGTGGCGGAGACGATCAAAGGCCGTGAGGTGGTGGTGGTCGCCGTCAAGCCCGGCGACGTCCCCGCCCTCCTCGATCAACTTTCCGGTCATGTGCGTTCTGACCAGATGGTGCTCTCCTTGGCCGCAGGCGTCACCACTGAGACCTATGAGTCTCGGCTGGGGGCGGTGCCAGTAGTGCGGGCGATGCCGAACACCCCAGCCCTGGTCGGAGAGGGGGTCACCGGGATCGCGGCGGGGTCGAATGCCGGATCCGAGCACCTCGAACTCGCCGGCGAAGTCCTTGGCGCGGTGGGATCGGTCCGGATCATGGATGAAGACCTGCTCGACGCGGTGACCGCGGTCTCCGGGACCGGTCCGGCCTACGTCTTCCTACTGGCGGAGGCGCTTACCGAGGCTGCGGTCCGGGAGGGTCTTCCCCGTGACATCGCCGAGAACTTCGTTCATCAGACGATCCGCGGGGCCGGCCATCTCCTGACGAGCACGGGAAAGACCCCTGCCGAGCTGCGCTCGCAGGTGACCTCGCCGGGCGGGACCACCGCCGCGGCCATGCATGTCCTCGAGGAGCGAGGCTTTCGGGCGCTGGTGGAAGACGCAGTTGCAGCTGCGGCGAGGCGATCCACCGAGCTCGGGGGCAAGGGCTGAAGAGTTTCTGGCGAGCGGGCACTTCTACACTCGCCGCCATGGCCTTCACCCAGGAGCGTCAAGACGAGATCACGACCTCCAGGCGGCCACCTGTTTCCTATGTGATCGAAGGATTGGGAGTGGCCGGGGCGCTGGGAACTCTGGCGCTGGGCCTGCTGGGAACCATCCCCGAAGAGCCTCATTTCGAGGTCGGCCGGGAGGTATTCGGCAATATCCCTGACCCGGTTCAACTGGTCTTCTACGTGACGGTCGCCGTCTTCATCTGGTCATCGCTCCATCTCCTGGCCCGACGGGCCACTGCCTGGGAACGGGGTGGTCCCGAGTCGAGACTGGGAATGTGGGGACGGCGTCTCAAGGACCTCGACTCCGGCCTCCGCATGAAGACCCTGATGCGCGACCCGAGGGCCGGTGTGATGCACTCGCTCATCTACTACGGGTTCATCGTGCTCTTTCTGGGCACGGTGACCCTCGAGATCGATCATCTCCTCCCCGGCAATCTCAAGTTCCTCAAAGGCCCGGTCTATCAGGGCTACTCGGCAGTCCTCGACCTGGCCTCCCTGGCATACCTGGGTGGTCTGGCGCTCGCCGTCCTCAACCGGTATCTGCTGCGGAGTGAGCGACTCCGGACCAAGACCAAGCCGGAGGACGCCCTGATCCTCGGCCTGCTAGTTGTGTTGGGGCTGAGCGGTCTGCTCACCGAAGCTGCTCGGATCGCGCTCGCCGGAAGGCCCGACTTCGAGGTGTGGTCGTTCGTCGGGCATCCCCTTTCTGTCCTGATTCCGGAAAACAGTGCGGGCGACCTGCACCGGATCTTCTGGGTCAGCCATGTGCTGGGATTCGTGGGGTTCCTGGTGATCCTGCCGGTCACCAAGCTCAGGCACATGCTCACCTCGCCGGCAAATCTGTTCCTTTCTGCGCATCCCCGGCCCAAAGGTGCGATGCGAGAGATGCCCAATCTCCTCGAGGCCGATAACATCGACACCATCGGCGCCGCATTGTCTGCGGATCTCACCTGGAAGCAGATCTTCGACACCGATGCCTGCACGGTGTGTGGGAGATGCACCTCGGTGTGCCCCGCCAACATCACCGGCAAGCCCCTCGATCCGAGGGAAATCGTCCTCAAGGCGGGAGAGGTGGCGGCGGCTGCGGCCGGGGTGAGCCCACCGGTGTCATCAGTGGTGGTGCTCGAGGGGGAGCATTCGCTTTTCGATCGGATTCGCCCCGAAGAGGTGTTCGCATGCACCACCTGCCGGGCCTGTGACGAGATCTGCCCGGTGAACATCGAGATCCTCGACCTCATCCTCGACATGCGCCGCTATCTCACCATGATGGAATCGGAGTTCCCTAGTGAGTTGGGCAAGGCGTTCGTGGCCATGGAGAACCAGTCCAACCCATGGGGAATGAGCCAGCAGAGCCGGGCCGCGTGGACCGAGGAACTCGACTTCGAGGTGCCGGTGTTCGGCGAGAACGGGAAGACCACCGCCGAATACCTCTGGTTCGTGGGTTGTGCCGGATCCTTCGATGACAGGAACACGGCCGTCTCGGTTGCCCTAGCCAGGCTGCTCAACAAGGCCGGAATCGATTTCGCCATCCTCGGTCGAGCCGAGCTCTGCAACGGGGACCCGGCACGGCGAGCCGGCAACGAATTGGTCTTTCAGCAACTGGCCCTCCAGAACATCGCCACTTTCGACGAGATCGGCGTCACCAAGGTGATCACCCAGTGCGCCCATTGCTACAACACCATCGCCAACGAGTATCCACAGCGCGGGGGTGACTACGAGGTCGTGCATCACAGCCAGCTCCTCGCCGAGCTGCTGGGCCAGGGACGGATCTCGGTCCCGACCAAGGACAACGGCCAGCCCAAGAAGATCGCCTATCACGACCCGTGCTATCTGGGGCGTCACAACGACATCTATCTGGCGCCCAGGAACGTCATCGGCGCCTCGGGTGACGTCGAGGTCGTCGAGATGCCCAGGCACGGCACCCGGGCCTTGTGTTGTGGAGCCGGCGGCGCCCGGTTCTGGATGGAGGAGCAGACCGGGAAGAAAGTCAATATCGAGAGGGCGGAAGAAGCTCTCGCCACCGGCGCCGACGAGATCGCGGTGGCCTGCCCGTTCTGCTTCGTCATGCTCGACGATGGGGTCAAGGAACTGGGCAGGGAGGACGTGAAGGTGAGGGACCTGGCCATGATCCTCGCCGAAGGGGTTGGGTCCTCCGAGCCCGGAGCCGGCTGATTCGACTTCATATCGCCCTGTCTGCCGTGTTCGTGGTGGTGGCCGCCTGCACGCCAGGCCTCGACGGCCCGTCGGGCACCGACTCGCTGTCGACCTCCACCACCGCGCCAACCACGACGTCGACCACCACCGTCACCGGGGTTGCGATCGAGGCATTTCGGGCGTGCCTGGGGGAACACGGTGTTGTCATCGAGGAAGTGCCGCTCGATGCCACCGGGCGTCCCCGTCTCGATCTGGTGATCATGACCTTGGATTTCGGGGATCCGGCGGTAGCCGAGGCGCTCGCGGCCTGTTCTGCGAGCTTGAACACGGGAGCGCTCGACCTGGGGGCGGAAGACCAGTTGCGCCGTGAGATCAACGAGCAACTCGCCGACTTCAGCCAATGCATGCGGGCGAATGGAGTCGAGGATTTCCCTGACCCGGTGCCAGGATTCGCCGGGGTGGGCGCCCCTTTTGCAGTGGCGGAGATCCCTTATGGGGATCCCGAGTTGGCTGCAGCAGCCGAGGCATGCCGGGCTTCGGTCCTCGGAAGCCTCCCTGGTCTCGACGAATCGTGACGGGCGTACGATTGGCCTGGTGACGACCCGACCCAGCCCAGTCATCACGCCGGACACGAGTGAGGAGACCGACCTCGACCGACCCTGGCAGGTCATCGTGTGGAACGATCCCGTGAACACGATGGCTTATGTCGTGTACGTGTTCCGCAAGCTGTTTGGCTATGACACGGAGAAGGCGACCCGGCTCATGCTTCAGGTCCATTTCGACGGCAGGGCTCGGGTCTCCGATGGGCCCCGGGAGAAGGCCGAGATCGATTGCTACCGGCTGCACGGGCACGGGTTGTGGGCGACCATGGAGCAATGAGCCGCAATCGATTTCGATATCGGAGCGGCAAGATCGTGGTCGATCTACCTGCCGAGGAGAGGGAGTTCCTGGCCGATGTCCTCGAGCTTCTGGCGTCGATCCCCACCACCGGTGACGACCCTGCAACGCGACGTCTTCAGGTTCCCGTCTACCTCGATGATCCGGAAGCCAACTCGGAGTGGTGGCTGTTCATGGGCGAGGAGCTTTCGATAGCCCGCGGCGCCGATCGCAATTTGTATCGCAGGGTGATGGAGACCGACGGAAAGCTGGAGCTGACAACCGAGGAGGCAGATGCCTTTCTTCGAGTGCTCAACGAGGGGCGGCTGGCGTTGGGGGCCCGATTCGGTCTCGAGGTCGAAGACGATCACGACCGCCTTCCCGAAGAGCAGCGTCAGGTCCTGGACTTTCTGGGCTGGGTCCTGGAAGAGATGACGGCGGCACTCACCTCGGCCCTATGACGATCGTCTCGATCACCGAGTAGGTTCGGCCAGGCAGTGATCCCCCGAGCCCCCGAACCTGTTGGTGACATTCATCCGGGTGGCTGGGGCGGGAGGTCGAGCTCTCTGGCCGATCCGCTGGCGAGTCTGAGTAGCACATCCGGGACCCTGATAACGCTCTACTTCGACCGGGCCGGTCCCGGAGGGATGGCTGCCTTGCTCACCGATCTGTTGAAGCCGTTGCGTGAGGAGGCAGAGGGACAGGGGGGCCGAGTCCGCAAGAGCGTCAGGGCGGATGCCGACCGAATCCGCGATCTCGCTGATCAACTCGAAGGCGATGTGGCCCCGGCCTACGCCATCTTCGCCTCCGACGCCGATGGCGTCTTCCTGCTCGAGCCTCTCACGCACACCGTGCCCAACGTCTCCTCCCTGGGGCCGCGTCCCTACTTGAGACCGCTTCGAGCGGCACCCCGGCCACTAAGAGTCGGGGTCATCGTCGGCGATCGGGTGATCAGTCGGGTCTTTGTCGGGTTCGACGGCATGATCGAGGAGTTGGCAGTCCTCGGCGCCGATATCGGCAAGCCTAATTACGGCGGATTCGGCGGTTATGAGGAGCGCAACGTGCGAGCCCACGCCGATGAAGAGACGACACGGATGTGGAGAGAAGCCGGCACGCGGCTCCTGGAGCGGCATCTAAATCAGCCTCTGGACTATCTGGTGGTGGGAGGACACGAAGAGACCATCGAAGACATCGGGCGCACCCTGCACCCCTATCTGGCCCGTCTTCAGAGAGCGACCTTCGCAGCCAACCCTCAGGCCCTCACACCAGCGGCCCTTCGCTCCCAGGTAGCCGATCTCGGAACCGAGGTCCGCAGACAGAGGCAGGCGGCGTTGGCCGAGCACCTTTGCGACACGGCACGGGGTGGAGGTCTTGCTGTTCTCGGGCTGGCCGGGACATTGCAGGCGTGCAACGCCCGGGCCGTCGACACCCTGGTCGTAGCCGGCTCGTTCACCCGCCCCGGGGTGATATGCAATCAGTGTGGCCTGCTGGCTCGCTCCGGGGACGGCTGTCCTGCTTGCTCGGCGCCGACGTTCGCCGTCGAAGACATCGTCGCCGCCGCCATGGACGCCACTGTGGCCACCGGGGGAACGATTCATCAGATAGAGGTGGCGTCCCAACTCGATGTCGAAGGGGTGGGGGCAGTCACCAGGTTCCAGGTCCCGGTCTGAGCCGAGCACCGATGTCGGGGTAGCCTCGGGGTGAAATGCGTGAGAACCTCGAGACGCGCCGGATCTGGTCCGAGCAAGGAAAGCGGCTGGCAAGGGCCACGGTGGTCAAGGCCTACGGGTCGGCCCCTCGGGGCCCGGGATCGTCGATGCTGATCTCTTCGACCGGGGAGATGGAGGGCTCGGTCTCCGGCGGTTGTGTCGAGAACGACGTCGTGGTCAGGGCCCTTGGCGTCCTGGAGAGCGGTGAGCCCGAGTTGGTGACCTATGGCATCGCCGACGATGACGCCTTTGCGGTGGGTCTCGCCTGCGGGGGCACCATTCAGGTCTACATCGAGCCGTGGTGAGCGACCCGATCCTCGACGCCATCACCCAACTCACCGAGCAGGAACAGCGTGGTGCGGTGGTAACGGTGATCGTCGGCGAAGGCCAAGGGAGCAAGGCGGTCTTCGACTCGGCGGGATCGGTGATCGCGGGGGCGATCCCGCCCGCATTGGCCGAATCGGTCCCCGCAGACGCGGCGGCCCTGATGACACGCGAACAGAGCGTCACCCTCGGCTACGGGGACACCGAAGTGTTCTTCGAAGTCCTGGCTCCCCGCCCCCGGTTGTTTGTGTTCGGGGCGGTCCACATTGCCCAGGAGCTGGTCCAGCACGCGGCCTTGCTCGGGTTTAACACGATCGTCGCCGACCCTCGCCCAGCATTCGTGACCCCGACGCGGTTTCCCGAGGCAGATGAGCTGCGAGTCGGGTGGCCCGGCGAGGTGTGCGACCCTTCATCGTTCGACGAGCGGACCTATGTCGTGATCCTCACTCACGACCGGCGATTCGAGGATCCCCTCTGGCCGATCGTCCTGCCCTCTCCGGCCCGATATCTCGGGGCGATGGGCTCGGCGAAGACCACTGCTGCTCGTCGCCGCCGGCTTCTGGAAGCAGGCTTCACCGCCGAGCAGGTCGATCGGATCCACGGTCCCATCGGTCTCGACATCGGATCGCGAACTGCCGGCGAGACGGCAATCGCAATCCTCGCCGAGATGATCACCGAGCGCTATCTCCATGATGAGCCGGCCGATCTGATCGGTCAGCCATTGCGGTCCTGACCGCTAGGTTCTCCCGATATGCCCATTGCCGCTGTGATCCTGGCCGCCGGTGGGTCGCGACGACTCGGCCGGCCCAAACAGCTCGAACCCTGGGGTGACACCAATCTCCTCGGTCATGTGGTGGCGAGAACCAGTGAGTTCCCGGTCGAAGAGGTTTGGGTGGTTGTCGGCTACGAGGCCGACCGGATCCTGGCTGAGACCGATCTGGGAACCGCCGGGGTCGTGGAGAACCCGGAATGGGAGGAAGGGATCGCATCTTCGATACGAGTCGGGCTTGACGCGCTGACACGTCTTTCTCGTTGTGATCAGGCCCTGATCGTCATCGGTGACCAGCCGGCGGTACCCGTCGAGGTTGTCGATGCGTTGCTGGCGTCACACGCCGGTTCGGACAAGCCGGTCAGTGTCCCCAAGTACCGCTATACGTCGGGGAACCCGGTTCTGGTCGATCGCCTGCTGTGGCCCCGCCTCATGTCCCTCGAGGGCGATGAGGGGGCGGGCAGGCTCTGGCAGGCCCACCCGGAATGGGTCAACGAGGTGTGGTTCTCCGACCTGGCTCCGAGGGACGTGGATACCGAGACCGACGTGGCCGAAATGAGGCCCAAGCACCCGAGCTGAGGGTTTGGCCCGGGGTATAGAGTCCGTGCGACGGTTGGAGTCGAGCGGAGAGAAGGGATTGATGGCTCGGATCGATCAGGTGGCGGGGATCGGTGTCAAAGACGCCACGAAGCTTCGCAAAGTCGGGATTCGCACCAGCAAAGGCCTGCTCGGAGTCGCCTCCAATCGCAAGGTTCGAACCGAGCTCTCCACGACCCTCGGTTTCGACTCCAGAGATGTTCAGCAATGGGTCTACCACTCGGATCTGCTCCGGGTGAGGGGGGTGGGAGCGGAGTACGCCGAGCTGTTGGTTGCGGCCGGTGTCGACACTCTGCGCGACCTTCGTCGCCGCAACCCAACCGCACTGCTCGCCAAGATCATCGGGCTCAACGGACAGTCCAGGGTGGTGCGACGCCTGCCGACCGAGGCGATGGTGGAAAGCTGGATCGAAGCGGCGAAAGACCTGAAGCCCTCGCTGTAGAACCGACCGTAATTGGGTTGAACAGGGACCGCATTTGACCCCTGACGGTACCAATTACGGATGGGAACGACCGAGAGGCCCCGAAGGGCCTCTCAGTCTGTGTGAGGAGGAGTGAGCTCAGGAAGCCTTGTCGGCCTTGACCGACTCAGACTTCGCAGTGCTCGTCTTCGCAGCCGTTGACCTGGCGGTCTTGGCGGCAGAAGCCTTGGTGCCGGTCTTGGAAGCCGGCTTCCTGGCGGCAGGTGCCTTGGCGGCAGGTGCCTTGGCGGCAGGTGCCTTGGCAGCGGAGGCTTTCACCTCTGTCACCTCGATCTCGGCCTTCTCGGGCCGGAAGGAAGAGCGCCAGGTGGCGAGCATGTCCTCGAGCTGATCGCGCAGTTTGCTGACCTGCTCCTTGGCCTGATCAAGGTCGACCTTCGCCGTGATCTCATCGACGACTTTCCCGTCGGTGATTCGGCTCACGACCTTCTCACCCTCGACGGCCCAGCTGTCGATCGCCTTCTCGGCGGCCTGGCTGTAGCCGGAGGTGCCTTCACTGATCTTGGTGCGGAGCACGGTCACGCCCTCGCCGACCTTGCGGGCGGCGACGACGGGGGCTCCAACTGTGGCGTACAAAACGTTCTTCGCCTGCATTTGTTACTCCTATTCGGTTGTCTTGTCGGATACCGGCCCGTTGGCTTGAACCAACGCCCGGTACATGTCCAGAAGGACTTTCTTGTGACCCGAGCTCAGACGCTCATCGGCTTCGATTGCCTCGAATACCGTGGGCGACTGGAACTCCCCATCCATCAGGCCTGCCTTGGAGTACAAGGAGTTCGCTGAGATCTCGAGGGCCCGGGATAGCCGACTGAGAATCTCGGCCGACGGTTTGCGGATTCCTCGTTCGATCTGGCTCAAGTAGGGGTTCGAGATCCCGGCCGCATCGGCCAGGCGACGCAGGGAGAGGTTGGCCCTTTCCCTCTGTTGCCGGATGAATTCACCCAGATCAGTGTGCTTGCTCTCGTTCACCTTCTGTAAGCATACAGCTAACTGCTAACTATTGCAAGCACAATGCGTGCTGATTGGTCTCAGTCCAGCGCGGTCCCGACGGCATCGCCGATCAACCAGGCGAGCAGCCCCCCAACCCCGGCGATCATCATGTTCTCCAGGCCGGATCGAAGCCAATTGTTACGGGTGACTCGGGCCTTGACCACACCCACGGCGAAGAGGCCACCCAGGGCGAGGACCGAAGCCCAAACGATGGCAGTCCGGTTGGAATCGAAGATCACGAAAGGGAGAATCGACGGCAGCGACCCGACCAGGAAGAGGGCGCCCGATACGAGCATGGCCCGATACGGGGAGCGACGCTCCGACTCCACGAATCCGAACTCCAGTGCCTTCATCGCGTTGAGAATGGCCTCGTCGGAGCGGGCAAAAGCAGAAACCACGCCGTCGAGGTCGGCGTCGGCGATGCCCATGTCGGAGAACATCTCCTCGAGCTGACCGACCTCCAAATCTCGATGCTCCTTGATGTGGACTCGTTCCAGGGCGAGCTCCGCCTCGAGGACTTCATCCTGCGATTTGGTGGCCAGGTACTCGCCGGCGGCCATCGAGATGGCCCCGGCGACGGCCCCGGCAAAACTGGTAAGCAGCACCTGGGCGGGGTCGAGACCACCGCCGACCACCCCCACCACCAGCAGATACATCGATACGAGGCCGTCGTTGACACCAAGAATGATGTCGCGCCAGTACTGCCTGGTCTCTCCGATGTGAGGTTCGTACGGTGGCGGCTCGGTGTGGGCCTCGTTCTCGGTCGTCATGACGGTTGAAGATGTTAAACCCTGCCCCTTTCGGCATCCTCTCGTGATCGCTTCAAAGCCGGCCCTGGATCCCGAGCAAGGCGGCCACTCCGGCCTGGATCCCAAACCCGATGGAGGCTTCGTCGAGTCGAAACGAAGGCGAGTGGAGATCTCCTCCCGAGCCACCGGTCCCCAAACGGAACAACGCGCCAGGAACCCTGGTCAGATAATTGGAGAAGTCCTCGCCTCCCATGCTCGGCTCGGTGGGAACCACCACCTCGGGGCCCAACATGGCGCTGATACCGGAGTTTGCCCCCTCGACCACGCCGGCGTCATTGACCACAGGGGGGATCGCCTGGGAGTAGGAGAGGGCATAGGTGGCGTCGGAGATGGCGAGCAGGGAACCGATCGCCTTCTCAACCAGAGCGGGCAACATTCCCCACAACGACCCGTCGAGAGTGCGGACTGTCCCCTCGATCTCGATCCGCGTCGGTATCACGTTGCCTGCTTCACCGCCGTGGATCGAGCCGAACGCAATCGTGTACGGACTGCGGGGGTCGATGCTTCGCCGCATGCAAGCCGGCAGCTCGTGTACCACCCTGGCAGCGTCGGCGATGAGGTCGACCGTTCGATGGGGTCGGGCTGTGTGCCCTCCGGGTCCCTCGAGCACGAGGGTGAACTTGTCGGCGCTGGCGGTGATCGGACCCGAGCGGCTGCCGATCCTGCCGGTGGGCAACGAGGGGTCGACATGAAATGCGATGAGGCCCTTGAGCCCGTCGACCAGGCCTTCCTCGACGAGCTCGACCGCGCCGCCGGGGTATGACTCCTCGGCCGGTTGGAAGAGGATCCGCACCCCCGACGAAAGCTCGAGCCGATCGAGCACGGCGGCAATGCCGAACGCGATGGCCGCATGGGCGTCATGCCCGCAGGCATGCATCCAGCCTGGATTCTGAGACACCGGCTCGTTGTCGTAGGGCTCGCTTATGGGAAGGGCGTCGAGATCTGCCCTGAACCCGATGCTGGGCCGATCGCCCACGTCCACCCAGAGACCCGTCCTCGGTGCCCGAAGGCGGTAGCCGATTCCGTTCTCATCGAGGGAGGCAGCGATGAGCGCAGTGGTCTTGTGCTCCTGATGAGCAGCTTCGGGAGAGCGGTGGAGCTGGTGACGGAGCTCCACGGCCTGAGGGGTGATCTCGCCCACCAGCCCGGCGACCCGCTCGGGATCAGTCATCAGGCGAGACTACCGGTCATTGATAGAAGCGCTTTTCGAACACCTGTCTCGCCCGCCTGGTGACCCTCCGGTATTGGTCGCGGAGCTCAGAGGCCCTTGGATAGCCGAGGGAGCTCGCCAGTCGTATCAACTCATCCGGGTCGGTGGGTAGAGAGTCGGAGGCCCGCCCCGCCTGCAGGTGGAGCCGTAGCCGGACGCGGGTGCAGAAGATGTAGGACTCCCGCAGGGTTTCCTCCTCGGCGCGGGTGAGAAGATCGAGGTCGCGTAGCCAGGCCAGTGCGTCGAGAGTGCCCGGGACTCGCAGCGCCGCCTCCTCGAAACCGTGTTGGATCTGGAGAAGTTGGGTCAGAAACTCGATATCGCTGAGACTGCCTTTTCCGAGCTTCAGGTGATAGTCGGGGTCCTCCCCTGGAGGGATCCGCTCCTTCTCGACTCTGGCCTTGATGTCGCGAACCGAGCGGATGAACGACTCGGAGACGTTCTCGTGCCAGACCACAGGCTCGATCACCGCCCTGAACGCGGCCGCGACCTTCTCGTCTCCCGCTGCCGGGCGGGCTCGCACCAAGGCGAGGATCTCCCAAGGCTCGGCCCACTCCTCGTAATAGCGGCGGTAGCTGTCGATCGAGCGCGCCAGAGGGCCCCGACGACCCTCCGGGCGGATCTCGGCGTCGAGCATGTAGGCCTCGCCGTGCCGGCTGGGCTCGGTGAGGACCCTGGCCAGTTCGGTTGCCGTTCGCAGTGCCCGATCTCTTTCGGGCTCCGGTTCGAACACGTACATCACATCGAGATCCGAGCCATATGAGAGCTCACTCCCACCCCATTTCCCCATGGCAACAACGGCGAAGCCATGAGGGTCACCTTCAGTGACGATGTGCAGGGCTCCGGTGACGGCGGCGTCTGCACTGTCGGTGAGAGCGGTCAGCGTCTCGGGTGTCGAACCTTCACCAAGGATGTCGCGGGCGGCGATTCGGAGCTTCCTGCGTCGCGTGAAGCGCCGAACCGTTCCCACCTTGACATCGAAATCCGGTCTCGAGTCGAGCAGGCCCAGGAGTCGCTCGATCTCGGCCCGCCGGGGCCTGATGTCCCCGAGCAGCCCGTCTTCGGCGAGGCGGGGGACGAATTCCGGGATACGGTCGATGAGCTGACCGATGAGGCGACCGGTCCCCAGCAGGAGACACAACCGCTCACCCGCCAACGGGTTGTTCTCGAGCATCGTTATCAACGCCGAGTGGTCCGGGGCATTTGCCAGGAGGACCCTCAATTGGGAAAGGCCGAAGTCCGGGTTCGGAGAGATCGAGAGCCAATCCAACAGAAGTGGAAGCACCTGGTGCATCGCCCGGGACCGGCGGCTGAGACCTGCTGTCAGCTCCTCCAGCGCCCTTCTTGCTCCCTCGACATCGGAGAAGCCGAGGGCCTCGAGACGGAGGGCCGCCTGTTCGACCCCGAGTCGGGCGCTGGGGGACCCGACCAACGCGTCGAGGATCGGCCGAAAGTAGAGACGCTCGTGGACGTCGCGAACCACTGAGCGCACCTGACCCAGTCGGCCCTCCAGCTCTCGCTGCGGGTCCTCCTCGAAGCCGAGTGAACGTGCGATGCGGGCCCTGGCCATAGGGTCTTTCGGGATCTCATGGGTCTGTCGGAGGTCCCAGAGCTGGATTCGGTGCTCCAGGTTTCGCAGGAAGCGGTAGGCCTCGGTAAGCCGCTGATGATCTTCTGGTCCCACGAAACCGTGCAGCGCCAGTGCTTCCAGGGCGTCAAGCGTCGCCGGAGCCCTCAAATCCGCATCGAGACGGCCGTGGACCAATTGCAGGAGCTGGATCGAGAACTCGATGTCACGGATGCCGCCACGCGATCGCTTGATGTCCGTCGACTCGGCGCCTTGTTCCGCCTGCTCCTTGAGCCTCCGGATGCTGCGCAACGACTCGACGTCGAGACCGCGATCCCAGATCACCTTCTCGGTGAGGGCGATGAAACGAGTTCCCAGATCCTCGTTTCCCGCTGCCGAGCGCGCCTTGAGCAATGCCTGCAACTCCCACGCCTCACCCCACTGCTCGTAGTAGCGGGCGTAACTCCCGAGCGTGCGAGTCAGCGGCCCCATCGGGCCCTCCGGGCGGAGATCCACGTCTACCTCCAGAGCCTCACCGTCGGGGGTGGATGTCGAGAGGATCGCCAGGAGCCGGCCGGCAAGCGCCAGCGCCGCAGACCTGCTCTCGGTCTCGTAGCCGTCCACGTTGTCGTGAACGAGCACGAAATCTATGTCCGATGAGTAGTTCAACTCCCGGGCTCCCCACTTGCCCATGGCAATGATGCTGAAGGGGAGAACCTCGAGGATGGAGTGCTTCTCTGCAGTTGCCTGTTGAGCCAGGTCGAGGGCATTGGAGACGATTCGGTCCATGGCGCCGGAATAGAGGGAGATGGCCTGGGTCAGGTCGATCGCACCCGAGAGGTCGTCGCCGGCGATCACCGCCAGGGCATGGTGCACCTGGAGGGTCACAGTCGTCTGCTGGTCGTCAGTCAGCAATGACGGGTTTCTGGCCAGACTCCGGCTGAGGGCCCGACTGGAGCCGACAATGGCGCCGAGACGCCGTCGAGCATCTGGGTCGCTGGCCAGGTCGGGAGCAGCCTCCAAGATCGGGAGCAGTCGCTCCAACGCACCGGAAGGGTCCGGCCCCGACGAAATCCGCTCCGCGAGGTCACGACGGATGCCGGGGTCGGGCACTGCTTCGCGTAGCCGTTCCTCTGCCACGGTTACCGGTGTCGCGTTCCTCTGATCGGTCACAGGGCTCAGGGTAAGTGGAGGCGTATCGTGGCGGTAATGCCAGTTCGTATCGCAGGAGGGCAACTCAATCTCACGGTCGGGGACCTGGACGGCAACGAGGCACGCATCGCCGAGGTGATGGCGTGGGCCGAAACCGAAGGCGCCGACGTCCTCCTGTTACCGGAATTGGCCATCAACGGCTATCCGCCTGAGGATCTGGTGCTTCGCCGTGATTTCGTCAGGATGGGGCTCGAAGCCCGTGATCGGCTCGCGGAGCGCTCGGGAAGGACGGCGGTCGTGGTGGGTTTCGTCGACTTCGCCGCCCCGGTGGTCAGGGGCGCTCCCGATGCCCGGGACCGGACCGTCGCCAACGCGGCGGCCATCCTGCAGCACGGCAAGCTGGCCGGTGTCTATCACAAGGTTCTGTTGCCCAACTACGGGGTTTTCGACGAGGAACGTTACTTCACGGTCGGCACGCATCCCGATGCCACCTGGGACCTCGATGGGGTCGTCGGCGGTGTTTCGATCTGCGAGGACATCTGGGTTGCCGACGGGCCGCCGACGCAACAGGCTGAGTCGGGCGCTCAATTGCTGCTCAACATCAATGCTTCTCCCTTCCACCGAGGCAAGGCGGCCGAGCGGGAGCGGATGATCGTCGATCGGGCTCGGGCCACGTCGACGCCGGTGGTCTATCTCAATCTGATTGGGGGTCAAGACGAGTTGGTCTTCGACGGGGCCTCAGTGGCGGTGACTGCTGACGGCACCGTGATTCATCGCTCGCCACAGTTCGAGGAGGATCTGTTCATCGTTGACCTCCCACTTGCCGGGGAGAAACCCCTCACCACGTCGTTGAGCCCGCTTCTCGATCCGACTGGGGAGGTTTATCAGGCACTGACCACCGGTGTGGGCGACTACGTCCGAAAGAACGGATTTCAGTCCGTCGTGGTCGGCCTGTCCGGAGGCGTCGACTCGGCACTCACTGCGGTCATCGCAGCCGATGCGCTCGGTCCGGAGGCGGTGTGGGGGGTGGCGATGCCGTCGCGCTTCTCCTCGAAGCATTCCGTCGACGACGCCCTCGTGCTGGCCTCGAATCTCGGCATCCGCATCGACCAGGTGCCGATCGATGGCGTGTATGCCTCGTTCCTCGAGACCCTCGACCCGCTGTTCGCGGGGACGACGTTTGGGGTGGCCGAGGAGAACCTCCAAGCCAGGGCCCGTGGCGCGATCCTCATGGCCATCTCCAACAAGCATGGCCCGATGGTGGTGGCCACGGGCAACAAGTCAGAGATGGCAGCCGGTTACGCCACTCTCTACGGAGACATGGTCGGTGGTTACGCGGTGCTCAAGGACGTCTTCAAGACGCTGGTTTACGAGTTGGCACGGTGGCGCAACAAGGATGGGGAAGTGATCCCCCAGAACAGCATTGACAAGCCGCCGTCGGCCGAGCTCCGACCCGAGCAAAAAGACTCTGACACCTTGCCTCCCTACGAGGTGCTCGATGCGATCCTGGAGCGGTACATAGAGGACGATTGGAGCGGGGCCGATATCGTGGCGGAGGGCTACGACCCGGCGTTGGTGGCCAAGGTGGGCCGGATGGTCGACCGTAACGAATACAAGCGAAGACAGGCCGCCCCGGGGGTGAAGATCACGACCAAGGCTTTTGGCAAGGATCGGCGTCTCCCCATCACCAATGCCTTCCAACCTCCGGCGCCATGACCTCGACCATCCTGATCAACGGGCAGGCCTCCGATGACGGTGTTCCAGTCACCGATTCGTCCGTCCTGCGTGGGGACGGCTGTTTCGAGGTCCTGAAGGCCTATGGCGGCGTCCCGTTCGCCCTCGACCCCCACCTCGACCGGCTCGAACGGAGTGCTGTTGCCCTGGGCATCGAGCTCCCGGCCCGGGCCGACATCTCCCGGTGGATCGAGCGCGTGGCCAACGAATGCCCCGACTGCGCAATCAGGGTGGTGGTGACCAGGGGCTCCGCCCTTCCCGACGAGCACGGCGCGCCAGTGGTGATCGTCTTCGCCCATCCCTGGAGTGGCAGTCGTGGCCCGGCGCGTCTCCTGCCGGTTGCTGCGCCATGGCACGCCGCTGGCGCCGAGTGGGACCTCGCCGGCGCCAAGATCCTCTCGTATGCGCCGAATCTGTCGGCGAGCAGACGGGCCAGCCGGGCAGGCTTCGACGATGCCCTCCTCACCACAGTGGATGGGTTGATTCTCGAGGGCCCCACGTTTTGCGTGGCATGGGTCGTCGATGACGTCCTCGAAACGCCTTCGCTCGATCTCGGCATCCTCGATTCGATCACCCGTCGCGTGGTGTTGGAGGACGCGGATCGCCTCGGGGTGCGGTTCATTGAGGGAAGATGGTCTCTGGATCGACTCGAAGAGGCGTCAGAGGTGCTGGCGATGTCGACTATCCGCGAGATTCAGCCGGTTTCGGTGGTTGGACACCTTGCATTCGGTGAGGGTCCCATCACCAGTGACCTGGCCCGGGCCTTTGCTCAGCGTATCCGCTGAGTCGTCACCTCGCAGTCCCCGACGGTTGGGCCAACGACCCATCGGACCAGGCTGGCCAAGGCACCCTCCCGGGTAACCAGCCTCTCGCCGTCGAGAGGTGGTCGGCACACTCCGATCACTCCTCTGGCGCGCAGCTGGGCTTCTGCGTCACCCGGTTCGGGAAGCCTCTCGTTTTGGCCCATCTCCATCATGAGCGTGGGATAGATGAGCACGCCACTCGGGGGCTGATCGAGGGCCCAGGCGGCGATTCTCGCCAGTTCGGTCTCGGGGACCCCCACGTCGAGGCACGGCTCGAGGGGTTGGCATCCCATGAGCTCGCTGATGACACGTTGCTCGTTTCCCACCGACTCGAATAGCTGTGGGATCTCCTGCATGCGTCCCTCGACCAGGGGTGGCTCGACGCCGGTGAGATGACGAACGATGTCGCGCACGAACTCGGGGTCGGCCACCTCCTCGGGGCAGAAGTTGAGGTCCGGCTCGTCACAGGGCAGGAACAGCCCTTCGGTGAGCAATCTCGCGGCAACCCATTGCATGTCACGGGCCTCGTCGTCGATATAGGGCCAAATCGGCTCTGTCTCCGGCAACTCCGCCACGAGTCGTGCTTTGCGCAGACTCGCCGCTGGATCGACCGCGACTCCCTCGCGGGTCCGCAGCTCGAAATGAAGGTGGTCGACCCCGTCTTCGGCATTGCCCGAATCACCGATCCAGCCGATGACCTCGCCCGCCGCGACTTCGGCGCCCACTTCGAGATCGGGTCGGACCCCGATCCCCATCCCGTCGTCGGTGCCGTAGAGATCGTTGTTGAGATGGACATAGACCGATTGCCAACCGTCGTTGTGCCGGATCACGATCGAGCAACAATCCTCGGTTCCCATCTCCTGGGTGACTCTTGCCACTGTCCCGTCGGCCGCGGCCAACACCGGTGTCAGTTTCGGCGCCTGGATGTCGATGCCTTCGTGGTGACGGGCCCCGCCGTCACGATCTGCGCCGAAACTCGAGATCACGTGACTTCCACCGTTGACCGGCCAGGTCAGCGGATACACGAAGGGAGCGCATCCCCGCGGCCTCGGCGCAGTCGGAGTTGGGGTGGTGGAGCCTCCGGTGGTCGTTGTCGTCGAGTCTCCTTCGACAATCGTGCTGCTGGTGGTGGTGGTAGTGGTGATGGTGCTGTTGGTGGTGGTGGTC
>JBBDQO010000092.1:10390-24926 GCA_040905925.1 Acidimicrobiia bacterium | reverse complement strand
CCGAACCCGAGCCCGAACCCGAACCCGAACCCGAACCCGAACCCCAGCCCGAACCGGAGGGGGCTACCCAGCCCGCGGCCGCTGAAGACGTCCGACGCCCGATGAGCCGTCTCCGGAGGACGATCGCCGCCAACATGGCTCGGAGTTGGGCCGAGATCCCCCACGTCACCACATTCGACGACATCGACGCCACCCGCCTCTTCGAGATCCGCTCGGCGCTCGGCGTCCGCTACGACGTCAAACTCCCGCTCGAGGCCTTGGTGGTCAAGGCGGTGATTCCCGCCCTGGAGACTTTCCCGGAGTTCAACGCCACCCTCGATAGGGACGACCTGATACTGCACGGTTCCCACCACATCGGGATCGCGGTCGACACCCCGGACGGTCTGTTGGTTGCCGTGATCCGTGATGCCGGGTCCAAGGGAGTCCTCGAACTGGCTTCCGAGGTGCGCCGGCTCGGTGAGGGAGCCAAGACACGATCGCTGCCACTCGACGAGGTGACCGGTCAGACCTTCACCGTGTCCAACATCGGCGCCCTCGGCGGTGGACATGGGACCCCGATCGTTCCTCACGGCACCACGGCGATCCTCTCGGTGGGGCGGGCCCAGGAGAAGGCGATCGTCATCGACGGCGAGCTGGCGATCGCCCCGGTGATGCCCCTTTCCCTGTCCTACGATCACCGGGTCGTCGACGGCGGCCTGGGAAGGAGATTCATGGCGATGGTGCGAGAGAACCTGGAGGAACCGGCCCTGTTCCTGGCCGGCTGAGTCATGGCATACGTACACGTCACTCCATACGACGAGGCGACCGGGGTCACGAAAGAGGAGTACGACGCCGCCATAGGCCGCGCCGGGCGAATCTGGAACATCGTCTCGGTCCAGAGCCAGCTCCCTGAGGTGTTACGGGAGTCGATGCGTCTCTACCGGGAGATCATGTTTGGGCCGTCACCTTTGAGCCGGGCCCAGCGCGAGCTGCTGGCGGCCGTCACCTCGAGTGCCAATTCCACCCGGTACTGCGCCATCGCCCACTGGCACGATTTCCGGGACGAGGTCGACGACCAGGAGCTTGTCGACCGGATCATGGAGGACTGGAGGTCCGCGGACATGGATGAGGCGGACCGGGCGCTGGTCGCCTTCGCTGAGAAGCTCACCCGGGCCAATTCCGCCGTCGGACCGGCCGAGATCGACGTCCTCCGCTCCCACGGGTTCGAAGATGCCGCCATCTCGAGCGCAGTCCAGGTTGTCGCCTACTTCAACTACATCAACCGTGTTGCTGACGGACTAGGCGTGGACCTCGAGGACTGGATCGCCAGGGACGGACGGGAAGCGCCGATTGGCTGACGACCAAAGCAAACCCGACCCTGGCGAGGACACTCCTCCTCGAGTCGAAGAGAAGTCGGTCACCAAGCAGTTCACATCGAGTTTCGGTGGCAGGGAGGTCTCGTACACGGCCACCGCGGCGACCGTGTCCGTCGGTTCCGCTGAAGATCGACGTGCCGCCTTCTTCTTCGTGTCATACACCGAGGATGGGGCGGATCCAGCCACCCGCCCCATAGTTTTCGCCTTCAACGGCGGACCGGGCTCGTCGACGGTGTGGCTCCATCTCGGGTTGCTCGGCCCCAAGCGGGTCGAATTCGACGACGAGGGCTTCTCGGTGCGGCTTCCCGGGCGTCTGATCGACAACGAGCACTCGATTCTCGACGTCGCCGATGTCGTGCTGATCGACGCGGTGGGCACCGGATTCAGCACGGCCGAGCCCAAGGACAAGGAAAAGGACTACCACCACTTCGCGCGGGACATCGAGGCCTTCACTGAGTTCATCGTCACCTATCTCAACCGCTACGGGCGTTGGGCCTCGCCCAAGTACCTGGCCGGAGAGAGCTACGGGACCACCAGGGGAGCCGCCATCGCCAAGGATCTGTTCAACCCTCATGGGGTGGAGTTGAACGGGATCATCCTCATCTCGGTCGCCCTCAGCTTCCAGACCATCGCATCGGAAGAGGGAACCGGGGTCTTCCATCCCGGCAACGAGCTTCCCTTCCCGCTCCACCTCCCCACCTACGCTGCCACCGCCTGGTATCACGGGCGGCTCTCTGCGGATCATCAGAAGCGACCGCTGAGGGATCTCCTCGACGAAGTGGAAGACTTCGCCCTCGGCCGGTATTGGAGTGCCCTCGCCTATGGCGACCGGCTCGACCCGGGGGAGAGGGCCGAGGTCCGGAGCAAGCTCAGTGAGTACACGGGGCTGTCAGAGACCTATATCGATCGCTACGACCTGCGGATCCACATCAAGCGGTTCTGTAAGGAGCTGTTGCGTGATCGGCGTCGGACCGTGGGCCGGCTCGACTCGCGCTACACCGGGATAGACCGCTTCGCCGACGGGGACAACCTGGAGAACGACCCCAGCGGTGATCAGATGATGGGGTTGTTCACCTCGACCCTCAACCACTATCTGCGCCAGGAGTTGGGGTTTGTCAACGACTCGTTCTACAAGGCGTTGTCGATGAAGGTCAACGAGACCTGGGACTACGAGGACTTCAAGGGGCACTACGTGAGCACCTCGAACCACCTCCGCGACCTGATGGCCCGCTCGCCGAGGACCCAGGTCTTCGTCGCCAACGGCTACTACGACCTGGCCACTCCCCACTTTGCGACGGAGTACACGTTCAGCCACATGGGTCTCGACGAGTCGGTGCGCAAGAACGTTCACATGGAGTATTACGAAGCTGGGCACATGATGTATGTGCACCAGCCGTCGCTGGAGCGGCTCGCCGCCGACTTGCGGGAGTTCGTCACCGACACCCGTTGAATGCGGGGCCTCAATCCTCGGAGTGGGCCTCGACCAGGCCTAACACCTCGGGCATGTCCAACTCGGGATAGGGGTCGGGGGCGAGCAGGCCGAGGATGCGATGCTGGGATCGGGCCGAGACGATCACCTTGTTCGACCACTTCTCCGTGAGCTCGGGTGACGGCATCCGGCAGCAGGCTGGATCGGGGCAGGTCGAGGTCTCCCGGTTCGGGGTTTCCCTTCCCCGGAACCAGTGGGCATCGGCGAATCTGACACCGAGTGTGATGGCCAACGCTGGTTCGCGACCGGCTTCAACATGGGTGGTGCAAAAGAACGTGCCTCCGGGTGTGTCCGTGTACTGATGATGCGTCCCGAAGCGCTCGTGTGACTCGAACGTCCTGCGCGTCCCCCAGCGCCGGCACAGTCGCTGGGTCTCGATTCCCCCGTAGTCGTCACGGGGGACCGGGACCTCGTCATTCGAGTAGCCCTTGACGACACTTCCCATCCGGTCGCTGATGATGAGATGGGTGGGGAAGCCGAGGTGGCGGGTGGCCAGGTTGGCCATGCGCCAGGCGGCCATCGCGTAGGAGACGTAGAACAGCTCCTTGACATCCTCGACGTCGAGGTCATGACGGTCGCGGGCCTCCAACAGCTTGGGGACCACCGCCATCTCAGGGGCCAGGACGGCAGCGGCGAAGTAGGCCGTCTCCACTCTCTGGCGGAGGAAGGTGTCGAGGTCGGGGTCTGTCTCGTGCCCGAGCAGAAATCCGGCCATGGTCTGCAGCACCGCCTTGCGGGCCTGACGGGTGCGCAGCTCGTCTCGTTGTGCGATGTAGACCCGGCGGTGAGCGAGGTCGATGACCGATCGGGCGTAGACCGGCATGTCGTCGATCGGATGGATCTCGAACCCGGCGCGCGCGGTCAGGTCCAAGAGGTTGCGCGACGAGAAGGGGCCCTCGCCTGCATAGCCACTCGAGTCGAGAGCTTCGCAGGCCACCAACTCGACCTCTTCGAGATACCCGTTATTGGCAATCAGCCATTGCTGGACCTCGCCGTTGGCCCGACGCACATCTTCGGAGCCGGCGGTCCCCAAACCGGATCGCTGCCGTAGGACCTCGTGGAGGCCCACCAGATGAGCCAGGGTTTCGGTGTCCATCCGGGAGCTGGGTCTCACCGGTGGCAGGTCGAGGGAATCGAACAATGCGGACTCCTGGGATCTGAGCAGTGCGATCTCGAGAGCGTCCCGACGGTTGGGCGGGGTCGGGTCCAGCAGGTCCGCCACATCGACGCCGAGGGCCGTGGCCAACTCCAGGACCAGATTGACTCGAGGCTCTTTCTTGCCGTTCTCCAGCAGGGAGAGATAGGGTGCCGGTTTTCCGACCGCCTCACCCAATTGGTCGAGGGTCAACCCCCGCAACTTGCGCTGGTGTCGGAGTCGTCTTCCCAAAATCAGGGGATCGGGTTGCTGGGTATCAGTCATATCTTGCGTCCTTCGAAAGATCGATCGTTCTTATAGTCGGATTGTCTCGGATTGTAGCCATCGACACAAGACACTTCACTCTTATGTCTGAAACGGTCACCGAGCAGTTGGAGCGGAGGGTGCTCACTCCCGACGCGGTCGCCTTCCTCAGCGACCTGGCACGCGAGTTCCACAAAAGACGTGGTCAGGTCCTCGACGCTCGTCAGGGGATCCAGGAGGGGCTCGACCGTGGCCTCCGTCCCCACTTCCTCGACTCGACCCGCGCCGTTCGGGATTCGGATTGGGTGATTACACCGGTTCCCTCCGATCTCGAGGACCGTCGGGTCGAGATCACCGGGCCGGTCGACGCCAAGATGATGATCAATGCCCTCAACTCCGGGGCCAGGGTCTTCATGGCGGATTTCGAGGATGCCACCTCACCGACCTGGCCCAATCTGCTCGAGGGTCAGGCCAATCTGATCGACGCCTATCGAAGGACTCTGCGTCACGAGACCGAGCAGAAGACCTATGTCCTCGAAGACGAGATCGCCACCCTCTTCGTCCGCCCCCGGGGCTGGCATCTGGTCGAGAAGCATTTCCTGGTCGATGGCCGGCCCATCTCGGCCTCGCTCTTCGATTTCGGCCTCTACATCTTCCATGGGGGCCGGGCCGCCCTGGAAGCCGGAACCGGCCCCTATCTGTATCTCCCCAAGCTGGAGTCCCACCTGGAGGCGCGGCTCTGGAACGACGTGTTCATCTGGGCCCAGGACCGTCTCGACATCCCTCAGGGAACGATCCGGGCGACGGTCCTGATCGAGACCGTTCTCGCCGCCTTCGAGATGGACGAGATCCTCTATGAGTTGCGGGATCACGTCACCGGGCTCAACGCAGGCCGCTGGGACTACATCTTCTCGGTCATCAAGAAGTTCCGGAACGACCCGGCCTTTGTCCTCCCCGACCGCTCACAGGTGACGATGACCGTTCCCTTCATGCACGCCTACACCGAGCTCATGATCAAGACCTGTCACCGCCGGGGCGCTCATGCCATCGGGGGGATGGCTGCCTTCATCCCCAATCGCAGGGACCCCGACGTCACCGAGATCGCCATCGCCGCAGTCACCGCCGACAAGGCCCGCGAGGCGGGGGCGGGTTGCGACGGCACCTGGGTGGCACATCCAGATCTGGTCTCGGTGGCGATGGGAGAGTTCGACAAGGTTCTCGGGGGGCGACCTAACCAGGTCGATCGTCGTCGTGACGAGGTCGAGGTCACAACCGAGGATCTTCTGAACATGGGATTTCCCGGGAACGTCACCCTCGACGGGATACGAACCAACGTGTCGGTGGGCATCCGCTATCTCAATTCCTGGCTCTCGGGGGTGGGCGCGGCCGGGATCGACAACCTCATGGAAGACGTGGCAACCGCCGAGATCTCGCGGTCCCAAATCTGGCAGTGGATCAGGCATCGGGTGCACACCGATGGCGGCACGCCGGTAACCGAGTCAATGGTGCGATCGATCGTCGAAGAGGTGGTGAGCCACCTCGAAGCCGAAGGGCAACCCGGCGACAACCTGCACCTGGCGCGAAAGATCTTCGAAGAGGTAGCGGTAGGCGAGGACTTCGTTGAGTTCCTGACCCTTCCCGCCTATGAGCACATCAGTTGAGGGAGAAGAGCATGACCACTAACACCAGTGAATCCAGCCGTCTCGCCGACGATTGGAGAACCAACCCCCGCTGGGAGGGGATCACCCGGGACTACACCGCCGACGAGGTGGTGAGACTGCGAGGGAGCTTCCGCGAGCAACACACCCTCGCCAATCGTATGTCGCAGCAACTGTGGGATCTGCTGACAACGGAGGACTACATCAGCGCCCTGGGGGCGATCAGTGGTGGCCAGGCGACCCAAATGGTCAAAGCCGGTCTCAAGGCGATCTATCTGTCGGGATGGCAGGTGGCCGGTGACGGCAACCTGGCTGGCGAGGTCTACCCGGATCAGTCGCTTTACCCGGCCAACTCCGCCCCGGCGCTGGTGAAGCGGATCAACAATGCGCTGCGCCGTGCCGACCAGATCCACTGGTCGGAGGGTGGCACCGACATCGACTGGTTCGTCCCGATCGTGGCCGACGGTGAGGCCGGTTTCGGGGGCGCCCTCAACGTGTTCGAGCTGACCAAGAGCTTCATCGAGGCCGGCGCCGCAGGCGTCCACTTCGAGGACCAACTGGCTTCGGAGAAGAAGTGCGGTCACATGGGTGGCAAGGTGCTTGTGCCCACCAGCCAACACATCAGGAACCTGCAGGCGGCACGGCTCGCCGCCGACGTCCTCGATGTGCCGATGGTCCTCGTGGCCCGGACCGACGCCAACTCGGCGAATCTGATCATCTCAGACATCGACGAGCGGGACCGTCGGTTTCTGACCGGGGAGCGGACTCCAGAAGGCTTCTTCCGGGTGCGCGACGGTTTGGAGTCGGCGATCGCCCGCGGGCTGGCCTATGCCCCATACTGCGACCTGATCTGGTGTGAGACCGCCCATCCCGACCTGGACGAGGCGCGGACCTTCGCCGACGCGATCCATGCCGAGTTCCCCGGCAAGATGCTGGCCTACAACTGCTCGCCCTCGTTCAACTGGTCGCACCATCTCGACGAGGGGACCATCGCCCGGTTTCAGAAGGAGTTAGGGACGATGGGTTACCGCTATCAGTTCATCACCCTGGCCGGGTTCCATGCCATGAATGCCTCGATGTTCGAGCTGGCCCGGGGCTACGAGGAGAACGGGATGACCGCCTACGTCGAGCTCCAGAACCGTGAGTTCGCCATGGAGGAAGAGGGGTACACGGCTACCAAGCACCAGCGTGAGGTCGGTGCGGGGTACTTCGACCTGGTAACCCAGGCGGTGTCCGGTGGTGCCACCTCCACCCTGGCCCTGGTCGGCTCGACCGAGGAGGAGCAGTTCTAGGGGCCGAGACGCCCTGGCGCCAGGGATCACCAGATGGCAGCGGGGTAGTGGTCTCGGATGGTGCGGTCCTTGGTGACGAGACCTGCCCCGGTGAGGGAGGCGTGGCTGACCAGGAGCCGGTCGAAGGGGTCTCTGGCCCAGGTCGCACCGAGGGCGTTGGCGACGACTCTTGCCAGGGGTTGATCGTCCACGTCGAACCCAGCGCCTGCAGTGAGGGCATGGATCACGAAGGCCGCCTCACTGGTCAGTCTCTTCGCCTCGACGAGATAGGCCACCTCGAGCAATGTGATCGGGGAGAGAGCGACGGTGCTTGCTTCCTCGATCGCGGTGAGAGCGGATTCTGACAAACGCGAGATCTCACCGGCCGCGAGCCAGACCGCGACGTGGGTGTCGAGGAGGATCATGGCTTCCAGAGACCGGACCAATCGATCTCGACCAACTCTTCGGGGTCGCCGATGATCAGATCCGGGCGGGCGGGCATCCGGCGCAAACGCTCTATGCGATCGTCTTGCCCTTCGTCGACCGGGACGATCCGGAGCAGCTTCCCCTTGCGTCGTATCTCGACGGGCACACCTGACTCGAGCACGGCGTCGAGGACGGCGTAGATGTTCTGTCGCAATTTGGTGGCGGTAATCGACACGTACGCATCTTAGGAGATAAGCGTACGTTTTGAGGTCGACAAATGGGAGCGGCCACCAGCAGCCGGGTCATACACTCGCTCGCCTCATGGCCCTGATTCACATCGAGGATCTCAGCAAGCACTTCAAGATCCTGAACCGGCATGAGGGCCTGACCCCGTCCCCTCAACATGATGTTCTATTACATGTCCGAGATGTTCGATATCAAGGGCCTGGTCCACTTGGTGCTGGGGATCGGTCTCCTCGCCTACGCCTCGGCTCAGATCGGGATCGAGTGGACGATCGGCAACATCGGGCTGATGCTCGCCGCCCTCATCGGCGCCTCCCTGGTCCAGATCGCGGTGGTCATCACCGCCGCCTGCACCGCTTTCTGGCTGGTCGACTCCTGGCCCGTGCTCAGCCTCGCCTGGAGGGTGCGGGAGATTGCCCCTTATCCGATGACCATCTTCTCGGGTGCATTTCGCTTCCTCTTCACCTTCGGGATCCCGGTGGGCTTCATCGCCTTCTATCCGTCCCAGATGTTCCTCAGACCGGGCACCGCGCCCGCCTTCGTTTACGCGGCCCCCGTGATTGGGGTGATTCTGTTCGGCCTGATGTACCTGGTCTGGACCCGAGGCGTCAATTCGTGGTCGGGCACCGGTTCGTGAAAGAGATGTGGGTCTCGGAGGCGGCCCGACCGGTAGTGTGGAGTCCGTGATCGCATCACTTCCTGTCTGGAGGGAGCCGGCATGAAGATCGTCCACGTCGTGGGCACCGGAACCATCGGAGAGCCCCTTATCGGCCTTCTCGCCGACAACAAGGATCACTTCGGCATCGACGAAGTCACCTTTCACAAACGGACCCCATTACTCACCGAACGGGCCAAGGTCGCCGATCTCGAGGGCCGTGGGGCCGTGCTATCGGTCGACGACGACCGCCGCTCCGCCTTCGAGGAGTTGGGCCATGCTCCCAAGTACGAGGCCCGCGAGGCCATCGAGCGGGCCACCGTCGTCATCGACTGCACTCCGGTCGGCAACGAGATGAAAGACGAGTTCTACAACCACGCCCAAGGCCCCCTGGGTTTCATGGCGCAGGGCTCCGAGTTCGGGTTCGGCAAGATGTATGCCCGGGGGATCAACGACGAGGCCTTGGTGAGAGGCGAGGACAAATTCCTCCAGATCGTCTCCTGCAACACCCACAACATCGCGGTTCTGATCCGGTCCCTGACAATCGACGGGGACGGGACCAGTCATCTCGAGGACGGTCGCTTCCTGTGCATGAGAAGGGCCAACGACATCAGCCAGGATGAAGGATTCGTCGCCAGCCCCACCGTCGAGCCCCACAGGGACGAGCGATTCGGCACCCATCACGCTCGTGACGCCCACCGGCTCTTCGAAACCCTGGGCTACGACCTCAACCTCTACTCGTCGGCGGTGAAGATCAACACCCAGTACATGCACTCGATCCAGTTCTCTCTCCAGTTGGACGAGAACATCACGGTGGACGAGGCAAGGGAGCGCCTCATGGCCAACACCCGAGTGGCGATCACCTACAAGACGTCGGCCAACCAGGTGTTCTCCTTCGGCCGGGACCACGGCTACTACGGGCGGATCATGAGCCAGACCGTGGTCGCCCTCGACACCCTGGCCGTGCGCAACGGGAACGAAGTGGTCGGATTCTCCTTCACCCCTCAGGACGGCAACCCGTTGTTGTCAACAGTGGCAGCAATGCTCTGGTACCTCGAGCCCGAGACTCTCGACCGCCGCATCGACATCTTGCGCCGCTATCTCTTCCGCGAGATCTGATGGACTCGAAGGCCCAGGCCTTCGTCGAAGAGGCGATCCGGGCAGTGGCTCGTAAGGATGTGACCGGCGCCAGGACCGCCATAGCCGAGGCGTATGACGCCGACCACTCACTGGGGGCGGTCGCCGACGCCATCTATCTCGCCTGCGGGCAGATCGAGGAGGGCGGGCGGGTGACCACCTCGACCTGGAACACGCTCGCCGACGCCGTTGGGCCCGGGCCCTTGTTGTCGGTGGTGGAGGAGTCGCGGTCCTAGATCCTCCTGGTCTCTTATAAGGTGGCCACATGCCCGGTCCCACCGTCTGGCTGAGCACGCTCGGTTGTGCCAAGAACCAGGTCGACTCGGAGAAACTGATCGCCATGCTCTCCGAAGCCGGTTACGGCTGGGCAGAGCGCCCCGAGAACGCCGATGTCGTGATGGTCAACACCTGCGCCTTCATCGAAGAGGCTCGGGCCGAGTCGGTGGAGGTCATCCTCGAGCTGGGGGCCCGTAAGCGGCCGGATGCCCGCTCGGTGGTGATCGGGTGCATGGCGCAGCGGTTCGGGTCCGAGGTGGAGTCGGCCCTGCCCGAGGTGGACGCGGTGCTCGGGATCGACCGTTACGGCGAACTGGTCGGAGTCCTCGACGGGCTCACCGGCTGGCACCCGGTCGAGATGCGACGCCGGCCGGTGATGGACATCCTCCATGCCACCCGGCGGCCGGTTTCCGATCTTCCCTACGCCTACCTGAAGGTGGCCGAAGGCTGTGACAAGCCATGCACCTTCTGCGCCATCCCCTCCATCCGCGGCAAGCAGAGGTCGCGACGACCGGTCGAGATCCGAGAGGAGCTAGATCTTCTGGTCCAGGGGGGAGTGAGCGAGGTGGTCCTGGTGGCCCAGGATCTGGCAGCCTACGGCCGCGACATCGAGGCACCGGGCGGTTTGTCCGACCTTCTGGCCTTCGTCTCCGACGTGGAAGGGCTGCTCCGGATTCGGCTTCTCTATCTCCATCCCCGGGAGATCAACGAACGGCTCCTCGTCGAGGTGACATCCAACGAGAAGGTCGCTCCCTATTTCGACCTGTCCCTGCAACATGTCTCAGGCTCCCTCTTGAGACGGATGAAACGGCCGGGGAACACCGAGAAGCACCTCGCCCTCATCGAGCGAATCCGTGAGCTCGATGCCGAGTCGGCATTGCGCTCTTCGTTCATCGTCGGCTTTCCCGGTGAGACCGATGACGATGTCGAGTTGCTGGCCGACTTTCTCGAGGAAGCCGGCCTCGATTGGGCCGGTTTCTTCCCCTACTCGGCGGAGCCGGGCACACCCGCCGCCGAGATGGAGGCCCAGGTGCCCCGGGAGACGACCATGGAGCGGCTGCGATACCTTTCCCGAATCCAGGACGAGATGACCGAGATCCGCAACTCCAACTGGCTGGGCCGGGTCGACGTGGTTCTGGTCGACCAGGTGGAGGACGGAGTGCCGGTGGGCCGGTCCCATCGTCAGGCTCCGGAGATCGACGGCGTGGTCCGTCTCGACCGGGGGGAGGTCGGGGACTGGGTGAAGGCGGAATACGTCGGTGTCTTCGGGCCCGACATGGAGGCAGTTGCACTGTGAGCGTGGCCGTTTCTCCTCCCAGGAGCGAAGCGACGTTTCTCCCTCCAGCGAGCGAAGCGACATTTCTCCCCCCAGGAGCGAAGCGACGCTGGGGGGAGAGCCGGCGAAGCCGGGAGGGGGGCGCCGCAGGCGAAGGGGGAGTACCGCCGAAGGCGGGGAGGGGGGCATCCCGACGCGCGGCCGAACTCGGGCGGAATCAAGAAGTCGGCCGGTATCACGATGATCGTTGAGGTGATCGCGGTGGGCACCGAGCTGCTGCTTGGTCAGATCGTCAACTCCAACACCTCTTTCATGGGAGCAGCTCTGGCCGAGCGAGGATTGGACGCCCACTACCAACAGACCGTTGGCGACAACATCGAGCGGATCGCGGCGGCGATCAGGCTGGCTCTGGATCGGTCCGACGCGGTGATCATCACGGGCGGGATCGGGCCCACACAGGATGACCTCACCCGGGAGGCGGTATGTGCCGCCACCGGGCTCGACATGGAATACAGCGAGGAGTACGCCAAGGAGCTGGAGCAATGGTGGGCGCGACGGGGTAGGGAGATGCCGTTGAGCAATCTCCGTCAGGCGTTCCACCCGGTGGGCGCCGAGTTGTTGGCCAATCCGCGGGGGACCGCCCCCGGCCTCGCCCTGGCCCACGCCGGGAAGTGGATCTTCTGCGTTCCCGGAGTGCCGGCGGAGATGCAGCTCCTGATGACGGCTGAGGTGTTGCCCCGACTGATCGCCCAGTCCGGGGAGGAGCAGGTGATCGTCAGTCGGGTGATCAGGACCTGGGGCCGACCGGAGTCAGAGGTGGCCGAGATGCTCGACGATCTCTACACCGGTTCCACCAACCCCTCGATCGCCTTTCTCGCCTCGGCTTCCGAGATCAAGGTCCGGATAACCGCCAAGACCGCCGACCTGTTCGAGGCTGAACGACTGATCGAGCCGCTGGAGCGAGAGATTCGATCCCGACTCGGGGAGAGCGTTTTCGGGACCGACGACGAGACCATCGAGCGGATCTTGTTCCGCCTACTCTCCGATCACGGCTACACCATCGGGACTGCCGAATCCATGACCGGTGGCATGGTCGCCGCCCGTCTCACCGACCTCCCCGGCTCCTCGGCGGTGATGAAGGGGGGTTTGGTTGCCTATCACCCGGAGTTGAAGCAGCGGCTGCTGGGGGTGAGCGACATCCACGAGGTGGTCAACGTGGAGACCGCCATGGCGATGGCGACCGGCGCCCGCACGTTGCTCGATGTCGACGTTGCCGTAGCCGTGACCGGTTCGGCCGGCCCCGATGCCCTGGAGAAGTCGGCAGGAACTGTCATCATCGCCGTGTCGACCCCGGAACAGGTGCGGGGGCGGGAGATCCGCTTCACCGGAGATCGGGAGCGGGTGCGTACCTACGCAACCACGGCCGCCCTGCATCTCACCCGCCTGGCATTGATCGGGCAATGGTGGGCTCCGTAGGGAGGGTGTTCGCCGCGATTCCAATGCCGGCCGAGGTTCGGCTCGCCCTCGATGAGAAGCTCCAACAGCATCTGCTGCCCGGGAAGGTGGCGCCGCCCGAGAACTGGCATTTCACGCTTCGATTCTTGGGAAACGTTGACGAGGTCACCTACCAACGTTTCCTGGCCGAGCTCGACACCGCCGATCTGGGACGGAGGTTCCGAGTGGCACTGAGTGGGCTCGGGGCGTTCCCGAACCCGAAGCGGGCGACCGTGCTCTGGGTGGGCGTGTCCCAAGGTGAGGACGAGATGAGCGAGCTGGCGTTGACGACCGAGGAAGCGGCGCAGGCCGCAGGCCTCCCGCCCGAGGACCGACCCTTCCATCCTCATCTCACCCTGAGTCGGATCCGTCCCCAGGTCGACGTGACCACGCTGATCGAGAGTTTTGGTGACACCGGAATCGGCTGGCGGTGTGAGACGATGGTGGTCTACCGATCCCAACTGGGACGTGCGGGCGCACGATACGAGATCCTTGAAATCTTCAATTTGAGAAGGTAATACCAACCACGAACACATGTTCGGTCTAGTATCCGGCGGAGCCAGAAGTTCTTGTCGGTGGTAGGCGATACGTTGACCGTCATGAGACTTCGAGGAAGGAGCCGGAGTGGAACGTGAACGTGACAAGGCCCTGGACATGGCGCTCAGCCAGATCGAGCGGCAGTTCGGCAAGGGCGCCATCATGAAGATGGGAGAGGCGGCCAATCGCAAGGTGGATGTCATCTCCACCGGTGCTCTCTCTCTCGACCTGGCTTTGGGGATCGGCGGTGTGCCCCGGGGTCGCATCGTCGAGGTCTACGGCCCGGAGAGCTCGGGCAAGACCAGCCTCGCCCTCCACATCGTGGCCGAGGCGCAGCGCAACGGGGGGATCGCCGCCTTCATCGACGCCGAGCACGCTCTCGATCCGGTCTACGCCAAGGCAATCGGGGTCGATGTCGACGAGCTTCTCATCTCTCAGCCTGACACCGGGGAGCAGGCACTGGAGATCGCCGACATGCTGATCCGCTCCGGGGCTCTCGATGTCCTGGTGATCGACTCGGTGGCGGCCCTGGTGCCCCGGGCCGAGATCGAGGGGGAGATGGGTGACTCCCATGTCGGGCTTCAGGCGAGGTTGATGTCACAGGCCCTGCGCAAACTGGCCGGGAACCTGAACAAGTCGCGGACCACCGCCGTCTTTATCAACCAGCTCCGGGAGAAGATAGGTGTCCTCTACGGCTCACCTGAGGTCACCCCCGGGGGGCGGGCGCTCAAGTTCTACTCAACGGTCCGTCTCGACATCCGTCGTGTCGAGACCATCAAGGATGGTGCCGATAGTGTCGGGAACCGGGTGAAGGTCAAGGTGGCCAAGAACAAGATGGCCCCACCGTTCCGTCTTGCCGAGTTCGACATCATGTTCGGTCATGGGATTTCCCGTGAGGGCAGTCTCCTCGACGTGGCCGTGGATCTTGGGGTGGTTCGCAAGAGTGGCGCCTGGTTCACCTTCGACGACGACCAGTTGGGTCAGGGCCGGGAGAACTCCAAGCGTTTCCTCAGGGAAAACCCCGAGGTTGCGATGCAACTCCAGGCCAAGGTCTACGAGTTGGTGGGTCTCGGCGAAAAGCCCGAAGGCTCGGCAACCGAAGATCAGGCAACGGAGGAGACGGTTCCCGAGGACGCATCCTCCCTCGAGGAGTAGTCGTTTCATCTTCGCGATTTCGGCGTGTACCATCTCGGGTCAGCACACGAAATTTGAACTGCAAACCGGAGAGAGAAACGTGATGAGGAGGAGCGACCGAGCCGACGGGTGATTTCACTCGCTTTCGTCGCTAACTCCTTTCGTGTGCCGAGCCCATGGGGCTCG
>JBBDQO010000092.1:0-10380 GCA_040905925.1 Acidimicrobiia bacterium | reverse complement strand
CCCCCCGCCCCCCCCCCCCCCCCACGTCTGTTTCCATCCCCGGGGGAAAGGACCATGATGGACAACCCCCTGGCGATAGGCCTCAGTGTTCTAGGGCTCGCCATCGGTCTCGGCTTCGGATACCTCCTGGCCCGTCTCGCCGTGACTCGGCGACGGGAAAGTAACGGGGTTTCGGCCGAGGATGCGATGACATCGGCGCGTCTCGATGCTCAACGAATCCTGGCCAAAGCCGAAGAAGAAGGCAGGGCCAAGGCAGAAACCTACCGGGAGCGGGAAGAGGCCAATCTCGAGCACCGCCGTCTGGAGGCTTCGAACCTCGAGTCCAGGCTGGCCCAACGCGAGGAGACGCTCGATCAACGTGCCTCCAACCTGGCGCACCGAGAGAAGATGCTGATCGACCGCGAGGAGGAGCTCAACGACTCTCGAGGCCAGGTGGAGCGTCTCAAAGAGGAGGCACGGTTCCGGCTCGAGCAGGTGGCCGGTATCGATGTCAACGCCGCCAAGACCGAGATGCTGGCGCAGGTCGAAGACGAGGCACGACGTGAAGCGATGATCGTCGTGCGCGATCTGGAGATAAAGGCGCGTGAGGAGGCGGATCGGCGAGCCAGGAGGATCCTCGCCACCGCGATCCAGCGCCTCGCTTCCGAGGTGGTCACCGAGACCACCGTTTCGGTGATCGCGCTCCCGTCCGACGACATGAAAGGCCGGATCATCGGACGTGAAGGTCGCAACATCCGACACCTGGAGTCGGTGACCGGCACCAACTTGATCGTTGATGACACCCCCGAAGCCGTCTCGGTGTCCTCGTTCGACCCGGTCCGGCGCGAGGTGGCTCGGATCACCCTCGAGAAGCTGGTGGCCGACGGGCGGATTCACCCCGCTTCCATCGAAGAGGCATATGAGAAGGCCCGCGCCGAGGTCGAGCAGAGCGTCCGCGATGCCGGGGAATGGGCCCTGGTCGAGGCCGGGGTGTCGAGGATGCACTCGGAGTTGGTGACGTTGATGGGTCGTCTCAAGTACCGGACCTCATATGGTCAGAACGTCCTCAACCACCTGGTGGAGACGGCGCATATCGCCTCGATGCTCGCCTCCGAGCTTGGGATCGATCCCGCCCCGGTGAAGAGGGCGGCTCTGCTCCACGATATCGGCAAGGCGGTCACCCACGAGGTCGAAGGCTCGCATGCGTTGATCGGTGCCGAGATCGCCCGTCGTTTCGACGAGGACCCGGCCGTGGTTCACGGCATCGAAGCCCATCACAACGAGGTCGAGCCGCGCACGATCTTGGCCGTGCTGGTGCAGGCAGCCGATTCGGTTTCGGCTGCCCGTCCCGGCGCCCGCCGCGAGACTCTCGAGGGTTATGTCAAGCGACTCGAGCGGTTGGAAACGCTGGCTCTCGAGTTCCCGGGAGTGGACCATGTGTTTGCCCTCCAGGCCGGGCGTGAGGTGAGGGTGGTGGTGGATCCCGGCGAGGTCGGTGACCTCGAGGCCCGGGAGCTTTCGCGGAGCATTGCTCGTAAGCTGGAGGAGGACCTCCAGTATCCGGGTCAGATCCAAGTGACCGTGATTCGGGAGTTCCGGGCCACCGATTTCGCCCGCTGAGGCAGCCACATGACCCAGAGTGTTCTCCTTCCCAGTCCGACCTTGCGCGAACCGGCACGACGCCGGCCGACGCGGCTGGGCAAGCGCTATTTCATTCGCACCTTCGGGTGTCAGATGAACGAGCACGACTCCGAGCGCATCGCGGGTCTCTTCGAAGCCGACGGGATGACACCGGCCGAGGGTTTCGGGAGCGCCGACGTCGTCTATATCAACACCTGCACCATCAGGGAGAACGCCGACAACCGGATGTACGGCAACCTCGGGCAGATGAAGGCGATCAAGGATCTCAACCCGGACATGCTGTTGGTGGTCGGGGGGTGTGCTGCGCAGAAGGACCGGGACATGATTCGGGAGCGGGCGCCGTGGGTGGACGTGGTGACGGGGACCCACAACCTGGATCGAGTGCTCGATCTCATCGACCACGCCGAGCAATGGGGCCCGATTACCGAGGTGGTTGACGAGTTGCAGGCCATGCCCTCATCTCTGCCGGTCAAGCGGGAGCTCGAGCACTCGGCATGGGTGACCATCCAGGTCGGGTGCAACAACACCTGCACCTTCTGCATCGTCCCTTCGGTGCGAGGTGTCGAAGTCTCCCGTCGTCCCGGTGACATCGTGCGTGAGGTCGAGCGGCTTGCCTCCGAAGGCGTAGTCGAAGTCACCCTGCTCGGTCAGAACGTCGACACCTACGGTCGCGACCTGGCGCTCGACGGTCGGCGCCGGCCGATCTTCGCTGAGCTTCTCCGGCGGGTGGGGGATGTCGACGGGATCAGGAGGGTTCGCTTCACCAGCCCGCACCCGAACGACTTCCGCGAGGAGGTGGCCCGGGCCATGGCCGAGACCGAGGCGGTTTGCGAGCACCTCCACTTCCCCCTCCAGTCCGGGTCCGATCGGGTCCTCGCCGCGATGCATCGGGGCTATACCCGTCGCAAGTACATGGACAGGCTGGCGATGGCCCGAGAGAAGATCCCTGGGCTCGCGGTTTCCACCGACGTCATTGTGGGGTTCCCCGGCGAGACCGATCAGGACTTCGAAGCCACCTTGGACGTGGTCGAGGAGGCAGGGTTCGACTCGGCCTTCATGTTCATCTTCTCGCCCCGTCCCGGAACCAGAGCCGCCGATATGTCCGCAGACTTCGTTCCCGAGGATGTCATCAAGGAGCGCTTTGCCCGGCTTGTCGAGCTCCAGGACGGTATCTCGCACCGGCGCAATCGAGAGATGGTGGGCAGGAGGGTCGAGGTGCTGAGCGAGGGGCCGTCAAAGCGCGACCTGGACGCGGCGACCACCAGAACCCGAACCGGGAAGCTGGTTCATGTGGCTGGGAGTCATCCATCCGGGTCTTTTCTCGATGTCGAGGTCGTGGCCTCGCGTGCCCATCATCTCGTGGGGAGACCTGTCTGAACAGGATCCTGGCGCTGCTCGGGCCAACCGCTGCCGGCAAGACGGAGGTGGCGGTACAGGCGGCGGAGCGGATCGGAGCCGAGATCATCTCGGTCGACTCCATGCAGGTCTACGTGGGCATGGACATCGGCACCGCCAAACCCAATCTGTTGGAGCGGAGAGGCGTGCCTCACCACATGATCGATGTTGCCGAGCCGGAGACGGAGTTCTCGGTTGCCGACTTCCGGCGTCTCGGCCGGGGAATCCTCGAATCCTCGGAAGCCAAGATGCTGATCACCGGGGGCTCGGGTCTCCATTTCCGGGCCCTGGTCGATCCCATGAGCTTTGCCCCCACTGATGTGAAGGTGCGTGCCGAATTGGAGGAGTCACCAATCGAGGAGGTGGTGGCCGAGTTGCGTAGCATCGACCCTGAGGCCGATCGCAACGTCGACATGGCGAACTCGCGCCGGGTGATCAGAGCTGTTGAGATCTGGCGTCTGTCCGGCGAGCGACCGAGCCAGAGGGCGTCGAGTGCAGAGGCCGAGGATCTACGCCGCTATGTGCCGGAGATCGAGTTCACCGCGGTGGGCGTCGATCCCGGCGACGGGCTGGATCAACGGGTCGAAGCCCGTTTGGAGGAGATGCGCTCCGGGGGCCTGGTCGAAGAGGTGAGTGGGCTCCGCCAACGTCTGGGGAGGACGGCGCGCAATGCGGTCGGCTACCGCGAGGTCCTGGACGCACTCGATGGGCTGTGCAGTATCGATGAGTCGTTCGAGCGAGCGGCGCGCAACACGAGAAAGTTGGCGCGGAGGCAGCGGACGTGGTTTCAGCGTGACCCCCGAATTCGTTGGATACCCTGGTTCGACGACGAAGCAAGTCGAATCGATCGGGTCCTGGAGGCCATGAGTTGAGTCCTATCGAATTCACCAAGATGCAGGGTTTGGGCAACGACTTCGTCGTGATCGACGGTCCGGCCCGGCTCACGGTCGATGAGGTGACTCGTCTCTGCGACCGGCGTCGCGGGGTAGGGGCCGATGGCGTTCTCGTGGTGAGCCCGGGGACCCCGATTGCGATGGACTATTGGAACGCCGATGGGAGCCCTGCGGAGATGTGTGGCAACGGGTTGCGTTGCGTTGGTCGCTACGCCCGGGACCGTGGCTGGGTCACCGAGGATGAATTCTCGGTCGACACCCCGGTTGGCCTGCGACGGGTCCGAATCCTGGCCGACTTGTTGGAGGCCGAGATGGGCACTCCGCTTCTCGAAGGCGAGGAGAAGATCGAGGGCCATGCCTACCACCTGGTTGACATCGGCAATCCGCATGCGGTGCGAGTGGTGGACGATCTGGCCGAGATCGACATCCGCACTGTTGGACCGGTGGTGGCGCAACAGGCCGGGTTCGATGCGGGTTGCAATGTCGAGTTCATGTCGGTCGTCGGGGATGTGCTGACCATGCGGGTCTGGGAGCGCGGGGTGGGGGAGACCATGGCATGCGGCACCGGCATGGCCGCCGCCGCCGCCGTCGCCCTGAACGGTGCCGATGGCTCGATGACCGTCAATGTCCCCGGTGGGACGGGGTCGGTCGAGATCCGCGACGGGATCGCCTGGCTGACCGGGCCTGCCGAATACTCCTTCCGCGGGGTCTGGGATCAGGGGTAGCGTCGGAGGACGCTGACGACCTTCCCGATCAACTCGACGCCCTCGGAGAACACCATCGGCTCGTAGTTCGGATTCTCGGACTCGAGGATCACCTTGCCGTTCTTTCGGCGGAGGCGCTTCACCGTCGCATCCTCACCGTCGATGAGGGCGGCCACGATCTCGCCGTCTCTGGCATCTTTCTGAGTGCGAATCGCTACCAGGTCACCGGGGAAGATCCCGGCCCCGATCATGGAATCCCCCTTGACCTCGAGCAGGAACACCGGGTCGTTGCCAACCAGGTCCACCGGCAGGGGGAGGACCTCTTCGATGTGCTCGGCGGCGAGGATCGGGGTCCCGGCTGCAATCCGGCCCAAAACCGGGACGTCGCGAATCCGATCCGAGGCGCGTTTCACGGCCGACGCCTGATCATCGACCACGACGATGGCGCGGGGTTTTGTGGGGTCTCTCTTGAGTGCTCCGACCTCGACCAGGGCGGAAAGATGGGAATGGACCGTGGACGGAGAGGAGAGACCCACGGCATCCCCGATCTCCCGAACCGAGGGCGGGTAGCCGCGCTCGGTCACCGTTTGACGTATGTAATCGAGAACCTGTTGCTGTCGCTCGCTGAGCACCTGACTCCTCCTCGAACTGATGTTCTGTCGAGATTAATCGAACAGGGGTTCGAAACCAAACACCTGTTCGATGGAAACTGGCGCGGCACGGTTTTGACTTGACATCGAACGTCTGTTCGATAGAGTGGCGAACGCATGTTCGATACGAACTGCATCCAGCAAAGAGCCCATCAAGACCGATCAGGAGGGAGACCGATGCAGAAAGCAACACTTCAGCTGTCCGTCCGGCTGTGCTTGCTCTTAGCCGCAGTCTGCATGGTCTTCCTCATGATCGGGGGCTCTGCCGATGCCGAAGCCCCGGGGTCAGTAATCGAGTACGTGGTGGCCCCCGGCGACACGCTGTGGGGGATCGCCGCCTCGAGAATCGGATCGGGTGGCGACATCCGTCGTCTCGTGTCGGACATCGTCGAATTGAGCGGTGTCGAGAACGGGATGATCCTTCCCGGCCAGATCTTGCTTCTCCCCGAGGGCTGAGCGATCACACCGGTTTACCCTGGGGCGATGCTTTGCCCGACTTGTGGTGCACCGGATACTCGGGTGATCGATAGCCGACCCGCCGAGGGGGGTACCTCGATCCGTCGGCGCCGTGTCTGTGAAACCTGTGACGGCCGGTTCACCACCTATGAGCGGCTCGAGCCCCAGTTGATGGTGCGCAAGCGGAATGGTCGGCTGGAGGCCTTCTCGTCGGCGAAGCTGGCCGCGGGGATCTCGGCTGCGTTCGCCGACCGCCCGGTGTCGGGCTCCGCTATCGAGTCGATTGCAGAGGAGGTGGAGCACTCGCTTCGACACCAGGGGCCCCAAGTGGCATCTGAGGACATCGGGCACCAGGTGCTCGAGCGGCTCCGTGCCCTCGACGAAGTGGCCTATCTCCGTTTCGCCTCGGTGTACAAGGACTTCCAGGATGCCGCCGACTTCGAGAAGGAAGTCGCGGCGCTGGAGTCATCCGAGTAAGCGGCCGATCAAGTCGCGCGTTTCGGCCACCTCGGAGTCGACCTGGTCGGCGAGACCGGTCATGGTGGTCATCATGAGCTCGCGGATCGATTCGAGGTTGGTTTGCAGTTCCTGGACAGCCACCTCAGCAGCCCGGGGGTCGTTGGTGCGGATGGCATCGAGGTAGGAGCCCTGACGGGTCTCGAGGCTGGTGCTTAAATCCTCGAGGGCGTCGGTCAGCGTTGCAGCAACCCCGTCGGGCAAAGCGGATCTGATGCTGTCGAAATGTGCTCTCCATTCGGAAAACTCGAGGGCAGCGGTCGCGAGGTCGGTCAGCGCGGGATCTGTCTCCAGAGCCGGAGCGAGAAGAATCGGCTCCAGGGCACCGCGATAGGCGAGCCCGTCGCGTAACTGCCGCGAGACGTCCAGCGAAAGAGAGGCGGCGTCGGTGGCAATCGATCTGGTTGCCGTCTCAGATCCTGGCAGATCACCTGATGCGTCGAACAGTCCCCGGGCCGCATCGTCGACTTCGAACAGATCTGACCCGGAGAGGTTGACCGCGATCTCCTGTGCCGACAACTGCTCTTGGATCCCGGCAACGGCATCCAAGGCCTCGGAGAGCTCTGTTGCTTGATCGGCGACTGCTGCAACCGACCCTGCTGCAACAGCGCTCGACCGTTGGGACAGCCAGTACGCCGTGCCCCCCAGGGCGATGGAGAGAAACAACACGAGGAAGACGCGGCTCCACCGGAATCTGCGTCTGAGGTGCTTTCGATCGAGCGCTACCGGTTTCCAATCAAGCAGCGAGGGGGCGTGGAGCTCGGTCGAGTCCCAGAGGTCCTGGACCAGGTGCCCCGTGGGTGCAGTGGGTCGGGTGGTGAGCACCGAAGGGACTGCCATTTGCCCTGTGGCCACATAGGTGACGGTCGCCTCGGTGGGCGTGTCGAAGAAGCCGAGCGACTCCATGGAGGGGAAGCGCGCAAACCGGCCGGGCCTTTTGGCTGAGGTGGCGGTCATCGAGGGGTCTCGCTTACAGTCGTCAAGTCATCTCGCCCGATGCCCGTGACACCATGCAGATTAACTTCGTACGTCTCGATCCGGAACTGGTAACTCCCACGAGGTCTCATATCGGCGACGCCGCCATCGACCTTCAGTCTCGAATCGACATCAGTCTCGACCCCGGCGAAAGGGCCGCGGTGCCGACCGGGATCGCGGTGGCCATCCCCGACGGCTTCGCCGGGTTGGTCCTCCCCAGGAGCGGCCACGCCCTGCGAGATGGGATCGGAGTGGTCAACGGACCGGGTCTCATCGACTCCGGCTATCGGGGTGAGGTGACCGTCCTGTTGATCAACCACGGAGCCGAAACGGTGGTATTCGCCCGTGGGGATCGGGTCGCCCAGCTGGCGGTGGTGCCCGTCCCGGAGGTGGAGTGGATGGAGGTGGAGGACCTCGATGTCACCGTCCGGGGCGCCGGGGGATTTGGCTCAACCGGTGTCTGAGCCGACCATTTGGTTGGCAATTGCCCCGGGCTACAATGCCGCCTCCGCTCGCGGAAGTAGCTCAGTTGGCTAGAGCGCAACCTTGCCAAGGTTGAGGTCGCGGGTTCGAATCCCGTCTTCCGCTCCGACGACGGACCATGGCGAGTCGTCCGGTACCGGCGACGTGGCCGAGTGGTTAGGCGCGGGTCTGCAAAACCCGTCACACCGGTTCGATTCCGGTCGTCGCCTCGAGGGCCCTTAGCTCAGCCTGGCTAGAGCGCTTGCTCGACACGCAAGAGGTCACTGGTTCAAGTCCAGTAGGGCCCACCCTCAGAATCCCCAGAGAATCTCTGGGGATTCTGGCTTATCAGAGGGCTCATTGGGTGGCCAAATTCTTCTCTGGGGAGCCAACCAGGGAGCCAAATCAGGAGCGACGCAAGGGACCACTGAAGCTGGCAGGTTGACCCGAGAGGGCATATCGGCACGGTCCGAGTGGTTTGCGAGTGATTTGCGAGTGGTTTGCGAGCGTGATCTGGTCATCTTGGCTCTGGTGACTCGTAGACCTGAACCTCAGCCGCCTTGGGAGTGTTTTGGGAGTTGTTTGGGAGCGTTCATGGGAGCGGATTGGGAGGGTGATCGTCTACCAGCACGGCTGATGATCGGTCTCTCTGCTTCTCTATCGAGCCAATCAACCTCAGGGTCTGGCCGCGCTCCGACCTGGAGGGTGGGATGTGATTGGGGCAGACGTTCGATCGAACGGGTCAGGATGTGTCGTGGCCGGCCACGGATCATCCTCGGCGGGTCGGAACAGCAGGCGCTCAGCCCGGCTTGCGGATACCTCGAAGCTTCACAGCTGACGAGTTACCTGCGGCGAACAGGGATAGACCGAACCTTCCGAACATCGAATCGAGACTCAACCCTCCTCGTGATCCGATCCGGAACCGATACATCGTGACAGTCACGCGCCGCACGTATAGACCCCCTCGCAAGACACACGCACATGCAACAACTTGCTCTATGTCTACATGTAGACGTGGGAGGCCATGATGGATCTCGACCGTGGCACGCTGGCGAGGATCGATCGTCGGCTGCTGGCCGGACTCGATCAGGACGAGATGTTTCGGATGGTCAGGGTTCCGGTGACCGAGGCGAAGTGGTCGACGTGGAAGCGGTATTGCGATGCCGCCGGGATATCGATGGGCCGAGCCATCTTGGCGCTGATTGAGCGCGAGCTGGTGAGCATCTTTGGTGATTTTGCAGGTGACGGTTCGCCGGTGTTTGCGGAGGAAGCCGAGGGGCAGTTCGCAGCTCGAGAGGCGCATGTCGCTGCCCGTGAGCGTGATGTCGAGGCCGCTGAGAGGCGGCTACGTGGGTGGAACGACCGGCTGCGACTCTGGCATGGAGAGCTCAAGGGTCTGGAGCAGCGAATCGAGATGACTTCCAAGCTGGCATATCGGCCGACTGAGGCCACTTCGAAGGTCGGTCGCAACGAACGATGCCCGTGCGGCTCAGGTCTCAAGTACAAGCACTGTCACGGGCTGGCTGGCCGTCAGCCGGGTAGCGCATAATGCCGGTTCGGTGCGGTTTTCGGTCGCCTGGCCTGACCAGCCTCCCCACCATTATGTGCTTGTCTTGCGGCGTGCGATCGCTTCGGGCCGCTGCTCAAGGCGTTTCAGCCAGGGCCTACTCACACCGCGCAGGAATCGTGACCAGCGGCGGTAAAAGTTCCCGATACCGCCCACGAAGACACCCGTACAGATCGGCACGACTGTGCACTACCGGCGTCACCTTCCACGCGAAGGCGTGCCAATCAGCGTCAGCTGCCGTAAAGAAAGCGCCGCGTTGAAGAGGTAACCGGACTGCCGTTTGCCGTGGAACTGGCCGTTGCGTGAGGGCTCTGGCGCGTCATTCCGTTTATGGCTGGGGCCGATTGGCTCCTCTCTGTAATACTTCGACGCCTGCCGCAACTCGCGGGGTCGCCGAATGAGAGGATGGACTATGCCGCTCTATCTAACGAGGTTCAGTTACACGCCGGAGACATGGGCCAGGCTGATCGGCAACCCGGAGGACCGCCGGAAGGCCGCGCAGGAGTACATCGAGTCGGTAGGCGGGAAGCTGCACGGGTTCTGGTACGCCTTCGGCGAACACGACGGTTACAACCTCTGGGAGGCCCCCGACAACGTGTCCATGGCCGCGGTGGCCCTGGCGATTACGGGCGGTGGTGCGCTTAGCTCGTTCGAAACGACAGTCCTCCTGACCGTCGACGAAACGATGGATGCCCTGCGCAGGGTGGAGCAAGTGGGGTATCGAGCGCCCGGCGCGTAGCGGCTCGCACACCCCCGCGTCACCAAACATATCGCGTTGGCACTCGCGTGCCCTCAAATGATTCACCGAAGAGCCGCGTCGGACAGGTAACCGGACTCCCCTTTGCCTTCGAGCTCACCGTCGCATGAGAACTCGGTGCATCGGACCGTCGCAGCTAGCGCCGATTGCCGGATAGCGCGCTAGTGGCTTGGTGAACGCAGGGCTGCCTGACGCGCGTTATATGCGCTGTCTAGTTCAGGAGAGTGGTTCCCGAGCCAGCCCCCAAACAGCTGGCTAAATCGCTCTTAGCTATCAGGTGCAGCGTTGTCGGCACGGCCCTCGAGTTCGATTTCAGACTCCCCGTCGACGTCATTGGGGTTGACTGGGCTCTCGCCGCTGAGTGATCTCTGCTCTCAGGGGAGTT
>JBBDQO010000091.1:0-4299 GCA_040905925.1 Acidimicrobiia bacterium | reverse complement strand
GGTGCAGGGCGTGGGGGCGTTCACGGGCCCGAACCAGCTCGCCGTCGACGGCAACCACCATCGCGGTCTTCCCCTGCTCGGCGAGGGCTTCGAGCCGGGACTCGGCAGGTCCGGCGGCGATTCCTCGATCGGCCATCAGTTTCAGGGTCCCGAGAACCACTTGGCGGTCTGCGACCCGAGCTTCGATCCCATGTCCCGGCACCGCCGAGAACCGGTCGGGATCATTCAACATGAGCCCGCGGTCCGTTGCCGCCCGCACGATGGCTTCCCCGAGTGGGTGCTCCGAACCTTTCTCGGCGGACGCAGCCAGCCGCAGCACCTCGTCTTCGGTGTAGCCCTCAAACGCGGAGATGTCGGTGAGGGAGGGCTCGCCACGGGTGACAGTCCCGGTCTTGTCCAAGACCACGGTGTCGATCCGGTGTGCGGTCTCCAATGCGTCACCGGAGCGGATCAGGATCCCGTTCTCGGCGCCTTTGCCTATCCCCACCATCAGAGAAGTCGGAGTGGCTAACCCGAGGGCGCAGGGGCAGGCGATGACCAGCACCGTGACCAGGGTTATCACCGCGTATACCAGGGCCGGGGAAGGACCGAAGGTGTACCAGGTCATGAAGGTGAGGACGGCGATGATCATGACCGCCGGCACGAAGTAGCCGGATACTTTGTCGACGGTGCGCTGGATCGGCGCCTTGGAGCCCTGGGCGTCGCGGACCATGCGGATGATCTGGGCCAACATGGTGTCACGACCCACCCTGGTGGCCCCGAACCTGAAGGAGCCGGTCCGGTTGATGGTGGCCCCTATCACCGTTGCTCCTTCGGTCTTCTCCACCGGGATCGGCTCCCCGGTGACCATCGACTCGTCCACCGCCGACGACCCCGAGACCACCAGCCCGTCGACGGGGATCTTCTCCCCGGGGCGGACCACCACCACGTCGCCCACCACCACGTCACCTATCGGAATGTCGACCTCGGTCCCGTCGCGGAGAACGCGGGCGGTCTTGGCCTGGAGACCGATCAGTTTCTTCATCGCCTCCGAGGTGCGGGCACGGGCACGTAGCTCGAGCGCCGTCCCCAACACCACCAGGGCGGTGACCACCGCGGTCACGTCATAGAAGACGTCCCGCAACATCTCATCGGGGAAGAACCCGGGGAAGAGCACCGCCACCGTCGAGTACAGCCAGGCGGCGGAGATCCCGGTGGCGATCAGTGTGTGCATGTTCGCCGACCGATGCTTGAAGGCTCCCCACGCCCCGGTGAAGAACTGCGACCCCGACCATGCGAGTACTGGGATGGTGAGGATCCCCATCGCCAGCCAGATCCACCACAACGCCGTCGACCCCTTCTCGGGGACGCCGGGGAAGATCTCCGGGTAGGAGAAGTAGATCACCGGCAGCGAGACGACGGCGGCGAACCAGAACTTGCGCATCAGCAGCCGGTAGCGGCGCTCCGACTCGACCCGCTCGGCATCGCTGGTGTCGACGTCCTCCTCGATCGCCTCGGCCCGGTAGCCGGCCGCAGTAACCGCATCGGCCAACACGGAGGCCGGCACCTCGATTGCGGTGTCGACGGTGGCAGTGTTGGCGGCGAAGTTGACCCTGGCATCGATCACACCGGGCACGCCGGCCAACGCCGACTCAACCGTCGAAACACAAGAGGCGCAGGTCATCCCCTCCACCGAAAGGTGAATCGAATTCGATCCCACGGCCGCCATGGCTCGCTCCTCCGTCCGGGCTTCGGCGACCTCGCTGCCCTCAGGGTCATCATCGGTCTGGTCGGCATACCGCGCCGGGTCGGCGATGAACTCCTTGCGGCAGTGCTCGGAACAGAAGCCGAACTCCGAATAGCCTTCCACCCGCAAGGCGTCAGGGCCAACGGTCATCCCACATACTGGATCACGCATCGTGGTCCCCTTCGCTCATGGCGTCTACCACCCGCTCCAGGCGGACCCGGGCTTCTGTGGCCACATGCTCCAATGCCGGGTTGTCGGTCAGTTCGACCATGGTGGCCGGATCCAGGGCGGCCACCACCGTGCTCTCGCCGTCCTCATACATGATGACGTTGCAGGGCAGCAACAGCCCCACATCGGCTTCCTTGTCCAGGGCCTCGGCGGCCAGCTGCGGGTTGCACGCGCCCAGGATTCGATAAGGGCTACGTATGAGGCCCAGCTTCATCTTGAGTGTCTCGGCGACATCGATCTCGGTCAGGATCCCGAAACCCTCGGACGCCAATAGCTCCCTGACCTTGGCTTCCGCAGCCGCCATGTCGAGTCGGGTCCGTGTTTTCAACCCGTACGCTGTCTGTACCACTCTTTCTCCTCTAGCTGCCCGTCGATTGCTGGTCACTGGTTCGTGTCTTGGTCCTGACCACAACCTACACCTTCTAGTCGACTGGAATGTCAAGCAGATATACTCAAAGTCATGAGAATCGGAGAGCTGGCCCAGCGCACAGGCACAACCACCAAGACCATCCGCTATTACGAGGACATCGGGCTTCTTACCGAACCGGATCGTGCAGCCAACGATTATCGGGATTATCCCGAAGATGCCGTCGACCGGCTCAACTTCGTGCGGGACGCCCAAGCGACCGGGCTCACCTTGACCGAGATCGCCTCCATCCTCGACCTGCGCAGCCAAGGCGAAACCACCTGCAACCATGTGATCGACCTGCTGGAACGTCACCTCGCCGCACTCGATCGGCACATCCAAACTCTTCGTGAGACACGCAAGAAGCTGGCCGCCCTCACCGAGCAGGCACGGAGCCTCGATCCTTCCGAATGCCGCGACCCCAACCGGTGTCAGACCATCACCGGAGGGCTGAGCTTGAAGACCCGAGACGGCGGACGCCACCTGCACACCGGTCCGGTTGGCCATAGCCACTGACGTGAAGAAGCCCGGGGCACCGGCGGCGACGCGCTGAGGTCATGACACCGACAGGTGGTTTAGTGGCCATGCTCGTCGGTGGTCGTCGTCACCGCGGGGGGATCCGCCGGAGTCGTGGTCCTTCCGGTCAGGAGCGGTCCCAGGTAGAGCGAGGACAGGGCATAGGTGAGGGCGAACACGGCTACGGCGATGGCAGGTGCGGCCCAGGTTCGGAACCGCCGGTAAAGGCGGATCAGCATTGGTGCCGCTAATGCGAGACCGATGAGGAAGAAGAGGACCCGACCGGCGGTTCCGGCGAGGACGGCGGCCCCGGCCAACGGTCCGACGTGGTGGAGGACGTGGGGGGCGACTCCGCTCACCGTTCCCCAGGCCGCAGTGCCGGCGTGGCGGAGACGGCCCCCGGTGGGTGACACGTCGACGGCAGCCGTGCTGGTCATGCCTCGAGGGCGGTGTCGAGCTCACCGAGAAGTTCGTCGGCGGGGACGAACATTTCGGCGTAGTGGCGAACCCAGGCGATATCGCCGCTCTGTCGGACGAGGGCGAAGCTGTGGCTGGGTCGGTCGCCGTGGCCGTAGATGCCGACCATGCCGTAGGCCGCCGAGACCTGGGCGCCGGGGTCGATGAGGATGGGACGGTCGATTCCGAACCGGGCGGCCTCTGAGGCGACCATGGGTGCCGGGTCGACCATGATCGGGAGGAAGGTGATTCCGCGTTCGGCCACCGCGGCTTCGAGTTCGGGGATCTGGGCAAAACAGCCATCGCAGCCCACCCCCATCGAGAAGTAGAGGAGTGCATCCCCTTCGGCGAGCGACTCGTCGAGCGTTACCGTTCCCCCGTCGGCGGTGCTCAACTCAAAGGGAATCGCCTGTTCGACCGTGGCTTCGTCGGTCTCTGACAGGGTAGAGACGGCCACCAGGACTCCCAGGGCCAGCGGGGCGACGACGAAGCCGGCCCACCTCCAAGACGACCTGTGCTTGGACTTGCGGCTATTCCCGCGTGGCGGCTGGTTGGTCTTGGTCATGACAACTCCGTTCCTCTTGCTCTTCGTTCTCGAGTGGGCCGTGTCGGCGCCGAGTCGACCATGCGATCGCGGCCACGGCGACCGCGATCAGGAGCACTCCTATGACTGGGTCGGGGATCCAGGCGAGACTGTCGAGCAACGGGGTGAGTACACCCTCGATCCCGGTGCCCAGGCTGGCGGTGAAGTTGGGGGCCAACGATGAGCCGGTTACCGCCACAACTGCCAGCACGACTGCCATCACCAGAAACATCGCCGCCGAAGCCAGCCCAGCCGTCGTTGTCGCCACCCGGACCGGACCCAGACGGAACGACACCTGCCTGGAGCCAAGCCGGACTCGGTCCGGCCTAAGCCGGTCCCAGAGCAGCGTCAGGATCACCAACGGAAACACCATCCCGAACACGT
>JBBDQO010000090.1:0-4342 GCA_040905925.1 Acidimicrobiia bacterium | reverse complement strand
GGCCTGGGCGATGTTGGCGACGAGTAATCCGAGTGGTTTGTTCTCGGGCCTTCCTTTGAGATCGAAGAGCCGAGCGCAGGCCGTCTCGTTGAGCGGGTCGACACCGATCCCGTAGACGGTGTCTGTCGGAATCCCGACGATCTTCCCGGCCCGCACCGCCTCAACTGCAGACTCGATCGTCACGGTTTGACTGCGACGAGATAGCGGTCCCGGCCGGCCAGATCCTGACGGACCACCCCGGGAAGATCCAGCAACGAGCTGGCTGCCGACACGCCCTGGGTCTCCCCTATCTCACAAATGAACACCCCGCCCGGCCTGAGCCACTGAGCGCCGACCGCCCCGATCCTCTGGATGACCTCGAGACCTGACGCACCGGACACCAACGCCACCTTCGGCTCTCGTTGCACCTCACGAGGGAGTCCACCGAAGTCGACCTCGGCCACGTACGGAGGATTGGCAACGATCAGATCGACAGTGCCGAGAATCGCGGCCGGAAGAGGGTCGAAGAGGTCCCCTTCGGCTATGTACACCTGGAGCCCGGTCCGGAAGCGGTTGAAGGAGGCCACCTCGACCGCCTCTGGCGAGACATCGGTGGCGAACACCGCGGCCGCGGGAAACGCCTTCTTCAACGCCAATGCCAGAGCCCCTGAGCCCGTGCACAGATCGACGATCACCTCGGGTGCCCTGACCATGCGGACCGCGAGCTCGAAGAGCCCCTCGGTCTCGGGTCTGGGTATCAATACCCGCTCATCAACCACGAGATCGAGTGATGCGAATGCAACCGTACCCTCGATGTATTGCAGCGGCTCGCCGGATACCCGTCGGGCTATCAGCTCTTCCAGCGTCTGGTCGGGGCCGGCGATGGCCTCGAGCCTGCGCAGCTCGTGCTCGGGGATGAGTCCCATCTCGCGCATGAGTTTTACACCTCAATCCTGGTCATGGGGATTGGAAGCGTCATCACATCCGCTCTGGGTAGATTGGCAACGGGCGAACGGCGCCCCCCCCTCATCGTGCTCGTTGGGAGCTGTTGAACCTATGACATCGAGAAATCGATGAGCGAAGCCAAGAAAGTCCTCGTCGCCGATGACTCCGAGGCCGTCACAACGCTGTTGGTCACGGCCCTGGAAATGGCCGGATACGAGGTGACGATCGCCAAGAACGGCAACGATGCGTACGAGATGGGCAAGACAGGCTCATTTGACCTCGCCCTGCTCGATCATCTCATGCCCGGCTTGCTCGGCATCGAGGTCATCGCGCGTTGGCAGGCCGACGGCTATGAGATCCCGGTGATCATGTTGTCCGGAGTGGATGACGAGCGGACGATCGTCGACAGCCTCGATCTGGGTGCCGTCGACTTCGTGCGCAAGCCGTTCCGCTTGCCGGAGCTCATGGCCCGCATCAGACAAAGGCTTCGCGACTGACGATCCTGGTCAACTAGTCGGTGCCATGGACCGATGGTCTCTATGAGATCTCATGAATGGAACCCAGATCGCACTCCTGGCGGTCGGGATCGTCTTCACTGTGGACGCAGTCCTGCTTTTGGGGCTCATCACGTTGAAGGCGGTGCACCGACAACGCATGGAGAGTCACGACCGGAGGCGAAGCGCCTTCCTGGGCGTGTTGAGCCGACGCGTGTCCTTTCCCCTTCACACTGACTACATCGACCCGAAGGTGGTCAATGACGGCGCCTTCCTCGATGCAGTCATCGACCTCCGTAACACGATGGCCGGGCCCGAGATCGAGACCCTCGCCGGGATCATCGACAGATACGGGTTGGTGAAACAGCAGGCGGCCCGTCTCCGCAGCCGCTTCCCGTTGGGGCGTCGACTCCGGCGACTCCGGGCTGCTGTCGTCCTGGCCGAGATGGGAGACGAATCCTCGGCCCCGGTCCTGATCGAATTCTTGGATGATCGGGAGCCCGAGGTCCGCATCCAATGCGCACGAGGCTTGGGTCGGATGCATCACACCCCGGCGATCGACGCCATCATCGAACGGTTCGGCCAAGAGTCACCCTGGGTTCGGAGCCGTTTCGCCGACACCCTGGTGGGCTTCGGTGCGGGAGCGGTGTGGTCCCTGCTCGCCTACGTCCGGGTGAATCATGACCATGACGAGGGCAACGAGGCAGTCATCGAGGCGATCCGGATCCTGGGGATCATCGGAGAGCGCGATGTCGGGCCTGCACTCATCGATCTCTTGCACCGCTTCCGGGACCCCGAGTTGAAGATCGCCGCTATCGATGCTCTCGGCTACATCGGCGGCCCGATGGCAGTCACCCCACTGATCGGGTTTCTCGACGCTGACGACTGGCGAATTCGAAACAAGGCGGCACATTCGCTGGGTGAGATCGGAGATCCTCTGGCCAACGACGCGCTTCGCAGAGGCCTGGAGGACGCCAACTGGTGGGTGCGCCGCAGCTCGGCGGCCGCACTCGCCGGGTTGTCGGAAGGGCTCGAGGTCCTCCACCAGGCGCTTCACTCAGGTGACCTGTTCGCTCGCGACGCCGCGGCCGAGGCTCTGGCAGATTGCGGTGAGCTGGGCCGGGCGCGGGAACGCGAGGAGCAAGGGCAGGCCACGGATGCGGATCGCCAGCTGCTCGGTTTCATGACCGAAGGCGCGTTGGTGCCCTGATGATTCTCGACGTCCTGCGCTGGGTCGGATACGGGATCATCACCTATTTCATATTGATGCAGCTGTACCTGATCTTCCTCGGGCTCATGTCGGCGGTCGCCATGCGACGGAACCATCACCTCAATCGCTTCGGGAGGGTGGGCGACATGCTCTCCAGCCAGACCTCGCCCCCGGTCTCCATAGTGATCCCGGCCTACAACGAGGCAGTGGGGATCATCGAGTCGGTTCGCTCGATGTCGATAGTGGGCTATCCCCGCTTTGAGATCGTCGTCACCAACGACGGCTCGACGGACGAGACCCTGCAGCGCCTGATCGACGGCTTCAAGCTGGAGCGGGTTCGCATCCCCTATCGGCCCGACATCCCCACCGCCCCAGTGCGCGCCATCTATCGCGGTCGGGGATCGGTCGACATCACCGTGATCGACAAGGAGAACGGGGGTCGCGCCGATGCCCTGAATGCCGGTATCAACGCCGCTCGCTATCCCTACGCGTTGTGCACCGACGCCGACGTCATCCTCGATGCAAAATGCCTGGTCTCGGCGATGCGGAGAGTGGTGGAGGACCGGCAGCGCACCATCGCGGTGGGAGGGAACATTCGCCCGCTCAACGGGAGCAAGGTCGAGCTGGGGCATCTGATCCGTTCCGAGGTGCCCAAGCGACTGGTGCCCCGCATGCAGGTTCTCGAGTATGTGCGGACCTTCCTCGCCTCCCGCCCCGCCTGGTCGCGGATGGACGCCCTGCCCCTGGTGTCGGGGGCCTTTGGGATCTGGAAACGCTCAGCCGTGATCGCGGTCGGTGGGTTCACCACCGGGCACATGGGTGAGGACATGGACCTCACGATGCGCCTCCATCGTTATCACATCGACAACAAGATCCCCTATCGCATCGTCTACGAGCCTTCGGCTGTGATCTGGACCGAAGTGCCCGACACGCTCCGGGTGCTCAAACGACAGAGGATCCGCTGGCATCGCGGCCTGATGACCGCGGTCCGCGACTTCTTGCCCATGACCTTCAACCCGAAGTACGGCAAGGTCGGGATGGTGACCTGGGCCGCCATGTTCCTCTTCGAGTTCCTGGCGCCCATCATCGAGTTCACTGGCTGGTTCCTGATTCCCCTCGCCTTCCTGTTGGGAGCACTCAACGTGGCAAACCTCGTCGCGATGCTGGGGCTGGCGCTGGGAGTGGGCTTGATGAGCTCGCTGCTTGCCCTGCTGCTCGACGAGTCGTTCGGATACTTCAATGGCCCGGCCGACACCGCCCGGTTGGTGGTCATGGCCTTCATCGAGAACCTGGGGCTGCGTCAGCTGACGGTGGCGTGGAGGATCAGGGCCATCATCGGGGGCAAGTCGACCCGGACCTGGGGGAACATGGAGCGCAAAGGGGTCGCCAACCTCGGGATCGGCACTTGACCCAAACCGTGGCCGCGGCGGCAGCCCCCGGCCGACCAGCGTCTGTTCGACCCGAGGTGCGATCGCGCGCAAGCAAAGGCAAATTTGAAGGCTGAGCGTTGCCGAGGGTCGAAGTCGGCCGGCAATTCCAGTCAGACCCCGGCGCGTAGAAGCGTAGCCTGCTCGTCGGCCGCCATGGCATCGACCAACTCGTCGAGATCCCCTTCCAAGACCTGGTCCAGGCGCCGGAGGGTGAGGCCGATGCGATGATCGGTCACCCGGTTGTCCTTGTAGTTGTAAGTGCGGATCTTCTCGGAGCGGCCGCC
>JBBDQO010000089.1:0-4485 GCA_040905925.1 Acidimicrobiia bacterium | reverse complement strand
ACTCCCAGGGCGTAGACCCCCGCCGAGTCGGTGCGGGAGATGTCCGGTGATCCCCTGAGGAACGGCAAGGACCAGGTGCCGCCGCTCAGCGAGACGACTGCGAGTGCGAGCAGCAATAGCGCGCCGAGTCCGTAAACCGCGGTGTGATAACGCAGCAGGCTCTCGGTGAGGAGGCCGAGCCCGAGGGTCACCGGGACCAACACGGTGGCCACTCCGGCGGCGAATACGAATGTCAGCGGCACCAGGCGCCACCGGTGATTGCGTATCGAAGCCGCCAGGAAGGCCGGGAACATCACGACGATGCAACAGGGAGCGAACAGCGCCACCGTCCCCGCGGCGAAAGCTGCGAGCAGGGATCCTCCAAGGAAGAGCCCTTCCACCTCAAACCGCCATGTCGGTGCTGGCAAGCCCGGCGAGATGGTCTTCCAACTTGCGTCGGGAGATACGGCCGTACCCGAATAGAGCGCCCTCGACCAGCAGGATCGGGGGGAAGGGGACCCGATGACGCACGAGCAAGGCCCGGCCCTCCTCCGATGAGAGCGGCACCGTCCTGACCGCGAGTGGGGTCGCCTCGGCCATCTCGTCGAGCAGTCGACCGGTTTCGTCGCAGAAATGACAGCCCGGAGCGGTGACCAAGACGACTTCAACCGGTTTGGTCACATCAAACCCCGGCCCCGGCCACGGCCTCCACGGGGAGGCAAGGAGGAGCCTCCCCGACAGGATGGGGAGCCGAGCCGAAGGTGGCTGTCAGCAGCTCATCGACGATGTCGTCGATCCGCCCTTCGGCGACCGCCTCGGGCACACAGCCTCGGAGGTGGGCTTCGATCACCTCGCGGCGGACCCGATCGAGCGCACCTTGCACCGCCGACAGCTGGTGGAGCACGTCGATGCAGTAGCGATCCTCGTCGACCATGCGAATCACTCCGTCGAGATGCCCGCGCGCGGTACGGAGCCGGAATCCGACCGACGACGCTGCGGCCCTCAACTGTTGGTCCTTCGAGAGTCGTCGAGGAGCCGCTTCCGTTCCTCGAACTCATCGCGGTCGATCTCTCCGGCGGCGTATCGGCGCTCGAGAATGCCGAGAGCGTCCGATCCCGGCCCAGTGCGGGTGGTCCCTACCGAACGTACGACCCAGACGACCAGGGCCACAATCGCCACCCAGAAGACGATCATCATCGTCCACCCAAAGAACCCCATCGTGTTCCAGTCACACCACATCATCTGACATCACCTCAAGGGAGATCATGCCCCACCCCGGGTGGGGTAGGGCAGGGGCGAAAGTCCTTATCGGTAGGGGTCTCGGCTGTCACCCGCGTCGAGTGGGCTTCTGGTCGAAGAGCGCTCCATGTACAGTACCCCACTAGGGTATCTGCGAAGGAGCACGCGGTGCGTGGCTACGAGATCAACAAGGACGACTATCTGAAGCGACTGGCCCGGATCGAGGGACAGCTGCGGGGTCTACAGCGGATGATCAGCGAGGACAAGTACTGCATCGACGTCCTCACCCAGGTCAATGCCGCCTCGGCTGCGCTGAAAGGCGTGGCAGTCGGCCTGCTCGACGAGCACATTCGCCATTGCGTACGGGAGGCCGCCGAAGCCGGTGATGGGACAACCGCCGACCGGATGGTGACCGAGGCCACCAGAGCGATCGAGCGGCTGGTCCGCTCCTGATCCCCTTGATGGTGCAGGAAGATGACTCACAACGGTCACGACCACAGCCATGATCATGACGGTGGCGGCGAGCCCGGTGCGGTGGTGAACACCGAACCGTCCCAGAACCACCGGCACACCGAGGGAGCTCACGGCCCTGAGGGCCATGGCGGCCGAGGGGATGGGCATGACAAGCATGCCGGTCACAGTGTGGCCATGTTCCGGGACCGCTTCTGGCTCTCACTCCTCCTCACCCTGCCAGTCGTGTTCTTCTCCGAGATGATCCAAGAGTGGTTCGGCTATGCCGCCCCCACCCTCCCCGGTTCGGACTGGGTGGCACCAGTCTTGGGGACGGTCATCTTCTTCTACGGCGGTTCGCCCTTCCTCAAGGGGGCGGTGGGAGAGGTGCGGAACCGCCAGCCGGGGATGATGTTGTTGATCGGGATGGCGATCGTTGTCGCCTTCGCTGCTTCCCTCGCCACAACCCTCGGTTGGTTCGATCTCGAGTTCTGGTGGGAGCTGGCGGCCCTGATCACCATCATGCTGCTTGGACATTGGATGGAGATGCGGGCCATCGGCCAGGCCCGGGGTGCACTGGCCGCTCTGGCCGAGCTGTTGCCCGATGAGGCGGAGCGGATAAGCGACGGTGAGCCCGAGACCGTCTCCGTCGCGGAGCTGAAGGTTGGGGATCGGGTCCTGGTCCGGCCCGGGGGACGGGTTCCCGCCGACGGGCTGATCACCGAAGGTGAGGTCGAGGTCGACGAGTCGATGGTCACCGGGGAGTCGAAGCCAGTTGCCAAGGCGCCGGGCGACCGGGTCGTCGCCGGGACCGTAGCCACCGACTCAGCGATTCGAGTCGAGGTCGACGCGGTCGGGGACGACACTGCCCTGGCCGGGATCCAACGTCTGGTGGCTCAAGCCCAGGATTCGAAGTCTCGGGCCCAGGTTCTGGCCGATCGTGCGGCCGCCATCCTCTTCTACGTGGCAGTAGCGGCGGCGGTGATCACGGTGGTGACATGGATGATCCTTGATCAGCCGGATCAGGCAATTGCGCGCACCGTGGCAGTGTTGGTGATCGCCTGTCCCCATGCCTTGGGGCTGGCGATACCGCTGGTGATCGCCATCTCCACCGGGATGGCCGCGCGGAACGGGATCCTGGTCAAGGACCGTCTCGCTCTGGAGCGGATGCGCAACGTCGACATAGTCCTGTTCGACAAGACTGGCACCCTCACCAAGGGCAGTCATCGGGTGTCCGCCATCAGCGCCGTCGACGGGGACCGGGCAGGTTTGCTCGCCCTTGCCGCCGCCGTCGAGTCCGACTCGGAGCATCCCCTGGCCCGTGCGATCGTCACTGCGGCGAAAGAACAGGGCAATGCTCCTGCCGCCTCCGAGTTCAGATCGATGAGCGGTCGTGGAGTGGAGGCCAGTGTCGACGGCACCAGCGTGGCTGTCGGTGGTCCGGTCCTGCTCCGGGAACGGAACCTCGATGTGCCGAGCTCCGTCGAGGAGTCCGCCAGCGGATGGAAGCAACGAGGCGCCGCCGTTCTCTACGTCATCAGAGACGGCACGGTCATAGGAGCGCTGTCACTCGAAGACGAGATCCGTCCCGAGTCCCGGGAGGCGGTCGAACAGCTCCACCGGCTCGGGGTTCGGGTGGCGATGATCACCGGGGACGCCCGGCAGGTTGCCGACGCAGTCGGCGCCGAGCTCGACATCGACGAAGTGCTCGCCGAAGTGCTCCCCGAGGACAAACACTCGAAGGTGGCCGAGCTGCAGGAACGGGGGTTGCGGGTGGCGATGGTCGGCGACGGTGTCAACGACGCCCCCGCCTTGGCCCAGGCCGACGTTGGCATCGCCATCGGTGCCGGTACCGACGTGGCCATCGAATCGGCCGGGATCGTCCTCGCCTCCGACGACCCCCGCGGAGTGGTCGGGATCCGCCGGCTCTCCCAGGCCGGATATCGCAAGATGATCCAGAACCTGGCCTGGGCCACCGGCTACAACGTCGTGGCCATACCCCTCGCCGCTGGAGCCATGGCCTGGGCCGGGATCGTGCTCGCCCCCGCCGCCGCCGCGGTCCTGATGAGTGCCTCCACCGTGGTCGTCGCCGTCAACGCTCAGCTGCTGCGCGGCCTCGACCTTCGACCGGGAGGAGAGGTTTCGAGCCGATAGCGAGAGCCCCGGGTGGGCTCGCCATTTTTTGTCAGGTCAGCGGGCGGCGGCGAGACCGGTGAAGCGACCGGCGACGATCTGGACGTCCGCATTGCCCGCATTGTTGGAGAACCTGATGTACAGCGTCTGCGTCGAAGGCCGATACACAGCCACCGTGTCCTTGCCGGCTCCGTTCCAGTCTCCGGCGATGATCTGGTCGCCGGGATCGCCAAAGATGAACTGGGAGTGGGCGATCCCGGTCGTGTTCGAGTCGCGGAAGTAGACCAGGCCGGTGGATTCACGATGCAAGCCGATGGTGTCGAACCCGTCGCCATTGAAATCTCCCACGAAGGGCTTGTCCCCGGGGTTGCCGAAAGCGAACGAGTAGTCGGCGGCTCCCAGCCCGAGGTCGTTGCTGCCGAGATCGTTGATGACGAAAACCCGCTGCTCCGACGGGCGGTAGATCGACACCGTGTCGCAGCCGTCGCCGTCGAAGTCGCCCGCCAGGGGGATGTCCCCGGGGTTGCCGAAGTAGAACTGGATGTCGGCGATGCCCTGAGTGTTGGAGTTGCGCAGGTAGACGAAGCCGTCCGATTGCCGGTAGAGGCCCGGGGTGTCGACGCCATCGCAGTTCCAGTCCCCGGCGAACGCGGAGTCTCCAGGATTGCCGAAGTAGAAAGAGGT
>JBBDQO010000088.1:14144-26410 GCA_040905925.1 Acidimicrobiia bacterium | reverse complement strand
GTCCTGGACTCCCTGACGCCGTGAGACGATTTCGGGGGCCTCCGCCGCTGAAGCAGCGGCTTCCTCGACGTAAAGCTGGATAAGGGCTTGGTTGGTGGCAATGATCTGTTCGTCGAGGAAGGCGTGGCGGTTGACCAGCGCCTGCTCTTCGGGTGTGAGCGATATCTGCAGCTCGGCGATCCGAGCCTCCAGTTGGTCGGCCTGTTGAAGGATCTCCTCGAGCCGGTCTTCCACTAATCCGCCGGCGGCGGGATCGACCGCGAAATAGGCTTGGACCAGCGCCCTCGCCTTCTCGTCGGCCTCATCATTGGTGTTGCCGATGGCGCGAAACGCAAGACGGCCGGTGATGGGATCGATCTCGATCTTGGAGGTTGGGTCAGCGAGGAGTAGCTCACCGGCTGCCAGCGTCGCCCGGTCCAGCGTGGCATCCCTCTGTGCTTCGAGAGCCTCGGCGGTCTGCCCTTCCTGCACATCGAAGCGGATGGCGATGGTGGCCTGGATCTGTTCCTCACGGTTGTCGTTGGCGAGGTCGGTGAAGTACCAACCGGCGAACAGCCCGAGCAGCCCGACGCCGAGGACGATGAACCAACGGTCACGAAAGACCCGGAGCAGCCGCTTCAACTCCATTGTGGTTCGAACTCAGCAGCCTTTGCTTGGGGCTCGATGCCAATGGCCGCACTTGCCAGATGGGAGAGCAGACGTCTCACTTCTTCCTGGTTTCCGGCATGGGCGGCATCTTCGAGATCAGCGATGCTGTCGAGCACAAAATATGCAGTTGGGTGGCCAAGTCGAGCCTCAAAGATCTGTGGGTTCCGAGTGAGGGCCATCGGGTCGGTCGAAAGGCTCTCGGTGAGCTTCTCCCCGGGGCGGCGCCCAGTGTACTCGATCTTGATATCGGCACCAGGGGTGAGACCGGCGAGCCGGATCAGACGGCGGGCCAGATCCACGATCCTCACTGGATCCCCCATGTCGAGGACGAAAACCTCCGAGCCACCTGCAAGGGCGGAAGCCTGGAGGACCAACTGAACTGCCTCATCGACTGTCATGAAGTACCGGGTCATGTCGGCGTCGGTCACCGTCACCGGCCCTCCGATCTTGATCTGCTCCACAAAGGTCGGGATCACGCTTCCACGACTCCCGAGCACATTGCCAAACCTGACCGCGGTGTAGACACAGCCGTCGTTTCGATGCTGCCCCAATTGGACCATCAACTCGGCTATTCGCTTGGTCGCGCCCATCACCGATGCCGGGTCCACTGCCTTGTCTGTGGAGATCAGCACGAAATGGCTCATCCCGGCGCGCGAACCGGCCTCGATGACGTTTCGGGTTCCGATGACGTTGGTCAGGACCGCTTCGTCGGGGAACTGCTCGAGCACCGGGACGTGCTTCAGAGCCGCAGCATGGAAGACGACATCGGGGCGGATTCTCTCGAAGGTTCGCAGAGCCTTCTCCGCATCTCTGACGTCGGCGAGCACGATGTGGGGATCACCGATCCACCCCAGCGATGCATCGTGGAGGAGCGTCTCGTCACGGTCGAGGGCCCACACCCCCGCCGGCTCGAAACCAAGGACCTGGGCCACGATCTCTCCGCCGATCGACCCGCCGGCACCTGTCACCAGAACCCGTTTGCCCTTCAACAGCTGGGCCACTTCCTCGAGGTCGGTGGCGACCCGGGGACGAGCCAGCAGGTCCTCGACCTTGATGTCGCGGACGTCGACCGCCCCTGAGCGATCCTCCATGACGTCTTCGGCAGCGGGGAGAATGCGAAGCCGAACATCGACTTCGAGACAACGGTCGACCACCTCGCGGGTCCGGATCGGGTCGGTGCCCACGACGACCACCTCGTCGATTTCGTGCTCCCGCACCAGATCGGCAACCTGACCTACATGACCAAGGATGGGCAACCCCGCCAGCCGCCGAGCTGACTCAGGGGCCGAATGGCCGTCGGAGACGAACCCGACTGCAAGTCCCTGATCTGAGAGCGTGGGCACCTGACGTGCGAACACAGCCGCATCACGACCGGTGCCCACCACCAGGATCCGGTTCCCGCCGCCTGTCTTCCTGAAAGAGAAGAGCCGGGAGCGAAAACGGACCAACCCCATCCCGGCCAGTGAGAGAAAGGCGCCCATCACCACTACTGCAACCGGCAATACGATGTCGAACTGGGGCGCTTTGAGGATGTAAGACATCGCGAGCACAAGAGTTCCGGCAACAGAGCTGGCCACTACCACCTTCATCGCCTCGTCGGTCGAGGCATGCTCCCAGACATGGCCGTAGGCCCCTGAGATCACATTTGCCGCGACATGAATCACGACGACTATTGGTATGACTTTGGAGAAGTCCCTGAAGAAGGACTGTGGGTTTTCCACCCCAAACGGGTCGAGCATCCTGATCGCCAACGCCATGGCATAGGCCGCGATCACGATGAATATGTCGATGAAAGCAAACGCTATGTCGGCTCGAACCCTGGCCGCAGCCCCAGAAACGGCTCGCCGGACACGCGTTGGCAGAGTCTCCCCACTAATTGCACCGCCCAACAACTTCAACGCCTCCCGAATACGGCTCAGCCGTGCGGGCAGAGCCTCCCAGACCGAGAAAGCTATCACAGATGGGTCGTTGCCGAAAGTGGCAATTGAACGCTGGACGTGGTCGTGGGAGTATGTGACAACGGGTTGGGGAAGACACCGGGTCGCAATACGATCAATCATGCCCGGTAAAGCAAAGGATTCTGGGAGGAACAGATGAAAGTGGTGGTGACCGGGGCTGCCGGTTTTCTCGGCGGGCATATTGCACGAAAATTTCGCGACGTCGATTGGGAGGTCGTCGCGTTCGACGTGGCCCCCTTCGAGGAGGATGGGATTCAGTTCGCCCAGGGTGACCTGACAGACGGCAACTCGGTGGATCAGGCCGTTGCCGGAGCGGATGTCGTTGCCCACGTCGGGGCGATCGGTGATGTCTATCTAGCCGGAGAGCAGCCAACGCTTGCCGCCGAGGTCAACGTGCTGGGGACAGCCAACGTCATCGAGGCCTCGCTCCGGCATGGGGCACGTCTGGTGTACGCCTCGACATGGGAGGTCTACGGTTCGCCGCGCTACCAGCCACTCGACGAGGACCACCCGACGATGCCTGACCATCCCTACAGCATCACCAAACTGGGTGGTGAGTCCTTGGTCCTGGCCGCCACCCATCTCCGCTCGCTTTCCGCGCTTGCCCTCCGGCTTGGCACCGCCTACGGGTCGGGTCTGCGCCCCAATTCGGTGTTCAGGATCTTCATCGACCGGGCCCGGCGCGGCGAACCGATCACCATCCAGGGAGACGGATCGCAGGGACGTCAGTTCACCCATTCCTCCGATATCGCCAGGGCTTTCCAACTCGCCGCCGACTCCGAGGCTTCGGGCATCGCGCTCAACACCGTTGCTTCCGAGACCGTGACCATCCGAGAGCTGGCAGAGAAGATCGTGCGACGTTTCCCGACCGAGCTCACATTCGGCGAGGCGAGACCGGGCGACGTGCCACCCGCGACAGTGTCGGCGAAACGGGCCGAGGAGGTTCTGGGCTGGCGCTCGGAGATGCCCTTCGACCGGGGTCTCCAAGAACTGATCGATGGTCTCGTCGACGCCGGTTGATCGCGTCCGCGTTCTGGTCCTGATCAAGGGGTTGGGGATCGGCGGCGCCGAGCGTCTCATCGTCGAGGGAGCCGCACATTGGGATCGCCAGCGGTTCGACTATCGGGTTGCCTACTTCCTTCCCTGGAAGGACCAATTGGTGGGCGAGATCACTGAACGCGGGGTCCGTGTCGATTGTCTCGGGTCGGAGCGAGGTCTGGGACTCGCGGCTTACCGCCGTCTCCGAGCGCTTCTCGCCGAATGGGCGCCTGACATCGTCCATTGCCATCTCCCCACCGCCGGAATCCTGGCCCGCCTGGCGACTCGAACCCCCGTGGTTTACACCGAGCACAACATCGCAGGCTCCTACCGACAGCCCACTCGGCTGGTCAATCGGCTCACCTATGGGCGGAACGCGGCTGTCATCGCCGTTTCTGATGCCGTCGCTGACAGCCTCGTGGGGTTTCCGGGACCCTCTCCGCGGGTGATCCCCAACGGCGTATCGGTTTCGGTCAGCCCCTCCGACATCCAGGCGGTCCGAACGGAATTGGGCCTGCAGCCCGCTCAAGGGTTGGTGGTCCATGTCGGCAACATCCGCCCCCACAAGGGCCACGAGAACCTGATCGCAGCCACCGCTCTCATCGCGGCCAAAGAACCCAACTTGCTGGTGGTGTCTGTCGGCGCCGAGAAACATGACGGCGATTTGGCCAGGGTGCGGGAGTCGGCTGCTGCAGCAGGTGTCTCCGAGCACATACGGTTCATGGGAAGACGAGAGAACGCGCGAGCCTTCCTCGGCGCCGCCGACGTTGTGGTCAACCCTGCCGACGTGGAGGGTCTGCCTCTTGCCGTCCTCGAAGCTCTTGCCCTTGCTCGCCCTGTGGTCGCCACCTCGGTGGGTGGGGTGCCCGGCGTGGTCATCGATAGGGTGACCGGGCTCCTGGTGCCACCCGGCGACCCCGAGGCGCTGGCGGCCGGAGTGCTGGAAGCCCTCGAATCGTCGGATGCCAAGTCGTGGGGGCAGGCGGGGGCCGAGCTGGTCTCGACCGAATACGGGATCGCCCGCATGATCGCCGACTACCAGAAGTTGTATGGCGAGGTGCTCGATGCCTGACATGGAGATCAGGCCGGCCCGCCCGGAGGATGTCGACGGGATCCTCGAAGTCCTCGGGGCCGCCCTCGGAAAGACAGCCCTGCTCAGGCGGACACCGGAGCTTTGGGCCTGGAAGCACCTGATCAACCCCTTCGGTCCGTCGATAGTGCTCCTCGCCTGGGTCGGGGATCGGATCGCCGGAGTGCGCGCCCTGATGCGATGGGACCTCTTGACCGTGCAAGGCCACCTGGTTCGTTGTGTGAGACCAGTCGACACCGCGACCCACCCCGACTTCGAACGACGAGGCGTCTTCAAGACGCTCACAATGGAAGCTGTCGCCTTGGCCCGGGAAACAGGCATCGATCTCATCTTCAACACTCCCAACCCCCGCTCCGGAGCCGGTTACCTTTCGATGGGTTGGCAGGAGGTGGGTGCGATCGGAGTATTGGCTCGGCTCCGGATCGGCCCCAGGGTTCGCCCCGACGGGCACGATGCCCCTTCTCTGGAAACGGTGGCTCCTGGGGCAGGGAGTTTCCGCCCGATCGAAAGGCATGACCGCCCGCCCCGAGGGTTGAGAACACCGAGGACGGTGGAATATCAGCGTTGGCGTTTCGGCTCCCACCCCACCGTGCCCTACGGGAGCATTCCCGACGGTGATGGAGCCGGTGTGATCAGAGTCGGGGTCCGAAGCGGGCGCATCGAATTGGTCCTTTCCGACCTTCTGGGAGGAGCCGGACGACGCGCTGTGTCCCGGGCTGGTGCGATCAATCGCGGCTCGTATCTCGCCGGTTTCTTCTCCAAGGGCTCACCGGAGAGGTCTGCAGCAAAGAAGGCGGGCATGCTCCCGGTGCCCGGGTTGAAGACACTCCAGCTCGTCGCCCTGCCTCTCACCGAGCTCGATACCGATCCCTTCGATCTACGCTCCTGGGACATCGCCACCAGTGATTTGGAGTTGTTGTGATTAACGAGGGGTGGTTCTGGGCGTTGGCCGGCTTGTCCGCGGTCGGCCTCGGCCTGCTGATCGCCCTCGGTGCCTCGGGGGTCGGGGTCGTTTTGATGGCGATCCTGGCAACACTCCTGATGGCGGGGATCGCCTCGACCCTGCGTCGGTCCGTGGACGCCGCCTGGCTGACGAGATGGGTCACCCTCGGGTTCATCGCCAAGATCCTCGGCTCGTTTGCGCGTTACTACATGGTCCAATACGTGTACGGGTCGGGTGACTCGCTGAGCTACTACACCGCAGGCACCTACCTCGCCGGACAGTGGAGGTCGGGAACCATCCCACCCCTCTCTGCGGGGGGCGGCGGCGGCTTTGGCACGCAGGTCGTGGAATCCTTCACCGGCGGCCTGTTCGCCATCTTCACCCCGGATCTGCTGGGTGGGTTCGTCATGTTCAGCATGCTCTCGTTCCTCGGGCAGCTCGGCCTCTACGCCGCCTTTCGGCGCTGGGCCAAGCCCCACCAGCTCAAGCCTTATGCCTTCCTCGTCTTCTTCTTTCCAACCTTCGCCTTTTGGCCGTCGAGCATTGGAAAGGACGCCCTGGTCATCCTCTGTCTCGGGCTGGCCGCCTATTTCATCTCCCGCCTCCTGGAGAGCTTCGAGCTGCGCTGGATCCTCCCCCTCGGATTGGCGTTGACCGGGCTTGGTCTGATTCGGATCCACATCGCCGGGTTGGTTGCCCTGGCCCTGGTCGCGGCGTTGCTCGTCTCCAAGCTGAGGATCGGCGCCGGCTTCCTCGCCAGGGGGAGGAAGCTCTTGACGTTCGCCGGTGCTGCCGCAGCCGTGGTCCTTGCGGTCACCCTCATCCCGGACATAGTCGGCCTCGAGCTAGGCGATCTCGAAGACATTACCCCGTTCACCACCGAGATAACGCGACGCACCTCAGAGGACGGAACCATCGCCGCGGGCAGCCCGGTGGACTCGATCGTCGACGTGCCAGGAGCGGTGGCCCTGGTCCTATTCAGGCCCAACCTTTTCGAGGCGACGGAGCTGCAACATTTCCTCGCCGCCGCCGAGACGACTTTGATCCTGCTCCTCAGCCTGTGGAAATTCCCGGCGATGATCCGCAACTGGCGGGATTGGCGCAACAACGCCTATCTGGTGTTTTGCACTCTCTTCACGCTGGCGTTCGCTGTCGCCTTCAGCGTGGTCCGCAACCTGGGAATCATCGCACGACAACGCGGTCAGGTCCTTGCATTCTTCCTCGCCGTAGTCATCGGGCTCGGGTGGAACGAGACCAGGAAAGTCACTCGAGGGCGGATCCCGATCGCGATGCCGCCGCCCGAGCCTGAGGTCTCCGGGATGGCTGTCCATCGGTGAAACGGGCGCTGGACTTCACGGTCTCCGCGTTGGCGCTGGTGATCCTCTCGCCACTCTTGCTCGTCATCGTCGGATTGGTCTGGCTCAGACTGGGACGGCCGATCTTCTTCAAACAGCAGCGCCCCGGTCTCCGCGGCGAGCCATTCACCCTGATCAAGTTCCGTACCATGCGCCTCGGCTCGATCGACCCCAGCGATGGATCCAGCGACCAGGATCGTCTCGACCCCTTCGGAGCCAGGCTGAGGAGCACCAGCCTCGACGAGCTTCCCGAGCTGTGGAATGTCCTCAAAGGGGACATGAGCCTGGTTGGCCCAAGACCGCTTCTCATGCACTATTTGCCCTTGTACTCGGAACGCCAGGCGCGACGACACGAGGTCAGGCCCGGTGTCACCGGGTGGGCCCAGGTCAACGGTCGCAATGCGACTCCGTGGCCTGAGCGTCTCGAGATGGACGTTTGGTATGTCGAGAACCGCTCGCTCCGGCTGGACCTCAAGATCCTGGCGATGACACTTCCCAGCGCTTTGCGACGGAATGGCGTCACTCAAGAGGGGCAGGCAACCGTCGAGTATTTCACCGGTTCGGGATCATGACCAGACTCGCCTTTGCCGGGGACCGACAACCTGCCGTGGATTGCCTTTCCATTCTCCTCGATGCGGGCGTGAAGCCAGAAGCGCTCATGATTTCGGGGCCGGAGCGGGCGACCCATGGCGAGATCCTACGGGAGATGTCGCGGCTCCCCTCCGATCGGGTGCTGGTCGGCAGGCAATTCCGCGAACCGGCCGGCATCGAACTGCTCACATCTTTGAACCTCGACTACATCCTCGGGGTGCATTTCCCCTACATCGTGCCCGATACCGTCCTCGAGATTCCTCGTATCGGGGTGCTCAACCTCCACCCTGCTCTGCTTCCCCACAACCGCGGATGGCACACCCCGAGTTGGGCGATTCTCGACGAGACCCCGATCGGCGCCACTCTGCATTTCATGGACAGCGGGCTTGACACAGGGGACATAGTTGCCCGTGCCGAGATCGAGATCCGGCCAGAGGACACAGCACACACCCTCTATGGCCGCCTCCTCGAGCTCGAGGTCGAGTTTTTCCGGACAGCATGGCCTCTGCTGGCCTCGGGGAGCCCACCCCGTCAAACCCAGTCTCCGGATGAGGGGTCCAACCACAAGAGAGCCGATCTCGCCTCCGATTCGATCCGGCGACTGGACCTCGAAGCGTCTGTTCCGGTGAGAGAAACCCTCCGAACCCTGCGCGCCTTGACCACCAACGATGTGGCGGAAGCGGCCTACTTCGAAGTGGATGGGCGTCGGTACCGGGTGCAGGTGACCATCACGCCCGAGAACGGCGAAGCCTGAGCCTGGTTTGCTATCCGCCCCACCTCTCTACCAGGGCCGGGTAAACGCCCTTGCGCGCTGCCACCTTGGCGTAAGCACCCATGACCCGATTGACGATCTCCCGCTCGTCGAACTGGGCGCGCGCCCGCTCCACGGACGCTCGGGACATCACGGACCTCAACTCGGCATCATCTCCGACCTGAGCTATCGCCTCGGTCAGGGCATCGACGTCTCTGACCGGGAACAAGAACCCGTTCATACCATCGTCCACCACCTGACGGCAACCTCTGATGTCAGTCGCGATCACGGGAAGTCCTGAGGCTGCGGCCTCCATCGCTGCCCTGGGAAAACCCTCTCGATGACTGGGGAGCACGAAGATGTCCAGACCCTGGTAGATCCGATCCACGTCCTTGCGCATTCCCAGGAAGCGGACCCCATTTGCCTCGGCCCGGGAAAGCATCTCTTCCGACACCGCGTCCGACTTCTCATGATCCTTGGGACCGACGATGAAGACCACGTAACGGTCGTCAAGTCGCTCGGCCGCGGCGATCAACTCAGGGACCCCCTTCTCCTCCACGAGCCGGGCGACCAGCCCAACGGCGATCTGCCCGTCGGTGAGCCCCAGCTCTCCTCGAACCTGAGCCTTCAGCTCGGGGCTGGGTCGGAAGCGCTCCAGATCGACACCGTTGCCCAGGAGCTGCAGTTTGGAACGGGGCATGATCTGTCGCTGCCACAAGAGCTCGAAGTCTTCAGGGTTCTGAATGAGCTCGGAGTCGGAGAACCTGGAGGCCACCCACTCCAAGGTGTACACGATTACCCGCTTCAGGAAGGAAGACTCAGGTGTGGCGTACAGGCCGTGAACGGTGTTCACCACAATCGGGACGCCGGCGAGCCGGCCCACGATCCGGCCGTAGACACCGGGCTTGGGATTGTGGGTGTGCAGGATGTCGGGCCGCTCCCGCCGCAGGACGCTCCAAAGCTGTCCGATGGCTCCCACATCGGCCATGAGATTCATGCCTCGGGTCGAGGAGGCAAGGGCGATATGACGGATTCCCCTCGCCTCCAGGTCGGGGACGAACTCACCGGCAGCACTGATCCCGAGGGACTCGCCCATCTCCCTGGCTGCCTCGAGTTGAGGCAGAAGCAAGTAGCGAAGACTCATGTCAATCGTGGTCAGATGCGCGATCTTCAATCGAGCACCTCGGCAAGACGGGCGGCATAGCCAGAGACGATGTGATCCATGCCAAACCGCTCCTTGATGTGAAGGCGCGCCGCCCGACCCAGGCGACGAACCAGGTCCGGATCAGCTGCTAGCAAGGTCAAAGCGTTGACCAGGCCGTCATTGTCCTTGGGATCGACCACCATCCCGGTCACCCCATCGCTGACCGCCTCTCTGACTCCACCCACATCGAGAGCGACAGAAGGCACCGAGGCCGCCCCGGCCTCGAGCACGGCGGCGGGCAGCCCTTCCGTGCGCGAAGTGAGGAGCAGAACGTCGGCCCACGCCAGGTGTGGGATGACATCCTCAACCGCGCCGATCACACCAACCCTATCCTTGATCCCAAGGACGTCCGCCTCGGTGCGAAGACGATCCATCAACGGCCCTCCTCCTACCAACCGCAGCATCACACCAGGGGCCCGGGCCACGCTCCGCACGGCAAGCAGAGGGTCTTTCTCGTCGGAGAGGCTGCCGACCATCACCACCCGGAGCGGGCCTTTCTCTCGGTTGGGTCGTACCGCGAACATGTGGTCGGGAACGCCGGTGTAGGTGACATAGATCCTCCCTGCCAGCGAAGGGTCGAGTTCGAGCAATTGCCGACTTGTGGCCTCACAAACCGCCAGGATTCTGCTCGCCCGTCGCAGCATCCATCGATTGGCCATCCGGGACAGGGGAGAACGTATCCAGTAATCGGGCTCGCCTATGCCGATGTAGACCAGAGGCACCTTGGTGCGCAGAGTGGCCAGGGCTCCGTAACGCAACGTCGATCCTCCGTTGGCGACAACGATGTCCGGCTGGAAAGCCCTGATGCGCACGGTCAGAGCGCGCGCGATCCGGGGATTGAACCGCCCCGGCCGGGCCGAGTCCACGTCGGTCAGGCAATCGACCTCGACCCGACGCGCATCCCCTGATGTGGTGAGACTCACCGTGTTCACCATCCAACCCCGTCCGGCGAGACCTCCTCCCAGTCGCTCGGTGAAGACCTCGGCCCCCCTGCGGCGATCGGTGGCCGTGACGATGAGGACGCGGGGCGCACCCGCTTCGCTTTGCGGGAGGGGTTGCATGCTCAGTCTTGCTCGGACACGGCGACCGCCATCACCAACGCCGAGGTGTTGGTGTGGGTGATGGTGACCAGGACCTCCGTAACCCCCAAGAGGCTGGCCCGTTTCGCCGCGGTCCCGGTCATCCGGACCGTGGGCTTTCCGCCTCCGGTGATTTCGATGTCCTGCCAACGAACCCGACGCCACCCGGTGCCGAGAGACTTCATCACTGCTTCCTTACCGGCGAAGCGCGCGGCGAAACGGCGCGCTGGATTGGGGAAGCGGGAGGCGTACTCGCGCTCGTGGTCGGTGAAGCACCGCTCGGCGAATCTCGGGTACCGGGCCAGAACTCCCTCGACCCGATCGATGTCGGCGAGATCCACTCCCAAGCCGAGGATGCGCACCGGGTCAGGTTACCGGGCTGAGTCGAGCTCACCTGCTTGTGCCGAGGCACCGGGCAGCTGCTGCAGCGAGGTCTTGATCGTGGTCATCGAACCCAGGAGACCGTCGACCTCCTCCGAGCTCAGCTGGTTGAACAGATAGCGAAGCACAGTGTCGGCATGCCCGGGCTGCGCCTCGGCGAGCTTGTCCCGCCCGGCTTCAGTCAACGACGCGTAACTACCGCGCCGGTCCGTGGGGCAAGCCCTCCGCTCGACCAACCCGAGAGTCTCCAAACGGTCCACCGCGTGCGACATCCGGCTTCGCGAGGAGACCGTCGAGTCAGCCAACTCGCTCATCCGCACTCCCCACTCGTCGGCGTCAGCCAATCGGGCGAGCACCCCGAAGTCGGCAAGCGAGATCCCGGCGTCCTGATTGACTCGTCGATCTAGCTCGTCGAGGAGAAGCCTGGTGGCATCGAAGTAGGCCTGCCAGGTCTCCTTTTGCTGCCTGACAAGAGCCTGAGGTGGTGCCGTGGCCATGTCAGCATTGTAACCAGATGGTGGTTGAAGATCGAATAGTTGACAGTTCAAGCACTCTCCTGTTATGGTGCAGTTGACAGTTCAACAATCTCTTCCAGGAGGAAGTACGACATGACACTCGCCAACACGGTCGAGACCACAAATGTCCCCGCCTCGGGGACCTGGCAGGTCGACCAATCTCACAGTGATCTCCGCATCACCGCCCGTCACCTGATGGTGGCCAAGGTGCGGGGGACGTTCACCGAGTTCGCCGGGACCATCGTCGTGGCCGAGGACCCAACCCAGTCCACCGTCGAGGTCCAGGCCAAGGCGGCGACCATCACAACCGGGACCCCGGATCGAGATGCCCACCTCCGCTCCCCCGATTTCTTGGATGCGGAGCAATACCCCCTGGTCACCTTCGTCTCGACCGCTCTGGAGCCCAATGGCGGCCGATGGAAGCTCACCGGGGACCTAACCATCCGTGGCATCAGCCGACCAGTGACTTTCGACATGACCTTCGAAGGCGCTGCGACCGACCCCTACGGCAACACCAAAGCCGCCTTCACCGCGGTTGGAGAGATCGAGCGCAAGGACTGGGGTCTGACCTGGAATGTGCCTCTCCAAGGCGGCGGAGTCCTGGTCTCAGAGAAGTTCAAGCTCGAGTTCGACGTCGAGGCCGGTCTCCAGACCTGATTGCTGGCCGACTGCCGGCCGTTTGCATTCCATCCATTCGTTCTGGCGGGGGGGGG
>JBBDQO010000088.1:4777-14134 GCA_040905925.1 Acidimicrobiia bacterium | reverse complement strand
GAGATATCGACCTATAGGTCGATATCTCCGCGCCAGAATCGTTGGGGGGGGAGACTATTCCACCGTCACCGTCTTGGCCAGGTTGCGTGGCTTGTCCACATCCAGCCCCCGTGCCGTTGCCAGGTGGTAGGCGAGCAGTTGCAGCGGAACCACCGCAGTCACCGTGCAAAGGAGATCGGGTCCGGCCGGAACCCGGATCACGTGGTCGGCGACATGGCCCACCTCGTCGCCCTCCTCGGCAACGAGGACAATGGTCGCCCCCCGGGCCTTCATCTCTTCCATGTTGGACAGGGTCTTGGCCTGGACATGACTGTCGGTGGCCACACCGACCACCACCACACCGGGCTCGATGAGAGCGATGGGCCCGTGCTTCATCTCGCCGGCCGCATAGCCCTCGGCCCGGACGTATGCGATCTCCTTGAGCTTGAGCGCACCCTCCATCGCGACCGGGAAATCACCGGAGCGCCCGAGGAAGAAGAAATCCTCGGTTTCTGCCCAAAGCTCGGTCAGCTGAGCGATGTCGTCGTCACGTGACAGCACCTTCTCGACCTGCTCCGGAAGACGCATCATCTCCTTGACCAGCAATTCGATCGCACCCGGATCAAGGGTTCCCCGAACCTGGGCCAAATAGAGCCCAAGCAGTTGCATGGCGACGAGTTGGGTGGTGAATGTCTTGGTGGCAGCAACCCCTATCTCTGGGCCGGCCCTCGTGTAGAGGACCGCGTCGGCCTCCCTGGCCAGAGCCGATTCAACGACATTCGACACCCCGATCACGGTCGAGCCCTGGGCCCGGGCGTATCGAACCGCAGCCAAGGTGTCGATGGTCTCACCCGACTGGCTGATCCCGATCACGAGGGAGTTGTGGTCGAGCACCGGGTCCCGATACCGGAATTCAGAGGCGATGTCGATCTCGACAGGAAGCCGGGTCCAACGCTCGATGGCGTACTTGGCCATCATCGCCGCGTGAAATGACGTACCGCAGGCGATGACGAACACCTTGTCGATCTCACGAAGCCGGCGATTCTCGATTCGCAACTCGTCGAGCACGACCCTCCCCGGCGTCACGACCCGGCCGACCAGCGTGTCCGCGATGGCGTGGGGCTGCTCGAAGATCTCCTTCAGCATGAAGGTCGCATAACCGCCTTTCTCGGCGGCCTCGAGGTCCCATTCGATGGTTCGCTGGTCCAATTCGAGCAGATTGCCCCCCAGATCTGAGAGCACTATCGAACCAGGGCGGACTTCAACGATTCGGTCCTCTTCTATCACCACCATCTCCCTGGTGTGCTCCAGGAAGGCAGGGATGTCGGAGGCAACGAAGTTCTCCCCGATCCCTCGTCCCACCACCAGAGGTGACCCCCGTCTGGCGCCGACCAGGAGGTCCGGCTCGGAACGCCGCATGACAACCAGGGCCAGCGCTCCGTCGGCCTGGTTCATGACATGACGGACCGCATCAGCCAGGGAGAGCTCGGACATGTCCTCGATCATGTGTGCGATCACCTCGGTGTCGGTGTCACTCTCGAAGACGTGGCCTGCCTGGACCAACTTGTCCTTGAGGTCCATCCAGTTCTCGATGATTCCGTTGTGGGCCACGACGACCTCGCGGCGGCAATCGAGATGGGGATGGGCATTGCCCGTGTTGGGAGCGCCGTGGGTGGCCCACCTGGTGTGGCCAATGCCGGTGTGGGCCTCGGCGGGTTGCTCCCTATCCACCAGATGCTGAAGATCCGCGATGCGACCCGCCTGTTTCAGGACAGTTATCGAGTCCCCGTAATTGAGTGCCACTCCGGCCGAGTCATAGCCCCGGTACTCGAGCCGGGCCAGACCCGGCATCAAGACATCGAGCACCGATCGTGGCCCGACGTAACCGACGATTCCGCACATATCTGTTCCCTTCGTTCGACGTAATTGAGACGCTCAGGGGTCAAATGCGGCCCTGAACAACCCAATTGGGGGTCTGTACCTGGCGTGCGCGATGGCCGGTGACCGGCGCTCATGGGTGAGTCTCTGTTCCGAGATCGCTCCCGGTTTTTGGTCCCATCCCTGACGACCTGAGCTGGCCGGGAAGGCATCCGCCGAATGTTTCGATGACCTTCCTCCTCGTCACCTCGCTATGCGAGGCCTGGCGCTGTGTCTAAGCCGCACGCTGTTCCTTGTCTTGTCCTGCGTCACCCCTTTCCGAAAGAGCTCTCGGTTACTTCCGATAGACGATCAGCGTAATGCCTCGCTGTCTCTTCGGAAGAGGCTTCCACCATGATCCGGATCACGGACTCGGTCCCGGACGCCCGAACCAGGACCCGACCCTCGACCCCCAACTCCTCTTCCAACGCACGCACCTGCTCCCAGTACTCACCGGCAGCGTCGAGATCCACGGTTCGGTCGACTCGAACGTTGGTCAGGATCTGTGGGTATTCGATGATCGCCTCTGCCCGCAGCTCACGAAGCTCCTTGCCGGAGCCTGCCACGACATCGAGAAGACGCACCGCCGTCAAAAGGCCGTCCCCGGTGTGACCCTGGTCGAGGAAGATGACGTGACCTGACTGCTCTCCCCCCAACAACCCTTCGCTCTCGATCAGGGCCTCCATCACGTAGCGGTCGCCGACTTTGGTCTCGATCATCTCGATCTCCGCCTCAGCCATGGATCTACGGAACCCGAGATTCGACATCACGGTTGCCACCACCAGGTTCTTGGTCAGTTTCCCCTGGGCCTTCAGGTGGCGGGCGATGATCGCCATGATCACATCGCCGTTCGCCACACGACCGTCCTCGTCCACGGCGATCAAGCGATCAGCGTCACCATCGAAGGAGAGCCCGATTCGGCCCACTGCATGCTCTGCCAGAAACTCGGGGTGAGTTGCCCCGCAACCGTTGTTGATGTTGCTTCCATCGGGCGCGTCCCCGAACACCGCGACATCGGCCTTGAGCCCTTCGAACAGCATCGGGGCTGCCCGGTACGCCGCGCCATTGGCACAGTCGAGGGCAATGCGGACCCCTCTCAGTTTGTAACGGGAGACACTGAGAAGATGGGCGACATACGCGTCGAGAGCATCAGTGTCCTGGAGGCGGGTGCCGATCGCAGGGCCGAGAGCAGATCGGAACCCGGACGATCGCAACTTGTCCTCGATCTCACGCTCCACCTCGTCGGGCAGCTTTGTGCCGCGGGCCGTGAGCAGTTTGATGCCATTGTCCTCGGCGGGGTTGTGAGAGGCGGAGACGACCGCCCCCATGGTGGCGCCCGAGGTTGCCGTCAGATAGCTGATGCCGCCGCTCGGGAGCACTCCGACATCAACCGTGTCGATCCCGACCGCGTGAAAGCCGGCCTGGAGCGCCGAGGAGAGCATCTCTCCAGATCGCCGGGTGTCTCGACCCACCACTACCGGCCCGCCCCGGAGAAGGGACCCTGCCGCCCTTCCGATCGCCAAAGCCAGCTCGGGTGTCAGCTCCGAACCGGCTACGCCCCTAACACCGTCGGTTCCGAAGATGGGCTTCCCATCGTCGAGGAGACGACGGAGATCAGCCAACTTCAGCGCTTCGTGTACTGCGGGGCCCGGCGCGCCTTGCGGAGGCCGTACTTCTTGCGTTCAACCACGCGTGCATCACGGGTGAGCATGCCGGCCTTCTTCAGCATCGACCGAAGCTCGGGATCGAGAACGATGAGGGCACGGGCGATGCCCAGCCTTAGGGCGTCGACCTGACCCGAGATCCCGCCGCCTTCGAGGGTGGCATCGACGTCATAGCGACCCTGGGTCGTGGTGATCTGCAAGGGCTCCATGACCCGCAACCTGGAAGCCATCGTGGGGAAGTAGTCTTCGAGTTGGCGCCCATTGAGGGTGACCTGACCCGATCCGTCGCGAAGTCGGACCCTGGCGACCGACGCCTTGCGACGACCGGTGGCCTGGACGAGTGGCTTCGGCATCAGAGTTCCACCTTTCGAATTTCCAACTCCAGGGCCTGTGGGCTCTGGGCGACATGGGGATGATTCGGTCCTGGATAGACCTTGAGCTTGCGGGCCATCTGGCGGCCCAGTTTGTTCTTGGGGAGCATCCCCGTCACCGCCCGCTCGATGATGGCTTCGGGTCGGCGCTCACGGAGGTTCTCGAATGTCTCGGCCTTGATGCCCCCCGGATATCCCGAGTGGCGGTAGTAGATCTTGGTCTGGCTCTTGCCGGAGGTGACTGCCACCTTCTCGGCATTGACGATTATCACGAAATCCCCGCCGTCGACGTGGGGTGCATAGGTGGGCTTGTGCTTACCACGAAGGATGGTGGCCACCTCGGATGCGAGACGGCCCAGCGGCAAGTCGGTGGCATCGACGACATGCCAAACACGGGTGATGTCACCGGGTTTGGGCGAATAGGTCTTGTTCATTGCCATGTGAATTGGGCCTTGGCAGGTCGAAAGATACCGGGGACGTTGGGAAACGGCTTCCGCGTGGGGAGCGGGCATATGCTACGCCGGAGCCATCATCTAGGCCAATCGCGATGATCACACTGGAAGACATCCAAGAGGCCCGTTCGAGATTCGAGGGCCGGGTCACACGGACCCCCCTCGTGTGGTCGCAATCGTTCAGCCGTCTCACCGGTCGCGACGTCTATCTCAAAGCCGAATGCATGCAGCGGGCCGGGTCTTTCAAGATCCGTGGGGCGCTGAACGTGGTTACGAGGTTGGAGGGCCAGGCCGTGGTCGCCGCATCGGCCGGCAACCATGCCCAGGGCGTTGCGCTCGCCGCCGCTTTCTGCGGCTCGAAGTGCACTGTTTTCATGCCCCAGGGAGCCGCCATCCCCAAGATCAAGGCCACTCAGGATTACGGGGCCGTGGTCGAGCTGGCCGGCAGCTCGTTGGCCGATGCCGTGGAGGCCGCCACCTCGTATGCGGCCACCACCGGAGCCCGGCTGGTCCATCCGTACGACGACCCGCTGATCATCGCCGGACAGGGGACGATCGGACCTGAGATCCTCGATCAGCTGCCGGAGGTGGGCACGGTCGTCGTCCCCACAGGAGGCGGCGGGCTCCTCGCCGGCACGGCTGTGGGCGTCCGTTCCCTGAAAGCGACCGTCAAGGTCATCGGTGTGGAGATCGAGGCCGCCGCGGTGTACGCAGAGAGCCGCCGCCGGGGGCAAGTCGTTCGAGACTTTCCGAGGGGAAGACCCACGGTGGCAGACGGTATCGCGGTCTCGGTCCCCTCGGACCTGGTTTGGGAGATCGCCGAAGAGCTCGTCGACGAGTTCCTAGTGGTGAACGACGCTCAGACCACGGCCGCCCTGACGCTGATCTTGGAGAGGTCCAAGCTGATGGTGGAGGCGGCCGGAGCGGTGGGAGTGGCGGCCCTCATGGAGAAGTTGATACCGGACGACGCTCCCGATCCGATCTGCATCGTGCTCTCAGGAGGCAACATCGACCTGATGTTCCTGGGCAAGGCAGTGCGACACGGTCTCGAGGCTTCCGGCCGATTCGCCAAGTTCAAGGTCCTGGTTCCCGACCAGCCCGGCAACCTCTTCCGGATTCTGGGGGCGATTGCGGAAAACGGGGGAAACCTGGTGCATGTCGAGCACCACCGCGAGGGGTTCCAGCTCCCCTTCGGCACCGTCGAGATCGAGCTCTCGGTCGAGACCAGAGATGCCGATCACGCTGCCCGCATCGCCAGCGCCCTCGATTCTGTCACCAGCTGATGTCACCCATGGGGGAGATCCCCCAGGGGAAGGGTCCCCATACCGGTATGAGGCCCCGGGCTGTCTTATTGAGATCACGCCGACCGCGATGGGCGGCGGAATGACCAGGAGGACAAGTTGTCACGGAAGTCTGCCAAGAAAGCCGCCGGTAAGCCCGACGAGGCCGGGTTCGCCGTAGATGGGGGGCGGCTCCGCCAACATTCGATCGATGCCGAGCCAGCCCGCAATCCCGTTTTCGACGCCATCGGCAGAGGATTGATGACGCTGGGCCAAAAGGTGAATCGGCGGGGATTCGACCCGGGCCGGATCTGACCTTCAGCGGGGCCCGGGCCCTCCCGGCCCGTAGCCGACCTCCCACAACGTCAACCCGTGAGCTGGGGCGACGGTGGCAATCCTGCTCCGATCGCCGGCCTCGATGATCTCTGGGATCGAATCCACCCCGGTGAAGCCCCGCCCCACGTCGTAGGCGAAGCCGGCCAGGGACCGAACCATCTGGTGACAGAAGGCGTTGGCCTGGATCCAGAACGTAAGCAGGTCCTCACCTGAGTCCCATCGGGCCTCATCCACCAGGCGGACATTGCTCCTGCCCTCGACTGACCTGCAAAAGGCGCTGAAATCGTGCTCGCCGACCACTGCCGCAGCCACGGCCTGCATCGGACCGATGTCCAGTGAACGACCCACGTGCCACACCTGGTGGCGTGTGAGGGGATCCCCAGCCGGGTTGACGGATATCAGGTAGCGATAGCGCCGAAAGGTCGCCGAGAAGCGGGCGTTGAAGCCGTCTTCCACTATGCGCACCTCCGAGACCCCGATCTCGGGGCCCAATATCCCGTTCAGGGACTTCGCCAGTTGAAGGCAATCGACGTCTCTCTCGAAGTCGAAGGAGACCACCTGGCGTCTGGCGTGGACCCCGGCATCAGTCCTTCCCGCCACCGAGGTCGACGGCATGACCCCGAGCACGGTCTCCAGCGCGGTTTCGAGAACGCCCTGGATCGTGCGCTGGCCATCCTGACGGGCATAGCCCCGGAACCCGGTGCCGTCGTATGCCAAATCGATGCGGTAGGAGGGCATCAGAACAGGGCGCTGAGCGCCGCAAACGGCACGCTGAGCAAAGCCCTGAACACGACGGCGACGGCGAATCCGATCAACACCGACACCGCGGCATCACGCAACTTGAGATCGGTCGCCTCCCGGGTTGCCACCACCAGGATCACCAGGTACCAGACCAAACCGAGCCCGCCGATGGCGGAGCCGAAGATCTCCAGCAGGAGGGGAGGGACGGCCAGTCCCTGGAGACCGATCATCGTCTGCGGCCGGGAAGAGGCCCCAAACAACCGGTTGGCCACCAACCAGGTGGCAAAGCCCAACACCAGCCATGAGACGACCCCGGCGATCACAACCCTGAACATGTCGGCGATCGAGAATGCGCCCAGGACGCCGAGCCGGGCCAGCGTCCCGACATACACCGCGGCAGCGACCAACGAAACGAGGATGGCCGAATCCGCGGGAGCATCCCCGTCGAAGAACGCCTCTGTGAATGGCTTTCGGTCCAGGAGGCTGGCTCTACCCGCTCTGGAGAACATCTTGATCACTGGCGGACGAGGGTACCGCCTCGTAATTGGGATTCACAGGTCCGGATATGACCCCTGTAGATCCCAATTTGAAGAAGGGGCGAGGTTCAGCGACGAAGCCGGACCAACTGCACCGAGTGGTCCTCCGCCTTCTCCAGGATCAGCGAAGCTCGCTCCCGGGAGGGGAGGATATTCTCGACGAGGTTGACCCCGTTGATTCGCTCCCAGATGTCGAGCGCCATCTTTGCCGCTTCCTCATCGGACAATCCTGCGTAGCGCCGGAAGTAGGCGTCGCTCTGGGTGAACGCGGTGTCGCGAAGGGTCAGGAAACGCTCGATGTACCACTTGCGGATGTGGGCCGGATCGGCATCGACGAAGATCGAGAAATCGAAGTAGTCCGAGACAAAAGCCCCGGCGTCCCCGGCCTGCAACACGTTGAGCCCTTCGACGACGAGGATGTCCGGTCGCCCCACCACCCGAGCCTCATCCGGAACGATGTCGTAGGCGATATGTGAGTACACCGGCGTCTCGAGATGCTCATCACCAGCCTTGGCGCTGGCGACGAAATCGAGGAGCCGACGCCGGTCGAAGCTCTCGGGGAATCCTTTTCGATCCATCAGGCCCCTCTCCTCGAGCACCCGGTTCGGATAGAGGAAACCGTCTGTTGTCACCAACTCGACCCTGGGATGGTGGGGCCAACGGGCGAGCAGCTCTTGGAGCACGCGTGAAGTCGTCGACTTCCCCACCGCCACCGAGCCGGCAACACCGATCACAAACGGGACCGGCGTCGGAGGTGAGCCGAGGAAGGTGTCGGTCACCGTGGCCAGCTGATGACTGGCCTGGACGTGGAGGTTGAGCAACCGCGAAAGCGGAAGATAGGTGTGCTCGACCATGTCCATGTCGAGGAGGACATTGATTCCCCTGATCTTCTCGATGTCCTCCTCGGTCAAGGTCAGCGGGGTGTTGGCCCGCAGCGCCGACCACTCGGAACGGTCGAAATCGAGGTATCGAGGTTGGGTCACGTCGGATCAGGCTACAACCGAGGCCGTTTTGGGCGACACCGACCTGGACCGGCGTGCGATAATCGAATCATGACCGAACGCCCCTACCCGGAAGCGAGCCAGGCGACCACCGCACTTGTGTTGGGAATCCTGGGGATCGTCCTCTGTCCGGTCCTGGGTCCGTTCGCATGGTCGATGGGCAACAAGGAGATGCAGGCCATCGACGCAGGAAGACGGCCACCCGAGAACCGGGGCACCGCAAACGCGGCCAAGATCCTGGGGATTGTGGGTACCGTGCTGGTTGTCATCGCCGTCGCCTTGATTCTCCTCGTCGTCGTCTTCTCCGTCTCGTTTTCAGTCTTCGAATCCTGACGTTTTTCGCGCAAGTCGGGGTCATATCTGCCGATAAATGACCCCATGGGCCAATTCAGTGCTTCCCTAAAAGTCCCCGGTGACACCAGTTCTCTTCCGGCAACTGTGGATATAGATGACGGCCGTCTTCGGGTGGCATCGGGTGATCATGAAATCGGCAACTGGGCTCTGGTCGACATCGACCTCACCCCGGGCGTCGAAGGTGTTCACGTCTCAGCCGAAGGCGAGGAACTGATCCTCCAATTCAGCGACAGCGCGGCCTTCGAAGAGGCGGCGGGTCTCAACGGTCGCAAGAAGTTGGCGGTGTCCCTGCCCAAGCCCTTCAAGCTGCCCATTCTCGCCAGGGCCCCGAAACATGTTTCGCCTGCCCGCTCGGCAACCCGCCCCGAAACTGCGGCCCCCAAGCCCATTTTGGAGAAGGCTCCGGCGCCCACGAAGCAGGCCGCGGTCAATGAAACGAAACCGCCCAAGCAGCCGGGGTCCATCGACCGGACTCTGGAGCGGGCGGAGAATGCGGTCGGAAGTCACCTTCCGAGTTGGGTGTTCACCCGAGGCGGAGCGCTGGTGGTCCTGGCGTCTCTCGCCGTCGCCATCATCTTCCCGACCCTGGTATCCACCTTGCTGATGATCGCAGGAGTGGTCCTCCTGGTCCTGGGGGGCGTGACGATGCTCGACGTCGTCCTTGCGGCTCGTCTCCTCAAGGCCAAGGTGACACCGACCCAGACCCTCATCGTCGGCGGTGTCCTG
>JBBDQO010000088.1:0-4677 GCA_040905925.1 Acidimicrobiia bacterium | reverse complement strand
TCTCCTCAAGGCCAAGGTGACACCGACCCAGACCCTCATCGTCGGCGGTGTCCTGGTTCTGCTCGGCGTCCTCTTCGCGATGCTCGCCTAAGAGACTTCCTTGCCGGCCGACGTTATACAGCTGGGACGAGGCGGAAGCTCCGGCCGACCGGCGTCTGTTTGCCCGAGGTCGAAACCGTTAAGACACTGAATCTCAGGTAGTCCCCAGTGGCGCGAGCATCCTGCGTCACGGAGCTGAGCGGGCAAGGTCGGCCGGCAATGGTGTCAGACGAGCTCGATTATCGCCTCTTCGGCGCCATCTCCACGACGGGGGCCGAGTTTTGTGATTCGGGTGTAGCCACCGGCGCGATCCACGTAACGGGGAGCCACATCGTCGAACAGCTTGGACACGGCTTCGCGGTTGCGGATGGTGCGGAGAACCGTCCGTTTGGAGTGAAGATCGCCTTTGCGCGCCTTGGTGATCAGCTTCTCCGCCAGCGGTCGCACCGCTCTGGCCCGAGGCAGCGTGGTCGTCACCTTCTCGTTCATGAACAAATCGGTCGCCAGGTTGGCGAGAAGCTTGCGCTCATGAGACGGCGACCCACCAAGCCGGGCGCCCTTGCGGGGTCTAGGCATCAGGAACCGCCGGTAGCGTCAGCCAGGCTCAGCCCGAGCTCGTCGAGCTTGGCTGTCACCTCTTCGAGGCTCTTCTGACCGAAGTTGGTGATATTCAACAGGTCATCGGAGGTCCGCTCGATCAGCTCCCCCACGGTCTTGATCTGGGCGCGTCGCAGACAGTTGCGGGGCCGCTCGGAGAGATCGAGCGCTTCGATCGGCAGCTCTTTCTCCGGGAAACCGGCATGCTCGGTCTGCACGTCGCCGAGCTCGAGGCCCTGGCCCTCGCCGATGTCGGCGAAAAGGCCCATCAGCTCGCGGAGGGTCTTGCCGGCGGAAGAGACTGCCTCACCCGGATCGATCGCCCCGTTGGTCTCGACATCGAGGACCAGCCGGTCGAAGTTGGTCATCTGGCCCACCTGGGTGTTCTCGACTCGGTAGGAGACCTTGCGAACCGGGGAGAAGATCGAGTCGACAGGGATGACACCGATGGTGGAGACCGAGCCCTTATTGGAGTCGGCGGTCCGGTAGCCGACACCGGGGGCAACGGTCAGCTCCATCTCCAGACGCCCGTTGGCGCTCATGGTTGCGATATGAAGGTCAGGGTTGACGATCTCGACGCCGGCGGGGAGTCGGATATCACCGGCCTTGACCTCACCGGCTCCTTTGGCCGTGAGATGGATCACCTCGGTGTCGGTCCCCTGCATGCGCACAACAACCCGCTTGATGTTGAGGATGATGTCGACAACATCCTCGACGACACCCGGGATGGTCGAGAACTCGTGCTCGACTCCTTCGATCCGGATCGAGGTGACGGCTGCACCGGGGATCCTGGACAGCAGAGTGCGACGGAGGGTATTGCCGAGGGTGTATCCGAACCCGGGCTCCAAAGGCTCGACCACGATCTTGGACCTGATATCTGAGATCGATTCCTCTTCGATCTGGGGACGCTGAACGATCAACAAAGGATTACCTCACTTCGAGTAGAGCTCGACGATCAACTGTTCGTTGATGTCCGTGTCGATCTGGTCCCGTCTGGGCTGATCCTTCACGGCCACCTTGCGCTCACCGAGGTCGACCTCGAGCCAGACCGGGGCCTCACGACCCTGGGTGTCCACGGCGTGCTGAATGACGATGCTGTCCCTGCTCCTGTCCTTGATGGTGACGATGTCGCCCGGGCGGACCTGATAGGACGCGATGTCGACTTTCTTCCCATTGACCCGGAAGTGCCCGTGATTCACCAGCTGACGGGCTTGGGGACGGGTTGCGGCGAGACCGGACCGCCAGACGACGTTGTCGAGACGCTGCTCCAGGAGACGGAGCAGGTTCTCGCCGGTGATGCCGGGACGACGGGCGGCTTCTTCGTAATAGCGACGGAATTGTCGCTCGAGGACCCCGTACATCGTGCGCAGCTTTTGCTTCTCGCGAAGCTGGACCAGATAGTCGCTCTCCCGGATTCGGCCGCGACCATGATCGCCGGGCGGATAGGGCCGTCGATCGACCGGGCAGCGCTTCGACTGGCACAGGGGGGTGCGAGCGCGACGACACGCCTTGTGGCGGGGACCTGTGTAGCGACCCATCAGCCCCGTCTCCGCTTCTTGGGCCGGCAACCGTTGTGTGGGATCGGAGTCACATCACGAACCCAGGTGACCTCCATGCCCATGTTCTGCAGGGTGCGGACCGCGGTGTCACGGCCGGAGCCGGCGCCACTCACGATCACGTCGAGCTTGCGGATTCCATGCTCACCAGCCCGCCGGGCCGCTTCTTCGGCTGCCACCTGGGCCGCATAGGGGGTCGACTTCCTCGAACCCTTGAACCCCACCGACCCGCCAGAAGTCCAGGCGACGGTGGCCCCGGTCTGGTCGGTGATGTTGATGATCGTGTTGTTGAAGCTGGCCTTGATATGGGCCTGGCCGTGCGAGATGTTCTTGCGCTCTCGCCGCCGTACCCGCTTTGCTCCTTGCTGCTTCGCCACCTACAAACTCCTACTTCGTGACCTTCTTCTTGCCGGCAATGGCAACGCGGCGGCCTTTCCGGCTCCTGGCGTTGGTGTGGGTGCGCTGACCGCGCACGGGCAACCCGCGACGATGGCGGATCCCCTGGTAGCTGCCGATCTCGATTTTTCTCTTTATGTTCTGTTGGACTTCACGACGCAGGTCACCTTCCACCTGAAAGGTCGCCTCGATGTAGCGGCGGATCCGGGTCACTTCATCGTCGGTCAACTGTCGGATTCGGGTATTCGGATCGACATCGGTGTCGGCGCAGATCTTCTGGGCACGGGTCAGGCCGACCCCATAGATATAGGTCAATCCGATCTCGAGCCGTTTGTCCCTGGGCAGGTCAACTCCTGCGATGCGTGCCACTCAGATCACCCTTGCCGCTGCTTGTGACGGGGGTTGGGGCAGATCACCCAGACGCGGCCGCGACGCCGGATGACCCGGCATTTCTCGCACATCTTCTTGGTGGAAGGTCGAACCTTCATCATCAACTCCAAAATCTCGGTGTCGCGCCCTAGGGTCCGAGAAACCGACCCCGGGCCCGGGTTTGACCCCCGGGACGTGCGCGAGTGTTTCCCAGGTCACAAACAGACCCCTAGCCTGCAAATCGGAGGGGAACTGCGTGTCCTGGGCATCTCCGAACCCGTCGGACGGGTCGGGTAGACCACGCAATGCTAACCACGAGTCGCGCTCTGCTCAAATTCGACCGCGACCGGCTCTTGAGCGGCAGTGAACACCTGGACCCCATCCGGAGTCACGCATACGGTGTGCTCGAAATGGGCCGATAGGGAGCCGTCCTCGGTCCGAACAGTCCAACCATCCTGGTCCACCCTGGTGTGCCGTGCCCCCAGGTTAAACATGGGCTCGATGCAAAGGGCCATCCCGGTTCGCAACTTGAGCCCGCGCCCCGGCGTCCCGAAGTTGGGAACCTGCGGTTCTTCGTGCATCTGACGGCCGATCCCATGACCGACGTACTCCTCGACGATCCCGTAGCCGTGGGTCTCTCCGACGGCCGATACCGCAGCTCCGATGTCGCCGAGATGAGCCCCCTTGTGAACAGACGCGATCCCGGCCCACAGTGCCTGCTCGGTGACCTCGATCAGGTTCCGTGCGGCCTGATCGATCGTTCCGATGGGCATGGTGAAAGCGGCGTCACCGTGAAAACCCTCGAAGATGGCACCGGCGTCAACCGAGAGAATGTCGCCTTCCACGAGTCGGTACTCGTTAGGGATGCCGTGCACAATCACGTCGTTTGGGGAAAGACAGAGATTCTTCGGATAGCCGTTGTAACCGAGGAACGACGGGACACATCCCCGGTCAGCGACGATCCTCGCGCCGATCTCGTCGAGCTCGAGGAGACTCACCCCAGGCGAAGCGGCCTCGCGAACTGCTTCGAGGACCGCGGCCACGGTGGCGCCCGCCTTCTGCATCTTGGCGAACTCGCGGCGGCTCTTGATGGTGATCATTGAGGAATCTCCGATTCCTCGATGATCGCTTCAGGTCTCAAGTCATAAGCCCCAAGCGCAGAGAGGATTCGCCCGGTGACCTCGTCGATATCGCCCATGCCATCAATCGAAACGAGCAGCCCACGTCTCCCGTAGATCGCGAGAAGGGGGGCGGTCTGGTCGCGAAAGACCCGGAACCTGTATCGGATTGTGTCCTCGGTGTCATCAACCCGCCCCCTCGTCAGGAGACGCTGGACCAATTCGTCCTCGTCGACCTCGAATACCACCACCCCGTCCAGACCATCCTCACCAATCAGAGTGTCGAGGGCAGCTACCTGACCTTCGGTTCTGGGAAAACCGTCGAGTATGAAGCCTTGCTCGGCGTCAGGCTCGGCCAGGCGCTCCTCGAGCATGGCCACCGTCAGTTCGTCGGGGACATACTCCCCGGCCGCCATGATCGCCTGCACCTTGCGCCCCAATTCGGTCCCGGCGGCGGCATGGGCACGGAACATCTCCCCGGTCGAGACATGGGGAACCCCGAGTTCATGGGACACTCGGCTCGCCTGGGTCCCCTTGCCCGCGCCAGGCGGGCCCACAAACAAGAGCCTCATGCGTTTCTCCCCCCAGCGAACGAAGTGAGC
>JBBDQO010000087.1:0-4688 GCA_040905925.1 Acidimicrobiia bacterium | reverse complement strand
CGACGATCATGACCGATCCCGAGTTCGCCGACGCCACCTACATCGAGCCGATCACCCCCGAGGTGGTCGCCGAGATCATCGCTCGGGAGCGCCCGGACGCCCTGCTGCCGACATTGGGGGGGCAGACCGCGCTCAACGTCGCCACCGCACTCGCCCGCAACGGTGTCCTCGAACGGCACGGAGTCGAGATGATCGGTGCCGGCCTGGAGGCGATCGAGCGCGCCGAGGACCGTGGCCGATTCAAGGAGACGATGGAATCGGTGGGTCTCGCAGTGCCGAGGTCCGGGTATGCCCGATCGATGGCGGAGGCGATCAAGATCGCCAAGGAGATCGAGTACCCGGTGATGGTCCGCCCCTCGTTCATCCTCGGGGGTGGGGGCACCGGGATCGCAGAGACCGAGGAGGACTTCATCGAGGTGGCCAGGAACGGTCTGGCCACCTCACCCGTCGGCGAGATCCTGGTCGAAGAGTCACTCGTCGGATGGAAAGAGTTCGAGTTGGAGGTGATGCGGGATCGCAACGACAACGCGGTGATCGTCTGCTCCATCGAGAACCTCGATCCGATGGGTGTCCACACAGGCGACTCGATCACCGTCGCACCCATCCAGACCCTTTCCGACCGTGAGTACCAGGAAATGAGGGATGACGGCATAGCGGTGCTTCGGGCGATAGGAGTGGAGACCGGCGGTTCCAACGTGCAATTCGCGGTGGATCCAGCTACCGGGCGCAGGCTCGTGATCGAGATGAACCCCAGGGTCAGCCGGTCGTCTGCCCTCGCTTCCAAGGCCACCGGATTCCCGATCGCCAAGATCGCCGCCCTGCTCGCGGTCGGCTTCACCCTCGACGAGATCGTCAATGACATCACCGGCGCGACACCCGCCTCGTTCGAGCCTGCGCTCGACTATGTGGTGGTGAAGATCCCCCGGTTCGACTTCGCCAAATTCCCCTCTGTCCCCACCCGTCTCGGAACGTCCATGCGAAGTGTGGGAGAGGCGATGGCAATCGGGCGAACCTTCCCCGAAGCTCTCCAAAAGGCTCTGCGCAGCCTCGAGAACGGCCGGGCCGGGCTCAACGCCGACCCTGCGGAGGAGACGGTGACCGCGGTCTCCGAAGATGAGCTCGCTCTCATGGTCTCCACGCCTTCCCCGTCCCGGATCTTCGCCATGGGTGAGGCGCTGCGTCGCGGCTGGCCGATCAACCAGGTGGCGGCCTTGAGCCTCGTCGACCCATGGTTCGTCGACCAGATCGCTGAGATCTGCGAGTTGCGCGCCGACATCGAGCTCTCGAGTCTCCACGATGCCGGAATCCTCCGTGAGGCAAAGCGTCATGGTTTCTCCGACATTCAGCTCGCCTATCTCTGGAACAAGACCGAGGACGAGGTGAGGGCCGTGAGACGGGCGATGGGGGTGCGTCGCACCTACAAGACCGTGGACACCTGCGCCGCCGAATTCGAGGCGGTGACCCCATATCTCTACGGGACCTTCGAGGATGATTCCGAGGTGCCGCCGGCCGACCGTCCGAGGGTTGTCGTTCTCGGGTCGGGCCCTAATCGCATCGGGCAGGGCATCGAGTTCGACTATTGCTGTGTGCATGCCTCGTTTGCGCTTCGTGACGCTGGATACGAGACGGTGATGATCAACTGCAACCCAGAAACCGTGTCCACCGACTACGACACCTCGGATCGGTTGTACTTCGAACCGCTCACCATCGAGGACGTGCTGGAGGTCATCGAGGCGGAGACCCCCGTGGCGGTGGTGGTCCAACTCGGGGGTCAGACCCCGCTCAACCTGGCCCATGCCCTGTTCGAGGCGGGGGTGCCCATCGCGGGGACTTCTCCGGCTTCCATCGCCCTCGCCGAGGATCGCGAGCAGTTCTCGGAGTTGTGCCGCGGGCTCGGCCTGAAGCAGCCACCGGCCGGGTCGGCCACTTCTGTGACCGAGGCGGTTGATGTGGTCGACCAGGTCGGGCTTCCGGTGATGGTGCGTCCCTCCTTCGTCCTCGGCGGACGGAGGATGAAGGTCATCTACAGCATCGAGGAGCTCGCCGATTACGTACGCGAGATCTACGGCGAAGCAGATCCGGAGTTGACCGGGGCCCCGATCCTGATAGATCGATTTCTCGAGGCCGCGGTCGAAATCGACGTCGACGCGGTCTATGACGGGAGCGAGCTCCTCCTGGGTGGGGTCATGGAGCACGTGGAGGAGGCCGGGGTGCATTCGGGTGACTCCGACTGCGTGACGCCACCCCCCACCATCTCAGACGAGGCCCACAAGGAGATACTGAGTGCAACTCGGGAGCTGGCGGCGGCTCTGGAGGTGAAAGGACTGATCAACCTCCAGTTTGCGGTCAAAGGAGACGAGGTGTACTTGCTCGAGGCCAATCCCCGGGGCAGCCGGACGGTGCCCTTCATCTCGAAGGCCACCGCTGTCCCTCTGGCTCGGATCGCGGCCAGGGTCATGTTGGGCTCATCGATCGAAGAGCTCAGGCAGGAGGGCCTGGTCCCTTCGGCTTCCGCCCGCCCGGACTTTGTTGCGGTCAAGAACGCGGTGCTCCCTTGGGACCGGTTCCCTGAGGAAGACCCGGTCCTGGGACCCGAGATGAAGGCGACCGGGGAGGTCATGGGCATCGGCCCCGACGTCGGAGTCGCCTTTGCCAAGGCGCTCCTCGGGGCGGGTCACGTCCTACCCAGCCGGGGTCGGGTGTTCCTCTCTTTCGCCGACAAGGACAAGCCGATGGGCCTTGCGGTCGCCCAGGCGTTCACCATGCTGGGATTCGAGATCCTTGCCACCCATGGCACCTCCCGCTACCTGCGTCATCACGCGATCGAGGCGGACGCCGTCAACAAGGTGGGTGAAGGGCCGCGGGACATCGGTGAGCGCCTGGAGAACGGGGAGGTGCAACTGGTGATCAACACCCCTCGTGGGGGGAGGGCCCGATCAGACGGGAGGACCATTCGAAGGGCTGCCCGCAGTCATGCCGTGCCCTGTGTCACCACCATCCAGGGCGGTCTGGCGGTGGCCCGAAGCCTGCGTGCAGGATCGGTGGCGATAAACAGGCCGAGGAGCCTCCAGGAATGGCATCAGACGGTCTGAGCACCGATCTGGGCCCTCTCCAGCTGCGATCGCCGTTGATTGCGGCCTCGGGGACCGTCGGCTCGGTGTGGGAGTGGGCGGAGGTGGCCGATGTCGGTGTCTACGGGGCGGCCGTGGCCAAATCGGTGGCGTCTGTCGAGTGGCCGGGGCGGCCTGCCCCTCGTCTCGCACCGACGGGTACCGGCATGTTGAACGGCATTGGAATCCAGAATCCCGGCATCGAGAGGTGGGTCGAGTCCATGGGCCCGATCCTGAGGCGGCTCGAAGTGCCGGTGTGGGGCTCGGCAGTCGGGACCAACCCCGATGAGTTCGCCTTGGTCGCAAAAGGCCTGATCACAGCGGGTGTCGAGGTGGTCGAGGTCAACCTGTCATGCCCCAATCTGGAAGACGGGCGCATGTTTGCGCTCGATGCCGATCGCTCACGTGAGGTCGTCGAGGCGGTGGTCGCATCGGGTGACGTCCTGGTCGGGGCAAAACTCTCCCCGAATGCCGAGGAGATCGTAGGTGTCGCCCAAGCCTGTCTCGCCGGAGGCGCGAGCTTTCTCACCCTCACCAACACTGCTCTGGGGTTCGGGATATCCGTGGAGGACCGCCGCCCCCTCCTCTCCGGCGGAGTGGGGGGCTACAGCGGGCCCGGGCTGAAGCCGCTTTCGATGCGCTGCGTCTACGAAGTCGCCACCGCCATTCCGGAGACCCCGATCGTGGGTTGTGGCGGGGTGACCACGGGACGCGACGTTGTCGAATATCTCCTCGCCGGAGCCTCGGCGGTGGGCCTCGGAACCGTGCACTTCTCGGAGCCACGTGCCGGTGCCCGCATCCTGCGCGAGCTGGTGACTGAGATGAGGAGGTTGGGGGTGCGGGATGTGGGTGAGTTGATCGGTGCGGTGCGACCCTGGTGAACCCCATCCTGGTCGCCCTCGATGTCCCTGATGCCGAAGCCGCCGTCTCCCTGGCAACCCAGCTCACCCCGTATGTGGGCGGGTTCAAGGTTGGTCTCGAATTGCTGATGGGCGAAGGACCGGACGTGATCCGAAGAGTCGGCGCCCTCGGGGCCCCGGTTTTCGCCGATGCCAAGCTGCACGACATCCCAAACACCGTGAGAGGCGCCGCCCGTCAGCTGGCACGGGCCGGTGCCCGTTGGGTCACGGTTCACGGCGGTGGAGGCCGCGAGATGATCGAGGCGGCCGTGGCCGGTCTCGAGGGTGACGGGGAATCGGGGGTGCTGGTGGTCACCGTGCTCACCTCGCTCCGTGAGGCTCAGCTCAAAGAGACTGGAATCGATCGAAGCCTCGAGAGCCAGGTGGTGGCGATCACAACTCTTGCCGCGCAAGCCGGGGCCGAAGGCATCGTGTGCTCGGTCCTGGAGGTGGGCGTCGCCAGGGAAGCCGCGCCATCGCTGAAGGTGGTCACTCCGGGGATTCGCTCCTCCGATGCAGCCGTCGACGACCAGAAGCGAGTTGGGACTTTGACCGAGGCCCTCGACGCCGGCGCCGACATGGTGGTGGTGGGGAGGGCGATAACGGCGGCGGCAGATGTAGTCGCCGCAGCGCGGGCTTTGGCACTCGAAGCCGGGCAGTCGATTCCTCCCCCCAGCGA
>JBBDQO010000086.1:0-27538 GCA_040905925.1 Acidimicrobiia bacterium | reverse complement strand
AGGACTGGCTCGGGGAGATCCGTGTCGAGCATCGGGACATCGACGGTGTCGACCTGACCTCGGAATGGGCAGCGCCGTGAACGAGACGGCCGCTTTGGAGGCTGTGCTCTTCGTCACCGAGACGCCGGTGCCCGTTGGGGAGCTGGCGGAGGTCCTGGAGATCCCAAAGCAGAAGGTTGAAGAGTTGCTAGAGGATCTCCGCAAAGACTTGGAGGAGCGGGGCTCAGGGATCGTCCTGCGCTCCGTCGCCGGAGGTTGGCGTTTGTACTCGCACCCTGACGCCTACCCCTATCTGGAACGGTTCTCGTCATCGGCCACTGCCCGCAGGCTCTCGCCGGCTGCCATCGAGGCCTTGTCGGTGATTGCCTATCGTCAGCCCGTGGCCCGGAGCCAGATCTCAGAGATCCGGGGCGTCGACTCCGACTCGGCAGTGCGCACCCTGGAGCGTCTCGGGCTCATCGAGGAGAAGGAGCGTCTCGACCTACCGGGGAATCCTGCGGTATATGTGACGACGGGCCTCCTCCTCGAGAAGCTGGGGCTCGGATCACTCAGCCAGTTGCCGCCCCTCGCCGATCACATCCCGCCGGCCGAGATCGTCGAATCCCTCGAGGAGACCCTCCGCCCCGGGAATGGGTGAGACGTGGCGGAGCCGGTCCGCGCTCAGAAGGCCATCGCCCACTCCGGGCTGATGTCGCGCCGGTCGGCGGAGGAGGCCATCGCCTCCGGGCGGGTGGCGGTCGACGGGCGCACCATCGGACTCGGTGACCGGGTCGATGTCTCGGCACAGCTCCTCACGATCGACGGGGTCCCGATTCCTCTCAATCCGGAGTTGGAGACCTATATCGTCTACAAGCCGGTGGGTGTCGTCAGCACGGCGTCGGATCCCCAGGGTCGGTCAGTGGTCGTCGATCTCGTCCCCAGCAGACATCGTCTCTACCCGGTGGGTCGTCTCGACTCCGACTCGGAGGGATTGATCCTCCTCACCAACGATGGAGAGCTTGCCAACCGGGTCACCCATCCCCGATACGGGATAACGAAGAAGTACGTCGCGGTGGTTGCGGGTCGCCCGACAGCCGCGGAGATTCGCCGTCTCACGACCGGCGTCGAGCTCAGCGATGGGCCGGCCCGCGCCCTCTCCGCGCGCATCTTGGGCGGCCGCGAAGATGAGACCATGGTCGAGATGATCCTGGGAGAGGGGAGGAATCGAGAGATCCGCCGGATGTTCGAAGCGATCGGCCACGAGGTGATTCGGCTGGTGAGGACTGCGATCGGCCCTATCTCCGATCAGTCCCTCCAGCCCGGCCAGTCGAGGCTGTTGTCCATCGGGGAGGTCAGCCAACTTTTGGCGTCGGGGAAGGCCGACACATGAGCAGCCGTCTGGTCCAAGTGAGGGTGGGCCCGCTGGAAGCGACCATCAGGCCGCCCGGCTCCAAGTCGCTGACCATTCGCTCCCTGTTCGCCGCCGGGTTGGCCGAGGGAACCTCGCGTCTCGGCGACCCATCGGATTCGGGGGACACCCGGGCAGCCCGGGGAGCTCTGCGCTCTCTCGGGGTGGGTATAAGCGAGGGCGACGGCAACTGGACGGTCGGGGGGACGGGTGGCGCCCTGGTCCCGTCTCCTACCCCGATCGACGTGGGGGAGTCCGGGCTCACTGCGCGATCTCTCATCGCGTTGGGAGCCCTGGTGCCCGGCCCGACCCATATCGTGGGACACGGTCGTCTTCCCCAGCGACCGATGAGCGGCCTGGTCGAGGCGCTGGCCGCGTTGGGAGTGGCCGTTCGATCGGACCAGGGCGGCCTCCCATTGGTGGTCGAAGGGTCAGGATCACTCCGGGGGGGCTATGTGAGAGTCCCGGCAGGGGACACCACCCAATTCGCCACGGCCCTTCTCCTGGTGGCGCCGCTGGCCACGGAGCCGTTGACGATTGCCCTCGATGGCCTCCAGGGGTCGACCGGATACCTCGACCTCACCTTGGCCGTGATGACGAGTTTCGGGGCCCTTGTCGAACGTTCCGGCCAGGAGTTCCACGTGGGGTGCACCGGATATCGGGCCGTCGACTTCAAAATCGAGCCGGATGCCTCCGCTGCCGTCTACCCGTTGGTGGCGGCGGCGATTCAGGGTGGGAGACTGACCATCAGCGGTTTGGGGACTTCGTCACGACAACCCGACCTTCAGATCGCCCGGGTGCTGACCTCGATGGGATGCCGTGTCACCCTGGAACTCGAGTCGACCACCATCGAATCGACCGGCGGCCCACTCGAGCCGATCGAAGTCGATCTCTCCGAGATGCCGGACGGGGCGCTGGCGGTGGCCGTGGCCTGTCTCTTCGCCCACGGCGAGAGCCGCCTCGACGGTCTCGGCTCGCTGCGTCTCAAGGAGTCTGATCGGCTCGGGGCGCTCGCCGACCAACTGCGGAATGTCGGTGGCGAAGCTCGGCTCGAAGGAGACAGCCTTGTGATCGTGCCCGGCGTCTTGCGTCCCGCAAAGGTGGACACCTACGGCGACCACCGGATCGCGATGGCGTTCTCCCTGGTCGGCCTGGCCCAACCGGGGATCGAGATCGAGGGCCCCGAGGTGGTCGATAAGACCTGGCCTGGCTTCTGGGACATGCTCGACTCTCTGTGATCTGAGCGACTCCTCCAAATTGGGACCCACAAGTCCGCATATGACACCTCTTTGTCCCAATTACGGGGGAGACAGCAGGTCCAACCGTCATGCATGGGCAAGGTTCGCTAGGTTGGCCGGCGCGGAGAGGATTCCCGGTCCCACAGCCCCATTGTCCGAATCCCCAATAGGACGCCCCTCAGTGGGCCGGGGTCCTCTCACACCGAAGCCACCGATAACCTCCCACGTCGTGAGCGATCTCATCGTGACCCTCGACGGGCCGAGTGGAACCGGTAAGAGCACAGTCAGTCGGGCCGTCGCAACGAAGATAGGGCTCCCTCATCTGGACACAGGTGCCTTCTATCGGGCGGCCACCCTGGCCGTGATCAGGGCCGGGGTTGACCCTGACCATGACGAGGCGGTAACCGGTGTCGTCGACAACTCCGGCCTGGATCAAGAGGAAGGCAGGATGTTCCTCGACGGCGACGATGTGTCCAAAGGGATCAGGGGCCCGGACGTGACGGCCATCGTCTCCCGGATTGCCGCCAATCCGGAGGTCCGGCGGATCCTTGTGTCCCATCAACGGGAATGGGTCGCCCGCCATGGGGGGCGGGCGGTGATCGAGGGCCGGGACATCGGATCGGTTGTCTTTCCCGACGCCACTTTGAAGATCTTCCTCGACGCCCGGCCCGAGGTGCGGGCGAGTCGCCGGGCCGTCGAAACCGGCCGCGATCACGCCTCAGTGATGGAAGACCTGGGCCGAAGAGATCATCTCGACTCGACCAGGGCTGTATCTCCACTCACTATCCCGGAGGACGCGGTGGTCATCGATACCTCGGATCTGAGATTCGATGAGGTGGTGGCCAGGGTGGTCGAGCTGGTGCGCGACCGATCCGTCTGAGTCTCGGGCCCGACCTACCATGACCGACATGACGGTGGAACGTGTGTTGCTCGCCGAGCCCAGGGGGTTCTGTGCCGGCGTGGAGATGGCGATCAAGGCGCTCACCTGGATGACTCGCATATTCGACGGCCCCGTTTACTGCTATCACGAGATCGTGCACAACGAGTGGGTGGTACGCGCCTTCGAAGGGGTTGGCGTGGTTTTCGTGAACGACATTCAGGACGTGCCGTTGGGGGCACCGGTGATGCTCTCGGCTCACGGCTCGGCGCCCGAGGTGGTGCAGGGCGCAGCGGATCGAGCAGCGGTGGTGATCGATGCTGTCTGCCCATTGGTGACCAAGGTCCATCACGAGGTGAAACGGATGGCCGGTGACGGCTACGAGATCATCTACGTCGGCCATTCCGGCCACGACGAGGCGGTGGGCACGATTGCCGAGGCACCCAGCGCGATCACGCTGGTTGAGCCCGAGACCGGGCTGGGCCGATATCAACCGGCTGATGCCGGGAAGGTGGCGCTGCTTGCCCAGACCACACTGGGAGTCCATGAGTGGATGGCAGTCATGGACGATGCCAGGGACCGATTCCCCGAGCTTCACATCGCTCGCAAATCCGACCTCTGCTACGCAACGACCAATCGCCAGGACGCCGTGAAGCAACTCACCGAATCCTGCGATCTGATCCTGGTTGTGGGGTCGCAGAATTCCTCGAACACACAGGCCCTGGTGCGGGTGGCCCGAGAGAGCGGCATGTCTGCCCATCGGATCGATTCCGCAGCCGACATCCAGGACGAGTGGCTCGAGGGCGTGGCCACGGTGGGCCTCACCGCAGGGGCATCGGCGCCGGACCACTTGGTTCAGGAGGTCATCGAACGACTGGCGCCCACCTCTGGATTCGAGCTCTGGTCGTCGACCGAGGAACAGGAGTACTTCCCGCTTCCGCCCCAGCTGCGAGCTTTTGTCTCGACACTGCAGAGCCTGGTGGAAGCCGCGGTCACCGCCCGCCAACCGGCACAGGAGGGTTGGCTGGAACGGGATCGGGAATGGACCGCCAGCGAGGCCCTCGACCTCGTCAGCACCTGACGGCCGGCGTCTGGCGAGAATGTCAGCCTCCAGAGGCATACTGAGGTGAGCGCTCTTCCCGTAGTTGCGATTATCGGCCGCCCCAATGTGGGCAAGTCGACACTGGTCAACCGGGTGATCGGGTCACGATCAGCCGTAGTCCAAGAATCCCCAGGGGTGACCCGGGATCGCCGTGAGTTCGAGGCGGATTGGACGGGACGCCAGTTCCTCATGGTCGACACCGGCGGTTGGGAGATCAAACCGGTCGGTGGCATCAACCAATCGATCAAGGAACAAGCCGAAGCCGCGGTGAACGGGGCCGACGTGGTGATCCTCGTCGTGGATGGCACTGCCGACCTGACCGATGACGACACCGGGGTCATTTCGATTCTCCGCGCCTCTGGCCTGCCGGTGATCCTCGCTGCCAACAAGATCGACGACGCGAGGCTGGAGGCCGACATCGACCGGTTCTGGAGGCTGGGCCTGGGCGAGCCCAATGCGATCAGCGCCTACCACGGGCGTGGGGTTGGAGACCTGCTGGACCAGGTGGTCAATGTCCTGCCCGAGGCCCGGGTCCAGCCGGAGCACGACGAGATTCCGAGGATCGCGATCGTGGGGAGGCCCAACGTGGGGAAGTCCACACTCCTCAACCGGCTGGCCGGGGAGGACCGTGTCATCGTCTCCGCGATCCCCGGCACGACGAGGGACCCGATCGACACCGATGTCGAAATGGATGGCAAGCCCTACCGCCTGGTCGACACCGCGGGGATCCGCCGCAAGCCCCAGATCACCGAGGATGCCGACTTCTACTCGGTGCTCAGGGCCCGCGAGGCGCTTGCCGACGCCGATGTCGCCCTACTCCTGGTGGATGCCGAGGACGGCGTCACCCATCAGGACCAGAGGATCGCGCGCGAGGTGGTGGATGCCGGTGTGGGCTTGGTGATCGTCTTGAACAAGTGGGACGCCATCGATGAGGAGCAACGTGAGATCACCGAGCGATCATTGCCAGATCGGTTCGGCTTCGTCGACTGGGCGCCGGTGGTCCGGATCTCGGCGAGCACCGGGTCTCGGATCGGGCGCTTGCCCGAAGTGTTGGAAGCTGTCCTCGGTTCACGGAGCACCCGTATCCCCACCGGGCAGCTCAATCGGGTGGTCAGAGAGTGGATCGAAGCCCATCCGCCCCCGGTGCGGAAAGGTCGCCGGCCCAAGATCCACTATGTCGTCCAGGCGGGAACCGCGCCCCCGACGTTCGTGGTCTTCATGTCGGGGGGGGAACTCGGTGACGACTATCTGAGGTTTCTCGAGAACCGGATCCGCCAGGAGGCGGACTTCACCGGAAATCCGATCCACATCGTGTCACGGTTGGGCGAGAGACGATGAGCGAGCCCCAGCCTCCGGATGGGGAGGAGCTCAAGACACCGTTCGGCTTCAGGCTGATGGTGGTGCTGGTTGTGATCTACCTGGGGTGGCGGCTGGTGCAGGGCGTCCTGTGGCTGATCGACCGGATCGGCTAGTCGGCCAGTGATCACAGAATTGTCACCTGCCTGAAACACAACAGAAACAAGGAGTTGCCCAATATCGCCGCCTCGTACTAGAGGAGGTACCGATGGATCCGGGCTCAATTGCCTGGCTGCTGGTGTCGAGCGCGATGGTGCTGTTCATGACTCCAGGGTTGGCTTTGTTCTACGGCGGGATGGTGCGTTCCAAGAACGTCCTCTCGATGCTGATGAACAACTTCTTCACGATCTCGATCGTGACCGTGATCTGGGTGGTCACCGGATACACCCTGGCGTTCGGCGCCGACCTGGGCGGAGGGTTCCTGGGAGGCTTCGACTTCCTCGGATTCGAGGGGCTGAGCGGCGACACCCTTCTATTCGCGGTGTTCCAGATGATGTTTGCCATTATCACCCCTGCCCTCATCTCGGGTGCGGTGGCGGAGCGGATGAAGTTCTCCGCGTGGGTTCTGTTCGTCACCCTGTGGTCGATCCTGGTGTATCCGGTGGTAGCGCATTGGGGTTTCGCCGCCGACGGACTGCTGTTCGAATGGGGAGCGAGGGACTTCGCCGGGGGCCTGGTGGTTCATGTCAATGCGGGTATCGCGGCGCTCGCCCTGGTGTTCGTCCTCGGGCCACGAAAGGGGTTCAAAGAGGAGTCGATGCGCCCTCATTCCCTGCCTTTGACCCTGCTCGGAACCGGGATCCTGTGGTTCGGATGGTTCGGGTTCAACGCGGGGTCAGCGCTGGCGGCCGACGCCAATGCCATCACCGCCTTCACCACCACCCAGATCGCAGCATCGGTTGCGGCACTGGGGTGGGTCGTCGCGGAATGGTGGAAGACCGGGAAGCCGACGACACTGGGAGCGGCTTCAGGAGCGGTGGCCGGCCTCGTCGCCATCACGCCATGCGCAGGCTTCGTCAGCCCTCTGGCGTCGATCGCCATTGGCCTGATAGCCGGGGTCATCTGCTTCTGGGCTGTCAGCTTGAAATTCCGTTTCAACTACGACGACTCGCTCGATGTCGTCGGAATCCATCTGGCGGGGGGCATCGTGGGCACGCTCCTGCTGGGGATATTCGCCTCCACTGCGGTAAATGAAGCCGTGGGCTCGGATGGTCTCCTCTTCGGTGGAGGCGGCTTCTTCCTCAAGCAGGCTGGGGCCCTGGGCGCAGTGTTGGTGTACGGATTCGTGGCGTCATATCTCCTGGCTCGCCTAACCAAGGCGATAACCGGTCTCCGAGCGGACGAAAAGGCGGAGATCGACGGGCTCGACATTGCTCTGCATGAAGAACGTGCCTACGTTCTAACGGACTGAGGAAAGAACAATGAAGCTGATCATCGCGTATATCAAGCCCTTCAAACTCGATGAGGTGAAGGAGAAGCTCAGATCGATAGGTGTGACCGGGATGTCGGTTGGCGAGGTGCGTGGCTTTGGCCGCCAGGCCGGGCAGACCGAGGTTTACCGAGGTGCCGAGTATCTGGTCGATTTCGTGCCCAAGAACCGGATCGAGGTGGCAGTCGACGACGACGCCGCTTCCAGAGTGGTGGAGGCAATTGAAGCTGCAGCACGAACCGGGGAGATCGGAGACGGCAAGATTCTCGTGCTCGGGGTCGAGGAGGTTGTCCGCATCCGGACCGGTGAGCGGGGAGCTGACGCTTTGTGACGGCTACGGATCGTCTCCGGGAGCTCAGGGCCTCATGGTCCGCCCCTCTTGCTCCCGGCGATCCGTCGGAATTGCCCGGTTTGCTCACCCAGGCGGTCGACTCCCTGGTGATCGAGGTCGCGACCGGCCTCGACACCTCGGGATGGGCGGTGGTGGCCACGGGTGGCTACGGGCGCTCCGAGATGTGCCTTCAATCCGACATCGACATCATGATCCTGGGGCGTCCTTCCCAGGAGACGGTACGCCAGCTGTTCTACCCGCTTTGGGATACCGGGATGAAGGTCGGTCATTCGGTTCGTTCGGTCAAGGAGGCCGCGGCTGGCGCCGCCGAGAACGTCGAGACACTCTGCTCGCTTCTCAGCGCCCGACTGATCCATGGCGACCCGGAGCAGCTCAGCCAACTCGAGCGTCAGATCTCTCTTCTGCTGCGACGCCAGCGCTCCCTTCTCGACTTCCTCGCCGAGGAGGAACGCCGGGTTCGGGAGCGGGAGCCGTTCTTCCTTCAGGAGATGGATGTCAAGACCGGTCGCGGCGGGTTGCGGTCGGTCCACCGCCTCGATTGGACCCGACGCAGGGCCGCGCTTCTTGGAGATCCACCCAGTGATGACCAGGTCGAGCAGGAGCGTGGTGTCCTCCTGTCGGTTCGCAATGCCCTCCATGCAACCCAGGGCCGAGGCGCGGAACGTCTCGCTGTCGACCTCCGTGGGACTGTTGCCACTTGGCTCGGGAAGGATCCCTACGACATGTGCGCCGACCTCTATGCGGCAGCACGTGAGGTTGATGATCAACTGATGGCGAGATGGCCGCCTGGCTCCGCCACGGATTTCGACCCGGTGGCGCGAGCCGGCCGCCAGCTCGTCTCCGCCGTGCGGAGCCGGAGGCAGGAGATCGTCAGCAAGGCGACCACCCCACTTTCGTCGGTTGTGAGGCAAATGGAACGTCCCGGGCCCTTGGTCAGGCCAGTGGCGACTGGCGTCGGGGCGGGCTGGGCGCTCGAGGATCGATCCGCCCTGCTGGAGCTGTTGAGGGCAGGACGCGGCGGTTGGGAGGCCTATCGACAGATAGAGGAGTGGGGTCGAATCGCATTGCCGGAACTGGCGGCGGTCACCTCGCTGCCCCAAACCGCCCCCTTTCACAGCCATCCAGTCGACTCTCATCTGTGGCGGACCGTCGACGAGGTGGTTCTTCTCACGAGCGGAGCCAGCGATTGGTGTGCCGAGCGCGTTGACGATCTCGGCTCGCTCGATGAGCTTCTTCTCGCTGCCTGGCTACATGACATCGGCAAGGGCAGATCCGGCGACCACTCGGCAATCGGAGCAGCCCTCGCCCGCGATCTATTGAGCCGTGTCGGTTACCAGGCCAGAACCGCGGAACTGGTGGCCAGAGCGGTCGAGCTCCACCTCTTGCTGCCGACGGTCGCCACTCGCCAAGACCTCGACGACCCCGATGTGATCGATTCGACGGCAAAGCTGATCGAGGATGGTGAGTTGCTTTCGATCCTGGCGGTGCTCACCGTCGCCGATGCCCGTGCCACCGGCCCGTCTGTGTGGTCGGGTTGGACCGAGACGCTGGTGCGAACCCTGGTGGGACGGGTGGCGGTGAAGATGGAGGGGGGCTCGTTTCAGGAGGTCGATGCCACGCTGGAGCCGAAACTGGCCGAGCATGTCGCTTCGATGCCTGCCGGATACTTGCAGCGTTTCGGGATGGAGATGTCCCGTACCCATCTCGAGATGGCCAGCCCACCTCCAATGAGGAGCGAAGCAAGAGTACGAGTGTCGGGTAATGATCCAATTCCCACGGTGGTGGTAGTCGCTCATGATCGACCCGGTTTGCTGGCGACGGTCGCGGGAGTCTTCTCGCTCCATGGCCTGAACGTGTTGGAGGCCCGGATCGCCACCCGCTCGGATGGAGTTGCCATCGACACCTTCCGTGTCGAAGACGTCTTGGGGTCGCTCCGGATCGTCCCCGCCGATTGGGACCAGATTGCGGGCGATCTCGAGGAGGCGCTCGCCGGGGATCTCGATGTGGCGGCTCGGCTCGTTGCCAAGGCCTCCGCGTACGCGACACCTTCGGTCGATTCGAGAGTGACTATCGAGGTCGAGGCCGATTGGTGGAAGGTCACCGTCAGGGGACCGGACCGTGTTGGCTTGCTCCACGATCTGGCCAGGGAACTGACCGAGGCGGGCATGGAGATCACCATGGCCAAGGTCACTACCCGGGGCAGTCAGGTGGTTGACGTGTTCTCGGTCACTCCGGCAAGCGCCACACCCGAGGCGATGGTCGATCGTCTGGCTTCTGTGGTGGAGGGACGCTCACAGCCGTCGAAGCGGTGAACGAGCAACTCGGGAGTCGGGCTGGCGGGATTTGAACCCACGACCCCTTGGCCCCCAGCCAAGTGCGCTACCAAACTGCGCCACAGCCCGGAAACGGGGATGGTAACCGCTCCCGGTGGGTTGACATCACCGTTAAGGCTCCCCTCTGACCTGCCGATTCTTCATATCGGGAGGTCGTTCTTTGTCCGGCAAAACAATCAGAGCCCTTGGAGCGACCTTGGTTCTGGTCGGGATCGCCATCGCCGCCGCTGTCCAGATCGGGAACGGCGAGCCTTCCTCGATGGACGTCCGGGCACCCGTCGACATCGGCATCGGTTCAAACGGGTCGGAGGCCCTGACCGCCCCCGAGCCGTTCGAATACCGGGTAGGGCTGCTTTCGGGATTGACTACCGACAACTTTTGGGCCTACATCGGTGATCAGCCGACGGTGTGGAATGCCTACGTGCTCGGGCCAACCAAACCGGCTCTTTTTGCACTCAACGCCCACCAGACCTCACTCGTGACCGAGCTTGCCGCCGCCGAGCCGGCCCTGCCCACCGGCGACGACACCGGGTGGAGGGTGCAGGTCGACCTTGGATCCGGGCTCGATTGGAGTGACGGAGTCCCTGTCACCGCCCAGGATCTCGTCTTCACCTTCGAAACGGTAAGACGTCTCGGGCTCCAAGGGGGATGGTCCGAGGTATTCCCACCCGAGGTCAGCTCGGTCGTTGCGCTGTCGCCGTCACGGCTTCAGGTGGAGTTCACCAAACGTCCCAGTCTCAACGTATGGCCATACGGGGTCGGGTTGGCGCCGATCATGCCCTCGCACGTCTGGGAGCCGCTTGTCCAAACGGTGAGCACGCCGGAGGGTCTCTATGCGATGAGTGGGAAGCCCGACGTGTCGGGTGGGCCCCTCACCCTGACCGAGATCGGAGAGGACAGGATTCACGCCGTGGCCAACCCCGGGCACACCGAAACGGAGTTGGATCGAGTCGAATACCGGATCTATCCCGACGAGGCGGCTGCGGTCGCCGAATTGGCGTCGGGTGCCATCGACACGATCCTCAGCCCTACTGGACTCTCCGACACCAGTCTCAGCTCTCTGGCCGGCGTTCCAGGAGTCGCCGTCGACGAGAGCCCTGCCAACTCGGTGCGCTACCTGGGATTCAACCTGAAACGTGAGCCGATGGCTTCGGCTCAATTCCGGCAGGCGTTGGCTCTCCTTCTCGACCGACAGGAAACGGCTGCCCACTTCGCTCCCGGTTCCGATGCGGCGTTCACGATGATGTCGCCGTTCAACGAGACGTGGTTCGACGAGTCGGTGGCTGCCGAGATCGCAGCCCGGTTCGGCGGGACGCTCGACACCCGTCTTGCGGAGGCTCTCGATTCACTGCGGTCGGCTGGCTATGTGTGGACCCAGGAACCGTTGGTGAAGGACGGAATGATCGTCGCCGGCGAGGGGCTGACCATCTCCGCTCTTACCCCGGCACCTCTGACGATCCTCACCCCGGGGGAGGAATACGACCCGGATCGACCCGAATACGCCGGGGAGATAGAGAAGACGTTGGAGACGCTCGGATTCGATGTTCGGCCGGTGGTCACCGATTTCGACACTGTGGTCGATCTCGCCTTCAATGCCGGTGAGGACGGCGCCCGCCGTTACGACATGTACCTGCTCGGGTGGACTCTCGGCAATCCTTCACTTCCTGCTTACTACCGGTGGTTCTTCGCTCCCGACGGGCTAGCCAACTCCACCGGTTACTCCGACGAGGAATTCGCAGCCGAGCTCGCCGAGTATGAGCAGGCGAGCGATCTCCAGGTGGCCAAGAGCGCGCTGTGGCAGATGGAGCGCATCCTCGCCCAGGATCTGCCCTATCTCGTTCTCTATCACCCCGAGATAGCGGAGGCCTATCGCTCGGATCGGCTCGACTTCGGGATCCGCAACGTCCTCGGTGGGATCCAGGGCAGGCTCGGAGGTCTGAGCGACCTGACACCAGGTGAATGAGGCCCAAGCCCCAGGGTTAGCCTGATTCCGGTGACCGAGGTCGTTACTGCCAATCGAGTCCTCACCATCCCCAACCTGGTGACTTTCGTGCGCCTGGTTGGTGTGGGCGTCTTCTGGTGGGTTCTCGTGGTGCAGGACGACATCGCGCTCGCCGCGTGGCTGGTCTTCATCATCGGATGGACCGACTGGATCGACGGCTATCTGGCCCGTCGTCTCGATCAGGTCAGCCAACTGGGAAAGGTGCTCGATCCGGTGGCCGACCGTCTGATGATCGCCTCCGCGGTGGTTGGCGGCCTCATCGTGGGAGCGATCCCGGTGGTGGTGGGAATCCTGCTCTTGGTCCGGGAGGTGTCCATGGGTGTGGTCGCCCTCTACCTGGCGGCTAGAGGTGGGGGAACGATCGAAGTCCGCTACTACGGCAAGGTGGCGACGTTCCTCCTCTACGGGGCGATTCCCGGGTTCTATCTGGCCGATGCCGGGTTCCTGGAATGGTTGATGCGCCCCGCGGCCTGGCTAACGGCAGTGGTCGGCATCACTCTCTACTGGTACGTTGCCGTGCTCTATGTCGGAGACACTCGGCAGCGTCTGACAGCGTTAAAGTCGCCCACCGGCTCTCAGGAGGTTTGATGCAGGTACCCGATGATCTTCTCTATACAGAAGAGCACGAGTGGATTCGGCGTGTCGGGGATTCCACTGTGCGGATCGGGATCACCGACTACGCCCAAGACCAGTTGGGGGATGTGGTCTTCGTGGAGTTGCCCGAGGTCGGCGCCACGGTGAGCAAGGACGACATCCTCGTCGAAGTGGAGAGCACCAAGTCGGTGGGGGAGGTGTACGCCCCTTTCTCGGGCCGGGTAGCTGCGGTCAACCCGGCTTTGGCGAGCACTCCGGAGCTGGTCAATCAGAGCCCGTACGAGCAAGCCTGGTTTGTGGAGATCGAGGTCGACGACGAAGTGGACACCTCCGGTCTGCTCGACGCCGCCGCATACCGTGAACTGACCGAATGAAGTGAGGCTCGGCGCAACGCCGGGCACTCCCTATCATCTTGCCTCATGACCGAGGACAGTGAGCGCGCCCCGGGTCAACCAGACCCTCAAGTTGAGGTGGAGAGCGATCCCACGGTTGTCTACGTGCCAATCCAGGATCGAGCCGACCATCCTTTGACTCGCGAGGAGGCCGGCAGCGTCGTAGGATTCACCGGATACGCACTGGTGATCGAGCGCGGGCCCCAGACCGGCATGACCTATGTGCTCTCCCCGGGCAACACCACGGTGGGAAGGCATCCCGAGAGCGACATCTTCCTCAACGACGTCACGATCTCGCGCCAACACTGTCGATTCCTCCTGGCTGACGGCAAGCTCGTGGTCGAGGACAGCGGATCGACGAATGGGACCTACGTCAACGACGCCCGGGTCGACGAAGCGCAGCTGAGGGCGGGTGACGAGGTGGTGGTGGGACGGTTTCACTTTCTCGTCGCGCACGGCGATGCCTGATCAGGATTCGATGAGCATCGGTGAGGTCATCAACCTCCTGCGCGACGATTTTCCCGACGTCTCGGTGTCCAAGATCAGGTTTCTCGAATCGCAGGGGCTCATCGATCCCGGGCGATCCGACAGCGGATACCGCCAGTTCGACGGTGAAGACCTGGCAAGGTTGCGGTTCATCCTGCAGCAGCAGCGCGACCATTTCCTTCCGCTCAAGGTCATCAAGTCGAAGCTGACCCTCTGGGAGCGCGGGGAAGATTCGATCTCGACCCGGCAACCCGAGCCGCGTCAAAACGCAGACACGAGTGCCCCGCTGGGGAGGGACGACGTGTTGAAACGATCCGGTCTCTCGTCGCGTCAACTCGATGACCTGGTCGCCGCTGGTGTGATGCGACCCATCGGGGACTCCGACGTCTATCCCGTCGAAGCCGGGGTGGTGGCCCTGGAGGCGAAGCGGTTGATGGATCAAGGTCTGGAGGCAAGGCATCTGAGGTCGATCCGATTGTCGGTGGATCGAGAAGCAGACCTGCTCCGGCAACTCACTGCCCCGCTGATGCGGGCCAGAAACGCAGAAGCCAGGGCCAGGGCAAGGGACGTTCTCGAACTGAGCGCGGGCTCCGTGCAGGCCATGCACCGTGCGATGCTCGAGGGAGAGCTGAAACAGCAGACAACACCATGACGAGACTGGTCCGTGTCCTCGCACCGGTCACGGTGCTGGTCCTCCTGCTCGCCTTACCGGCAACGGCGGCACCGTTTGCCTATCCCGCCCCCGTGTTCCAGACCTTCCCCGGGTCAGGCCCGCCCCATGTATCAGCCCCCTCCTGGATCCTCTATGACGAGTCGATCGACATGGTCCTGGGGTCGGCGGGGGCGTCGGATGAGCGGGCCATTGCCTCAACGACAAAGATCATGACCGGTCTCCTCGTTCTCGAGAACGCCGATTTCGATGACATCGTTAGGGTTTCAGAGGAGGCGGCCGAAACCGGGGGGCAGGAGATCGGCCTAGGCGCCGGCGAGCAGATGACCGTGGGATCGCTCTTCAGGGCCCTCATGGTTCGCTCCGCCAACGATGCCGCCACGGCGCTCGCCGAGCACATCTCCGGGAGCGTCGACGCCTTCGTCCAGTTGATGAACGATCGCGCCAATGAGTTGGGCCTCGAAGAGACGTCGTTCGCCAATCCTCACGGCATGGATGCACCGGGTCATCGTTCCAGCGCAAGGGATCTGTTGACCATGGCCAGGGTGGCCATGAGTCATCCTGAGTTCGCAGATGCAGTGCGCTCCCGGGTGGTCGTCATGACACCGGCCCCGGATGGCACGCAAAGAGTGGGGATCAGCACCAATCTCATGCTGAGCTCGTACGAAGGGATGTTGGGAGTCAAGACCGGGCTCACCCCGCGGGCCCTCTTCACATTCGTCGGCGTCGCTGAACGTGATGGCCGGAGGCTGTATGCGGTGGTCCTCGGTTCTCCTGAGAACTTTGGGCATTTCACCGACGCCGAATTGCTGTTCGACTACGGGTTTCGCGATCTCGGCTTCTTCGGCGACGCGCTGACGGCGACTCCCTACGCAGCAGCCAAGGCCAGGGTTGAGCCGGAGTCGGTGGTGAGGATGGGGCGGGTCGAGACCTACCTTCACCTGGCCAGCCAGGGCTTGATGCTCGATCAGCCGTCCCCGCTGGTTGAGGTTCCGCAGCCGGAGCCGCCACCGATCTTCGAAGTGACCCGTCGCTCGCAAGGCAGCGAGACCTCGGTGGCCGGTGCCCTTCTCTACTGGATCGACCGGGTCCTCGGAGCGTGACGTCAGGTTCCCAGCCTGCAGTGGAGGCAATCCCCGAAGCTGACATCAAGTCACGAGTGACCGAGTTGGGAGGAGCGATCACAGCCGACTACTCGGGTCGCGACCCGTTGTTCGTGGTGGTCATGATGGGGTCGGTGCCCTTTGCCGCCGACCTGGTGCGGCGGGTCGAGTTGCGCTCCGAGATCGATTTCCTGGTACTCAACAGATTCGGTGAGGGGGGGCGAATCGGCATCGCCATGGACCTGTGGACACCAGTCACCGATCGCGAGGTCGTGATCGTGGAGGACATAACCGACACCGGCCTCACCCTCTCGGTGCTGCGGCGCACCATCCTCGATCGGGGCGCCCGCAGCGTTGCCACGGCGTCGCTGATCGACAAGACCCGTCGCCGGGTCACCGATGTGCCCATCGAGTACCGCGGGTTCGAAGTCGGGGACGAGTATCTGGTCGGATACGGGATGGATTGGCAGGGCTACTACCGCAATCTGCGCTCGGTGTGGGCGGTGCTCGACATGGAGGCCTTCGTCAACGACCCCAGGATCCTCACCAAGGCCTTAGGTTGGCATGGGCCTCCAAGTCCGGATTCACAGGCCCGGTGATAACCTCGGGTCATGCCGGGTAACGGATCACCAATCGCGATGGAAGTCGTCGGAGTACGGGTCGAGCTCCCGTCCAACCAGCCGATCGTCCTCCTGAGGGAACAGGAGGGCAACCGCTACCTCCCGATTTGGATCGGAGGCTCCGAGGCCACGGCTATCGCCACTGCCCTCGAGGGAGTGAACCCACCACGCCCGCTGACCCACGATCTCATGCGGTCGGTGATAGATGCCGTAGGGGCTTTCGCGGTGCGGGTTGTCATCACCGAGATGCGGGACTCGGTGTTCTACGCCGATCTCTCCCTGGACATCTCGGGGCGGGAGGTGCATGTCTCGTCACGCCCGTCTGATGCGATCGCCCTCGCTGTTCGCACCGGGACCCCGGTGTTCGCCCTTCCCGGTGTCCTCGAGGACGCAGGGGTGGTCTTCGAGGAAGAGGCCGACGAGGAGGACGAAGTCGCACGATTTCGAGAGTTCCTCGAAGAGGTGACGGTCGAGGACTTTCTCGGGGGCGAGCCCGGGGAGTGACTCCGACACCCGGTCGGCGGTCTGCAAATTGGGACCGTCAGGGGTCACATTCGGACCTGTGGAACCCAATTACGGAGACGGACCCGGCACGGCTGAAACACTCCCTGAAGACTTATCCACAGGATTACGTTGACATTGCCTCCGGTACATGGGTAGCTTGCTGCCAACGGCGGAGTTACACGCTTGTAACATGGAGGACCGATGATCCAAGGCTATCGCGCTCCACAGGTCTGCAAGTTGGTTGGGATCACCTACCGACAACTGGATTATTGGGCGCGAACCAACCTGATCAAGCCATCGCTGCAGCAGGCGAACGGCTCAGGATCCCAGCGGCTGTACTCTTTCTCGGACGTGGTGCAGCTCAAGGTGATCAAACGCCTTCTGGACGCGGGGATGAGTCTCAAAAAGATCCGATCGGCCGTCGAGATCCTGGCGGAGCAGCTCGACTCCGCCCGGCCGCTCGCCGACGTCACCCTCCTCAGTGACGGTCAGACCATCTACGCAGCCCATTCCGAGCAAGAAGTCGTCGACGTGTTTCGACGCGGTCAAGGGGTTTTTGGGATCGCCATCGGCCCGGTTCAGGACGAGGTCGAAGGTGAGCTCCACCGTCTCTTCCCGGAGAGCGAGCTGGCTGGGGTCGTCGAGGCAGGAGCACCCTGATCACCGAACTCCATTCGGCCGCCGAGACCGAGTTTGCTCACAACAGTGAGCGTCAGTTCGCACTCCTCCTCGATTTCTATGGTGTCCCTTGGGATTACGAGCCTCGATCCTTCCCCATAGCCTGGGACCGTGACGGCACCCCTACCCAGTTCTTCACACCCGACTTCCATCTTCCCGACGACGACCTCTACATCGAGATCACGACGATGAACCAGAAACTCGTCACCAAGAAGAACCGCAAGGTGAGAACGCTCAAAGAGCTCTACCCGGAGGTCAACTGCAAGGTCTTCTATCAACGCGACTACCTCAACCTGGTGGTCAAGTACGGGCTCGAGGAGCCCGACCACCTCGAGGATGTGGTGGCGCCCACTCGGATTCCGGGGAGACCCGAGATCGTTCGTCTCGAAGACAGGGGAGAGCGGCTGACGGGATGAATCGCTCCCCGCTGGACGACCTCCACCGTGGGCTGGGGGCACGTTTCGTCGGTTTCGGTGGATGGGAGATGCCGCTTCAGTACGAATCGGTGCTCGCCGAGCACAAGGCGGTCCGTGTCGGGGTTGGGGCCTTCGATGTGAGCCATCTCGGGAGATTCGATTTGTCCGGGCCCGGCGCCCATGACGCCGTGATCCGCCTCCTCTGCAACGACATCGAGAAGATCGCGCCCGGACAAACCCAATACACCATGATCCTCAATCCATCGGGGGGGATCATCGACGACCTGATCGTCTGGTGGTGGGAGCCTGATCGGTTCTGGGTGATGCCCAACGCGGCCAACCAGGAACGGGTGATGGCCGCCTTCTCGGCCGAGCCCGGCTGCCTGACGCGAAGCCTCCGGGAGGACACCGTGCTGATCGCGGTCCAGGGCCCCTCCGCCCCGGAGACCATGGAGTCGGTACTCGGAAAGTCGCCAGGCAGGCTTCGTGTCACCACGGCGACGTGGGAGGGACAGCCGGTTTCGATGGCGGGAACCGGGTACACGGGGGAGCGTGGTGGTGAGATCATTTGCGATCCTGCGACCGGGCGCCGGCTGTTCCAGGCCCTTTTGGAATCGGGGGCAACACCCTGCGGATTGGGGGCCAGGGACACCCTTCGCCTCGAGGCCGGTCTTCCGTTGTGGGGCCAAGATCTGGACGAGACCACGACGCCTCTGGAGGCAGATCTTGGCTTTGCGGTGGCTCTGGACCATTTCTTCGTGGGGAGAGAGGCTCTTGTCGAGCAGTCCGATGGGGGAGTGCCACGTCGGCTCACCGGCTTTGTCCTCAATGAACGCGGGATCCCCCGTCACGGGCACCGGGCCCGCACTGCCCATGGCACCGGCATCGTCACCTCCGGGAACCTGAGCCCGATGCTCGACAGGGGGGTGGGTTTGGCATACATCTCGCCCCCGCCTCGTCCGGAGGAGACCGGCTTGGAGGTCGAGATCCGGAATCGCTGGACGCCGGCCACGATTAGCACGCCGCCCTTTCACAAGCGCGCCGCCGTGGTGCCCACCCCCCACGCTGCCCTTTAGGATCGGGGCCATGGCTGTGCGACGCACCGGCCGGCCCATGATGCCGGAGGGATATGGAGTGGTGGAATCGGGACCGATGCTTGACTGGGAGGTGGTTGAGGCCCGACTCGTGGAATCGATCCACTACTGGCTGAGCACAACGAGGCCGGATGGGCGCCCCCATGTGGTGCCCAGGTGGGGGGTCTGGATCGACGAGCAGTTCTTCTACGACGGCTCACCCGAGACCCGGCACGCACGGAACCTGGAGATCAATTCGAACTGCGCCCTTCACCTCGAGGATGGTGAGGCGGCGACGATGTTGGAGGGTACCTCTGCCGTCCCTACACCGGTCATCGGGGAGCTGGGGAACCGGATGTCCAACGAGTACAAACGCAAGTACCAGAAGTTGGGATACGCCCCCGGGCCGGATGCATGGTCGGGTGAAGCCGCCGGTGGCCTCCATGTCTTGGCCCCGACCTCTGCCCTCGCCTGGTCACAGTTCCCCAGGGATGTGACTCGCTTCGAATTCGACTGACCACACTGAGAACGACGAGAGCGAGGAGACTCATTTGCGAAGCGTGTCACGACCCGAGCCGATGTCGGGCTTCGGGATCGAACAAGTCAGGGAATGGGCGCCGGAATCGGAACCGAAGGCTGTCGTGGTCCTCGTCCACGGAATCGCCGAGCATTCGGGTCGTTATGAGCGAACCGGGTCGCTGCTGTCTGATGCCGGGTTTTTGGTTCGTTCCTTCGATCTGATCGGCTTCGGGGCGTCGGGCGGTCCGCGTGGCGACATCGCTGAATGGAGCCTGTACCACGACCAGATAGAGCGGCACATGTCGTGGGCCCGGGACCAGGGTGTGCCGGTGGTTCTCCTGGGGCATTCCATGGGCGGCAATCTCGCCGCGGGCTACGTCCTGGCGGGTCGCCCGTCACCAGACCTTCTGGTCTTGAGCGCCCCCGCTCTGGGGGGCGGCGCGGGATGGCAGAGGGCCCTGGCCGGGGTGTTCAGCAAGATCGCACCGACTTTGGCGGTCACCAACGCGCTGAAGGGCGAGCAGCTCTCCCGCGACTCGGCGGTGGGTGTGGCCTACTTCAGCGACCCGCTGGTGTATGCCAAGGCGACGCCGCGCCTTGGCGCCGCATTTTTCGCAGCGATGACCGAAGTGACTGAGAATGTGACCAGGCTCGAGATCCCAACTCTGGTGTTGCACGGGGGAGCCGACACCATCGTGCCGCCGCAATCAACGGCGATACTGGGAGAGGTGCCGGGTGTCGAGCGCCGCCTATACCCCGAGCTCCGTCATGAGATCCTCAACGAGCCGGAGGGACCGAAGATCGTGGCCGAGATCGTGGCTTGGGTGTCCGATCACCTTTGAGGGACTCCAAACCTCGGGATTGGTCAGCCCGACCCCACCCAGTTGATCAACACCTTGCCCGACTCGTGGGAGGCTGCGACGTCAAAGGCGGTCTCGAAGTCGTCGACCCCGAAACGATGGGTTATCACCGGGGAGATGTCCAGCCCCGAGCCGATGAGGACGTTCATCTTGTACCAGGTCTCGAACATCTCACGCCCGTAGATCCCTTTCAGGTTGAGCATGTTGAAGATGACGATGCTCCAGTCGATGGGGAACGGGTCGGAGGGGATGCCGAGGAGGGCGACATTGGCCCCGTGGATCGTATTCTGCAAGATGTCGTCGAGAGCTGCCGATGTCCCTGACATCTCGAGGGCGACGTCGAATCCCTCCGTCATCCCCAATTCGTCCTGCACATCTTGGAGGTCCTCGAACCGCACGTCCACGGCCCTGGTGGCTCCCATCCGCTTGGCGAGCTCCAACCGGTAGGGGTTGACGTCGGTGATCACCACGTTGCGCGCCCCGGCCTGGGCCACCACGGCAGAGGCCATGAGCCCGATCGGGCCCGCTCCGGTGATCAACACGTCTTCACCGAGTACCGGAAACTCGAGGGCGGTGTGGACCGCGTTCCCGAACGGGTCGAAGATGGCGGCGATATCGAAGCCGATCCCCGGTATGTGTCGCCAGATGTTGCTTTTGGGGAGCACGACGTAGTCGGCGAATGCTCCCGGGAGATTGACACCGATGCCGCGCGCGTCATGACACAGATGCCGCCGGCCCGCCAGACAATTGCGACACATGTTGCAGACGACGTGACCCTCGGCGCCGACGACCTCACCGACCTCGAATCCGGAGACGTTCGAGCCGAGTTCGACGATCTCACCGGCGAACTCGTGTCCAACCGTCATCGGAGCCGGGATGGTGGCCTGGGCCCAATCGTCCCAGTTGTAGATGTGGAGGTCGGTGCCGCAGATACCGGTGGTGTGCACCTTGACCAGCACGTCGTCGGCACCGACACGCGGAATCTCGACCTCGTCGAGCCGGAGCCCGGTCTCATCAGAGTGCTTGACCAGCGCTCTCATCGCCAAGCCAACTCGAGGTCGGCCCCGCCGGCGGCGTAGGCCGGGGCGATCACGTCCTCCCACAACTCGACCTTGGTCTCCCAGGGACAGAAGGCCGCATCGAGGCTCCGCCATGTGGTTCGGGCAAGATCGACCGTCTCGAACCCGTGGTATTTGCTGACGAAGTCGAACTCGTCGGACATGGCGATCGTGCTCATCAGGCGGTTGTCGGTGCTCAGCGTGACATTGAAGCCGGCGCGGTACAGGGCCCCAACCGGGTGGGCCTCCGGCTCGAGGCCGCCGGTGGCGAGATTCGATGCCGGGCACATCTCCAGCGCAATCCGGCGCTCCCGGATTCGTCGGGCTACCCGGCCCAGCTCCACGATCTCGCCATCACGCACCAAGCAATCATTGATCAACTCGACACCGTGGCCCAGACGCTCGGCACCACAGAGATCCATCGCAGCTGCCATGAAGGCGACCCCGTCCCGACCGGCGTGCTCTCCGGCGTGGATGGTCAGACGCAGACCTTGGGCTCGGGCCAGGCGGAATGCGGCGAGGTGATCCTGGGGTGGATGTCCCGCCTCCGGCCCCGCCAGGTCGAACCCCACGACTCCGAGATGTCGGATTTCCGCGGCGAGTCGGGCCATCTCGAGACTGTCGTCACGGTCTCTGAGAGCGTCGACGATGATCCCCCAGCGGAGACCGGTTTCCCGTGCGCCGTTTGCCAGGCCGGAGGCGGCAGCCTCGACCGCCCGTCGCGGGTTGATTCCCCCAACAGTGTGCAACGCCGGGCAGAACCGAATCCCGGCGTAAACGACACCGTCGGCGCTGAGATCGAGGGCAGCCTCGTAGGCGACCCGTTCGATCGCCTCCGCATGTTGCATGACACCGATGGTGTGGGTGAACGCCTCCAGATACTTCGCCAGCGAGCCGGAATCGGACTGGTCGAACCAAGCTGCGAGCCCTTGCGCGGTGTCTGATGGGAGACCGGGACGTTCGTGCTCCTCAGCCAGTTCCAAAACGGTTTGTGGCCGCAGCCCACCATCAAGATGGTCGTGGAGAAGCACCGACGGAAACGGCATATCGACACGCTAGTCAGAAGGGCTATCAACCATGCCGCCGGTACGCTGTCGCCGTGTCAAGAGCCCTTCTGCTGACGCTCATCGCCAGCCTGATGAGTGCCTGCGCCACGGCGCCGCCGGAGCGAAGCGCCCTGCCTGACGTCGGGGACGTGCTCGAGCTCCCGGTCGCCTGTTCGTTCTTCATCGGCGAACCACAGGGCGTCGAGGTGAGCGAAGTCGTGGAGGACACCGCTGCCGACGGGGTGCTCGAAGCGGGGGATGTCATCGTTGCCCTCAACGGGAAAGCGACCGCCGATTCGGAGCATCTGAGACAGGCTTTGAGCGAGCAGTCGATATCCGCCCATTCGACTTGCGGGAGATCAGTAATGCGGCAATGACCGACGTATGGCACGATGACCGCGTGATCGAGACCCACGCCGGAAAGCTCCTGGTCGCAACACCACTTCTGATGGATCCTCACTTCTGGAGGACGGTGATCTTCATGCTCCAACACGACGACGAGGGCACCGTTGGGCTCGTGCTCAACCGCCCGACACCGGAGCTCGTCGTCGATCACCTCCCCGAGTGGCTTGCGGAGTCAAATGAGCCGCAGCGTGTCTTCTATGGGGGGCCGGTGGAGCCGGAGCTGGCGATCGCATTGGGTCCGGGAGGAGGCGGCGATCCAACACCCCTGCCCGGGGTGACACTGGTCGATCTCTCAACCAGCCCACCGGGTGATCCGAGCCGGATTCGCATCTATTCCGGCTATGCGGGCTGGGGCGCCGGCCAGCTCGAAGCCGAGATCGCAGGAGGATCTTGGTATTTGGTCCAGGCGGCGCCCGATGACCCGTTCGACCGGCCTGACGGCCAATGGGCAAGAGTCCTTCGCCGCCAGAAGGGATATCTTTCCCTGGTCTCCACCTTTCCCGACGACGTTGCGCTGAATTGATCCACCGCATGCAAACGACACCAAGACCGCTGCGTCGGGCCGGGGAGACCTACTCTCCCCATCGGATGACCATTGTCACCGCGCCCAAGCTGAGGCCGAGCCTGAAAAGACGGGCACCGGGACTGGACGTGGAGCGGGCACTGTGGGCCGCGGGGGCGCCGATCGTGGTTGGTGTCGATGAGGTGGGACGTGGCTCATGGGCGGGGCCTCTGACCGTCGGCGCCGCGGTGGTCCCTGCCACGACGAGGGTTTACAAGATCCGTGACTCCAAGATGCTCAACGAGGACGAACGCGAGGCCCTCTTCGATCGGATTGCCGGATGGTGCGCCGCCTGGGCCGTTGGGCACGCCAGCCCTGCCGAGTGTGACGAGCTGGGGATGTCCGAAGCACAGCGTCTGGCCGCCCGCCGCGCCCTCGATCAGCTGGGTGTCAAACCCGACCAGGTGCTGGTGGACGGCAACTGGGATTTTGTCGGAGGAGCGAAACGAATCGTCCGAGGGGATGCCAGCTCGTTGTCGATCGCCGCAGCCTCGATCCTGGCGAAGGTCAGCAGGGATCGGATCATGCGAGAGACGGCTGTCAACTATCCCGGTTACAACTTCGAAGCCAACAAGGGATACCCGTGCCCGGTGCACAAGGCGGCCCTTCAGGCATGGGGGCCCACCTCGATCCACCGCCGGTCCTGGGTGTTCATGGATCACCTGATGTGGAACGGGCTGGCGCGCTTCCAGCGACCGATGCCGCAGCTCACATTCGAGCTCGAGGTCTAGCCACCCAGGATCTTCTCCACCAGACGGGCGCCAATCATCATCGTGGCGGCATTGGTGTTGCCCGACACGATTCGAGGCATGACGGAGGCGTCGGCCACCCGCAATGAGGAGATCCCGTGCACCCGGAGATCGGAATCGACGACCCCTTGGTCGGTCGAGCCCATGCGACAGGTCCCCACCGGGTGATAGAGGAGCTCGAAGCGGTTCCGGACGAAATCCTCCAATTCGTCGTGGTCGCGAACCATGGGCCCGGGCAGGATCTCCTCTCCCCGAACCGCGTCAAACGCCCGCATCGAGACGATGTCCCGAGCCATCGTCACCCCCCGAATCAGGGCTTCCACATCCTGACGCCTGGCCAGGTAGTTGCCGATTATTCGTGGTGGCTGGCGGGGGTCCTGGCTGGTGAGGAGCACCGACCCTTCACTCCCCGGGGTCAACAGGATCGGGCCGAGACTGAACGCATTCCCGGAGAACGGCACCAGGCCGTGACCCTCGAAATAGACGGGGCCGAAATGGAATTGGAGGTCGGGGTGGCTCAGTCGGTCCGAAGAGCGAGCGAAAGCCCCAGCCTCGGCGACATTTGACGTGAGACGCCCCCGGCGCAGCAGAAGCCACCGCAGGAGCTCCGAGATCGACTCGGCATCGTCGAGCGTGCCGCCCACCGTGGCCGTTTGGATGAGCCCCGCCACCGGGTGGTCCTGAAGATGACGGCCGACATGGCGGTTTGGAACGGTGACATCGACGCCTGCCCCTCTGAGTTGGTCAGGGTCTCCGATACCGGACAGCTGAAGAAGGTGCGCCGACCCGAACACACCCCCGCTCAGAATCACCTCGGCGCGAGCCTCGATGCGCTCCAATCGTCCATCCTTTAGATACTCCACAGCTACCGCCGACCCGTTCACGACCTCGATCCGGGTGCACAACGCATCCGTGATCACGTTCAGGGTCGGGCGCCGCATCGCCGGCCGGAGATAGGCATCCGCGGCGCTCCACCGTCGACCACGGTGCTGGGTCACCTGGAAGACGCCAACCCCCTCTTGGGAAGCGCCGTTGAAGTCATGGTTGGCGGGCAGGCCGTATTGCATGGCTGCATCTACGAACCGCCTCGTGAAGGGGTTGGGATTGCGGAGATCCTCGACACGAATCGGGCCGTCCACCCCGTGGAACGGTGACTCGCCTCGGCTGTTCGATTCCATCTTCTTGAAGACGGGCAGCACGCTCTCCCAACCCCAACCGCTGGCACCTCGCTCCTGCCAGCCGTCGTAGTCCGATGCCCGTCCCCGCATGTAGATCATGGCGTTCATCGACGACGAGCCGCCGAGCATGCGGCCCCGGGGGAGGAAGAGCCTCCTCGAGTTTCCCGACGGTTCGGGCTCCGTCTCGTATGCCCAATCGCGCTCGGTCTTGAACAACTTGTAGAACGCGGCCGGGATCGCCACCTCAAACGCCCGATCGCTGCCACCGGCTTCGATCAGCGCGACGCTGTGCCGGGTTGACAGCCCCTCGGCAACCACACATCCAGCCGAACCAGCACCGACCACGACATAGTCGACAACCTGTCGCATGCCGGCTCACGCTACAAGCGCATTCCACAGGGCTCGATCTCGATTGCGAAAAGTCGCCGGCAGTGACGAAGATTGAATGGGAATAGCGTTCCGGGGTACAAGGCCAAGATTCGCAACGGGGCCAAGTCCAGGGAGGAAATCGTCCGCGACTCCATCGACGTCGGTGAACTGAACGCCTTCTTCAAGCGAATGCCGGTGGCGTTCTATCGCAGTGCGCTCAGCGGCGAGTTGGTGGCAGCCAACCCGGCACTGGCAACTCTCCTCGGATATGAGACCGTGGAGGACCTGAAGAGCCAGGTGACGACAGTGGAGAGTGTCTACGTCAATCCGGAGAGGCGGCTGCGCTGGATCGAGGAGATCGGTGCAACCGGCGTCGTGTACGACTTCGACATCGAGCTGAGAAGGCCGGACGGGACCACGATTTGGGCCCGAGACTCGGCGAGAGCCATCCGGGACGAAGCGGGGGAGGTCATCTACTACGAAGGCTCCTTGATCGACGTGACGGACAAAATCGAAGCCCAGAAGGCCAAAGACGAGTTCATTGCCACCGTGTCCCACGAGTTGAGAAACCCGATCGCTGCGATGCTGGGGCTCGGTCAGGAGCTCGCCAACAACTACGACTCGTTCACCGATGAGGATCGCCGTGAGATGGCACAGATGATTGCCCGCCAGGCTGACGACGCCTCGTGGCTGATCGAAGATCTCCTGGTCGCATATGGGGACGACCTGAATGGGGTCAGTGTCCATCCTGAGGTGTTCGACGTGGTCAAGGAGATCGAGCGGGTGCTCGAAGTGGAGGAACACCCCATCGACCTCCAGGTGTTCGATGCCTCGTCACAGGTGCGAGCCGACCCGAGGCGAACTCGCCAGATCCTGAAGAACCTGGTCTCCAATGCCCTGCGCCACGGAGGACCGACTGTGAGCGTGGCACTGGCCAAAGTCGGTGATCGGATCGAGGTGAAGGTCAGGGACTCCGGAGTAGCCATTCCCGACTCTGATGTCGAGGGGATCTTCAAAGCCTTCGAACTGGGGAGTCGAGGAGCCCATCCGAACTCTGTTGGTCTTGGCCTGACTGTGGCGCGGCGGCTGGCACGTCTCATGGGAGGCGACCTCACCTATCGCTACGAGGACGGTTGGTCGAGCTTCGTCCTCTCGGTTCCGACGGCCTGATCCCAGGCCCCCTCTAACCTCACGTCATGCGCGTACTAGTCACCGGGGGCGCCGGGTTCATCGGCAGCCATACCGCCATATCCCTCATCGAAGCCGGCCACGAGCCGGTGATCGTCGACAACCTGTCCAATTCCCATCACTCGGTGATCGCACGCATCGGCCAGATAGCCGGTACCCAACCCGAGTTCGTGAAAGCTGACATCAGGGACCACGATGCGATGAGGAAAGTGGTGAGTCGGGGATTCGACGCCTGCCTGCATTTTGCGGCTCGCAAGGCAGTCGGCGAATCCGTCGAGCAGCCCCTCCTCTATTACGACAACAACGTCGGAGGGACCATCGCCCTCGTCGAGACCCTGCTCGAACACGACGTCAGATGTCTGGTCTTTAGCTCGTCGGCAACGGTATACGGAGACCCAGTCGAGCTTCCCTTGCTCGAGTCGATGCCGACCGGGATCGCGGTCAATCCGTACGGGTGGACCAAGATCATGATGGAGCAGGTCCTCCGTGACCTGCACCGGGCCAATCCGGATTGGTCGATCTCCTTGCTCCGGTACTTCAACCCGGTGGGGGCGCACCCATCAGGGCTGATGGGGGAAGACCCGGCGGGAGAGCCCAGCAACCTGATGCCTTACGTGGCCCGGGTGGCTGCCGGGCTCCTCCCCAGGGTGCGTGTTTTCGGCGATGACTACCCCACGCCTGACGGGACCGGCGTGCGGGACTTCATCCATGTCGTCGATCTTGCCGAAGGCCACGTCCGCGCCCTCGATCGTCATAGCGAGGAGAGCGGGGTATTCACCTACAACCTGGGCACAGGGGAGGGCCACAGCGTCCTCGAAGTGATTAGAACGTACGAGCAGGAGTCGGAGAGGCCGATTCCCTATGAGATCGCCGACCGCCGGCCCGGCGACGTTGCCTCCAGCTATGCCAACGTGTCCAAAGCCGGGGTCGAACTCGGTTGGAAGACGACCAGGGATCTCGCCGAGATGTGCGCCGATTCCTGGCGGTGGCAA
>JBBDQO010000085.1:0-4770 GCA_040905925.1 Acidimicrobiia bacterium | reverse complement strand
GGGTTCAGGTGTCGGTGGCATCTCGATGGCGGCAACCTGGTCGGGGGTGATGACGAGCAGGACGCCCCTGACCTGGAGGGCAGCCTCGAAATCGATCGAGGTCACCGAAGCGTGGGCGAAGGGACTGCGGACGACTGCAAGGTGCAGGGTGCCGGACGGAGCCATGTCGTCGACGTAACGAGCGGTTCCCGTGATCAGCGCCGGGTCCTCGCGACGCTGGACAGGCGCGCCGATGAACGAGGGTATGAACGGTTCGTTGGTCACTGACGGCAGCCTACCGGGGCAGGCTACCGGCGCTTATTCGAGCAGTGAGAGGACTGTGGTGCGGAAGTCATTTGGCTGGAACGGCTTGGTGACGAATGCGTCTGCGCCACCTTCGTTCGCACGCCGTCTCGACTCTTCCTCCGCGTGGGCGGTGAGAACGACAACCGGGATGTTCTTGGTCGTTTCGTCCCTGCGGATGCGGTCCAGCACTTCCCAGCCATCCATACCAGGGAGCCCTATGTCGAGGACCACGAGGTCTGGTGATTCGGTGCCCACCGCGGAGAGACCGGTCTTCCCGTCATCACGAGTGATGATCTCGAGGTCGGCAGCGCGAAGACAGACCTCTATCAGTCGCCGGATGACGGCTGAATCCTCCACAACGAGTATCCGCGAGCCCATTTTCTTACCTCTGGTAATTGCCCCACAGAGGGCGTATTCCCTTTCATCGGCAATTCGGGGCCGACGGTTTAGAGGACATTCTGAACAGGGCGCCCGGTGGGGAGAGTCAGCTCCTCGACGAATTGCTCCAGCTGGCGCAGAGTGCGCACTTCATGCACCGAACTGCAGTGGCGGGCGTAGTGCGACATCATCGAATCCCCGGTGTCCCAATAGGTGTTGGGCTCCGGGTTGAGCCACACCACGGCCCTGGCCGACCTTGCTACGTCCGCGAGGACCTGGTCACGAGGCGGCCGGTAGTTGTTGCGGGCGTCACCGGTCACGATCACTGTGGTCCTAGGCGTCAGTTGAGGCCCGTAGCGACGCAGGAAGGTCTCCAACGAGTTCCCGTAATCGGAGTGCCCGTCGAGCCACACGACCTCGGCTTCGGTGGCCACCCGTTGCAGGGCCGATCCGAAGTCGACACCGGGGCCGAAGAAGTCGGTGACCTCGTCAACGGTGTCCACAAAGGCAAAGGAGCGGAGTTTGGAGAAGTGTGTCGACATGGCGTGCGTGAACTGGAGGGTGAAGCGGGAGAAGGTCGCCATCGACCCGCTCACGTCACAGAGCAGCCAGACTTCGGGGCGATGGGGTCGGGGATGACGAAACTGGGGGTCGACAGGAACCCCACCGGTGCCCAGGGAGCGTCGCACCGTGCGACGGAAATCGAGTCTTCCGGTGCGCTTCTTGCGACGCCTGGCTAACCGAGCAGCCAACTTGCGGGTCAGGGGCCCGATTGCGGCATCCATGTCCTTGAGGTTCTCCGCCGTGGCGTGCATGAGGTCGACGTCTTCGATCAAAGGCCGGCGCAGGGTCCGTGCCACGGCATCTCGACCCCGATCGGCCACCAGTCTTCTTCGGATCTCCTCCTGGATCTCCTCTCGAAGCTGCTCGATCCTCGACTGGACTTCCTCTCGCAGCAGACGTTGATCGAATTCGCTCATCTCACCGTCACCGATCAACGCTTGGAGAAGCCTCTCCTCCAAGTCGGCCAGGTCCAGCCGGCGAAGGGTTCGATAGAGGTAATAGGTGCCACCCACCGGTCGCCCCGGCTCCATACCCGCCAGTTGATCTACCGCGGTCCGAGCTCCCTGCCGGAGCGCTGCATCGTCGAGGTCTGCCAGTGCCCGGAACAGCTGATCGAGCAGGGCGTCGAGATCGAATGCCTGAGACTCCGGGCGCTGACCTGGCGAGAGCTGAGTCTCCCCATCCTCCTCGCCTCCCGTGGGCGATTCTGGGGCCGGAGACGGGACCATCGAGAAATACACGTCGAATGCCGTGTCGAATGCATGTTCGTGTCGGAGGTTTTTCACCAGAGTGGCCCGGAGCGTTTCCCGCAGCGCGATTCGGTCGGCGACGTCGATCGTTTCCACGGCCCGCATCGAATCGATTGCCTCCACCATCGACACCGGCACCCCGGCTTCCCTCAACTCGTCGATGAAGCCGGTGATCACTCCGAGCATGATCAGCTGCCTGGGCTCGAGGCCAGCTCCTTGGCCGCTTTCTCGATGTCCGACTGATACTTCAAGAGGACATGCAGGGTGTCACCAAGCACCGCCCCGTCGACCTCCTCGATCGAGAGTGCGAGCAAGGTCCTCGCCCAATCGATGGTCTCAGACACCGAGGGCGCCTTTTTCAGGTCGAGGTTTCGGATCGACCTGGCGACGTTGGCAACTTGTGCCGCCAGATGCTCCGACAAACCGGGCACCCGGGCATTGAGGATCAGTTGTTCACGGGCCGGGTCCGGGTAATCGATGTGCAGAAACAGGCAACGTCGCTTCAGGGCCTCACTCAGCTCCCTGGTGTTGTTGGAAGTCAGGACGACCAGTGGCTGGGTGGAAGCCTCGATGGTCCCCAGTTCGGGGATCGACACCTGGAAGTCGGAGAGGATCTCGAGGAGGAGGGCCTCGGTCTCGACTTCGACCCGGTCCACCTCGTCGATCAGGAGCACAACCGGATCAGCCGACCGGATCGCAGCCAACAACGGCCGGGTGAGCAGGAAGTCCTCGGAGAAGATGTCCTGTTCGATGTCCTCCCAGTCATGATCGGCGTCGGCCTGGATGCGGAGCAGTTGCTTCTTGTAGTTCCACTCGTAAAGCGCTTTGGCCTCGTCAAGACCCTCATAGCACTGGAGACGTATCAGCTCGCGCCCGGTGACTTTGGCCAGGGCCTTGGCGAGCTCGGTTTTCCCCACCCCGGCCGGGCCCTCGACGAGGATCGGCTTGTCCAGTCGGGCGGCCAGAAACACGACCTGGGCGATCCGGTCGTTCGGTAGGTAGTCGACCGAGGTCAGAGCCTCAGAGACGGCTCGAGGGCTAGCGAAATCCATAAGTGACCATTATTCCTCCTCTCCGAGATCGGGGACGAACTCGAAGCTGATATCGCCGATGCGCACCTCATCGCCCGGAACGGCCCCGGCCGCGATCAGAGCGTCATCCACGCCGAGACGAGCCAGTCGTCGGGCCGCCATGTCTGCCGCCTCCGGGATCGTGAGGTCTGCGAACCCGACCGCTCGCTCTGCGGCGATCCCCTCCACTCTCCATGCGGCGCCTTCCCGCTTGACCAGGAAGCTCGGGCCCAGAGGTCGGTGCAACACGAAACCTCTCCGCTCTGGTGCCAACCGCTCGGCTTCATCGATCAGGTCGGCAATGGAATGCAGAGCGTTGTGCAGCCCGGCGCCTGTGATCGCGGATACCGGGATGGCATCGAGGGCTTTAGCCGTCTCCCCGAAATCACCGAGATCCGTCTTGTTGAGCAGGGTGACCCGTGGCCTCGCCGCGAGCTCCGTCGAGTATGCGGCGATCTCGCGGGTGAGAATCTCCAGCTGTTCCCAGGGCACATGCTCCTGGGTCTGAGCAGGGTCGAGCAGGACAACGAGAACCCGGGCCCGCTCGATATGACGCAGAAACTCGTGGCCGAGGCCCCGCCCCTCAGCCGCACCCTCGATCAGCCCAGGTATGTCGGCCAGCACGAACTCACGATCGTCGAGACTGACGACACCGAGATTCGGCTCGAGCGTGGTGAACGGATAGTCGGCGATCTTGGGTTTCGCTGCCGAGACCTTCGAGATGAAGGTCGACTTCCCCGCATTGGGAAACCCGATCAGAGCAGCGTCGGCAAGAAGCTTCATCTCCAGGGTGAACCACTCCTCTCGTCCGAACTCCCCCTGCTCGGCGATGGCGGGTGCGCGTTTGGCAGGGCTGACAAAGGCGGCGTTGCCCCGACCGCCGCGCCCTCCCCGGGCCGCAACGACTTCCTGACCGGATGCGACGAGGTCGGCAATCATCACGCCCTCGTCGTCGAAAACCACGGTTCCGGCAGGCACAGGCAGGACCAGGTCTGCACCTGCCCTCCCATGCCGCATGTCACCCTGCCCATGGGTTCCCTTCTCGGCCGCGTGATGGGGGTTGCGTTGGTAACGGAGGAGAGTTGCCACCGAAGGGTCCACCCTCAGAATGACGTCGCCACCCTTTCCCCCGTTTCCCCCGTTTGGCTTGCCCTTTGGCTGGCCCTTGCGCCTGACGAAGGAGGCAACTCCAGCCCCACCGTCACCAGCACGTAGGGCGACTCGGACCCGGTCGATGAACACGACCGGCGGCTGCCTACTCGGGGACGACGTTGACGAGGCGCCGGTTGGCGCGCACCCCGTATTTGACCGTCCCGGCGCTCAAGGCGAACAGGGTGTCGTCACTGCCCTTGCCGACGTTGTCGCCGGGATGAATCCCGGTGCCACGCTGTCTGACCAGAATCGAGCCCGCGCTCACCGACTGGCCATCGAACACCTTGGGACCGAGTCGCTTGGCATGGGACTCCCGTCCGTTCTTCGAGGAACCGCCTGCTTTTGTCTTTGACATCTCACTCCTCCTCGGGAGTTGGGGGCTTGGTGGTCTTGGGCTTGCTCGGGCCTTTGGCGGCGGCCGGCTTCGGGGTAGCGGCCTTGGCAGCAGGCTTGGCTTCAGGCTTCGGTGTCGCGGCCTTGGCAGGCTTTGCGGCCGCCTTGGCAGCAGGCTGAGCGGTCTCGGGCGCGGCCGACTCTGCACTCTCGGTCTTCTCGGCGGCGGCCTTCGCCTT
>JBBDQO010000084.1:17689-27845 GCA_040905925.1 Acidimicrobiia bacterium | reverse complement strand
TGAGCGTTGGGGGGAGAGCCGGCGAAGCCGGGAGGGGGGCATGCCGCCACGCGTCGCTTCGCTCCTGGGGGAGGAAACGTGGTCTTCCCATTTCTCCCCCCAGCGAACGGAGTGAGCGTTGGGGGGAGAGCCGGCGAAGCCGGGAGGGGGGCATGCCGCCACGCGTCAGCGCGGCTTGATGACCTCGATCTTCGGGGCGCCGCGGCGGCGGTTGTGGACGACTATGGCCGATCCTTTGGGGACCGTGCGGCGATAGAGAAGCTGCTTGCGCGGGGCGGTGCGACGGAGAAACGAGAGCGCGGCGAGACCGAGCCCCATATAGAGATCACGCTGATCTCCTTTGCGCAGGCCGCGCAGACCCCTGCTGACACCGGCCGCTCCCCAGTTCGGGGAGCCGGCCAACCAATCAATCAGACGCTTCATCTGTCTACCGTTGCTTCTCGAAGGAAATCCATTCAACCATCATGCAGAACAAGAAACTCGTTCAGCTCATCATCTGGATCGTGGTGATTTCGATGGTCCTCGGTCTCGTCGTCTCGGTGATCGCCATCATCGGATGAATTTCGAGGCGGGTGACCCCGCACTTCTCATCGACTCCAAGGGGCGACACTTCCTGTTGAAGCTCGACCCGGGCCGGACCTTTCAATACCACCAGGGCGCGATCCCCCACACCAGCCTCATAGGGAAAGGGGACGGCTCGTGGGTGGAGTCGTCGAGCGGCGGGCTTCTGCTCCTGCTTCGCCCCCGGCTCGCCGACTTCATCCTGAAGATGAAGCGCGGCGCCCAGGTGGTCTACCCGAAGGACCTGGGCCCGATCCTCGTCTACGCCGACGTGGCTCCGGGAATGACGGTGTTGGAGGCGGGCACCGGGTCAGGGGCCCTCACCCTCGGTCTCACCCGGGCGGTCGGGCCACAAGGGCGGGTCGTCAGTGTCGAGATCCGTGAGGATCACGCGGCGCACGCCCGCCAGACCATGGAGCGATGGTTCGGGGAGGTTCCGGCCAATCTCGAGCTGGTCGTCGGAGAGGTCTCCGAGCACGTGGGACGTGTCCAGCCGGACCGGATCATCCTTGATCTTCCCGAGCCGTGGCACGTGATGGAGGTCGCCGCGGATCAGCAGCCGCCGGGCGGGGTGCTCTGCGCGTTTCTGCCAACCGTTCCCCAGCTGCAGACACTGGTGGAGCGAGCCACTCAGACAGGTCGGTTCGCCGAGATCGAGGTCAAGGAGTTCCTGTTTCGTGATTGGAATGTCGCCGGGCGCTCGGTGCGCCCCGAGCATTCCATGATCGGCCATACCGGCTTCCTGACCTTCATGAGGAGGATCGACCCGGCTCCTGGGTCGTGAGTCTCGAAGCACTTCAGGGATGCACGGGGTAACCCGAAGAAGTAAGGACAGCCATTCGTATACTGCTCGTAAGGCGACCAGGCCAGGAGGAAGCCAGTGGACGAAGCACGGAGACCGGACGATGCCACTCAGCTGCGTGGAGTAATCACAGCGCTCGAGGAGGAGATCGCCACTCTGCGCCGCCGCCTTCGCGACACTCCGGGCCGCATCGAGGACCTCGAGACCGAGCTCAACCGCACCCGAGAGCGCCTCGATCGGACCACCTCCCAGAACGACAAACTCGCCGCCGTTCTCGAGGAGGCACGGGAGCAACTAGGCGTGCTCCGTGAGGAGGTCGAGAAGCTCACTGCCCCACCGAACAACTTTGGAACAGTGCTTCAAGTCAACGACGACGGGACGACAGACATTCTCACCGGAAGCCGCAAGTTGCGGGTGGCGGCCCAGCCCAACGTCGAAGTAAAGAAGCTCCAGGTTGGCCAAGAGGTCCTCCTCAACGAGGCTTTCAACATCATCGACATCCGCCACTTCGAGGCCGCAGGCGAAGTCCTCAGGGTCCGCGAGCCGATGGCCGACGGGCGGGTCGTGGTCCTCGCCCATGCCGATGAGGAGAAGGTCCTCAATCGGGCGGAGACGATGAGCGATGTCAAGCTCAGAGCCGGCGATTACGTGCGGATCGACACCAAGACCGGCCTGATCCTCGAGAAGATGGAGCGTCCCGAGGTCGAGGAGCTGGTACTCGAAGAAGTTCCCGACATCACCTACGAGGACGTGGGCGGCCTGGCCGACCAGATCGAACAGATTCGAGACACGGTCGAACTTCCTTACATGTACCGCGACCTGTTCCGGGAGTATCAGCTGGAGCCGCCCAAAGGGATCCTGCTCTACGGGCCACCCGGTTGTGGCAAGACCCTCATCGCCAAGGCGGTGGCCAACAGCCTCGCCAAGAAGGTCTCCGAGCGCACCGGCAACCCCGACGTCCGCTCCTATTTCCTGAACATCAAAGGCCCCGAGCTGCTGAACAAGTGGGTGGGGGAGACCGAGCGCCAGATCAGGCTCATCTTCCAACGGGCCAAGGAGAGGTCCGATGAAGGGGTGCCGGTAATCGTCTTCTTCGATGAGATGGACTCCCTGTTCCGGACCAGAGGCACCGGGATCAGCTCTGACGTGGAATCGACCATCGTGCCTCAGCTTCTCTCCGAGCTCGATGGGGTGGAAGCGCTCAAGAATGTGGTGGTGATTGGGGCATCGAACCGCGAAGACCTGATCGACCCCGCCGTCCTCCGCCCGGGCCGCCTTGACGTGAAGATCAAAATCCACCGCCCCGACACCGTTGCGGCACGTGAGATCTTCCGGATCTATCTCAGCGACCAGATGCCACTCGACGAAGAGGCCCTGGCCAAGGCGAATGGCGACCGGGCAGCCCTGATCGACGAGATGATCACCGCAACGGTTGACGCCATGTACAGCGAATCCGATGAGAACCGGTTCCTCGAGGTGACCTATGCCTCGGGCGACCGAGAGATCCTCTTCTTCAAAGACTTCGCGTCGGGGGCGATGATCGAGAACATCGTCCGCCGCGCCAAGAAAGACGCCATCAAGCGTCAGATTGCGGGTAGCCCTCCCGGTGTTCGTGAAGGAGACTTGATCACCGCGATCAAGCAGGAGTTCAAGGAACATGAGGACTTGCCCAACACCACCAACCCCGACGACTGGGCCCGGGTCTCGGGAAAGAAAGGCGAGCGAATCATCTACGTCCGCACCCTGGTGGGCGGCGATGAGGAGAGCCGAATGATCGAGAAGGTCTCCCCGGGTCAATATCTCTGATGGCAATCCACAAGGTGCTCGGGACGGAGACCGAGTACGGAATCGTGGTCCGGGGCGACGTCGGCTTCAACCCGGCGGTCGCATCCTCACTGGTCGTCAACAGCTACCCGGGGGCCCGGGTCAAGATCCAGTGGTCCTACGAAGAGGAGTCGCCGGGCCGGGATGCTCGCGGGTTCGGCCACGATTCGTTCGGTGTGGTGGACCCCGAGGGGGCGGTCGTCAACTCGGTCCTGGCCAACGGGGCACGTCTCTATGTAGATCACGCCCACCCCGAGTACTCGTCACCAGAGTCCTACGACCCGCTAGAGGCGGCGCTCTACGACAAGGCAGGGGAGAGAGTGATGCAGGCGGCAGCAGCCGCCGCCACTGAGGTGTCGGGCAAGAAGGTCTCCCTCTACAAGAACAACTCCGATGGAAAAGGCAATTCCTACGGCGCCCATGAGAATTACCTGCTGTCCCGGGAGACACCTTTCGGAGAGGTGATCCGCTACGCAACCACCTTCCTGGTGACCCGCCAGATCTTCACCGGGGCGGGAAAGGTCGGTTCGGAGAACGACCGTCCTCCGGTCGACTTCCAGATCACCCAACGTGCCGATTTCTTCGAGGAGGAAGTCGGCTTGGAGACCACGTTGAAGCGGCCCATCATCAACACTCGCGACGAGCCACACGGCGATCCCTCGAAATACCGTCGTCTCCACGTGATCATCGGCGACGCCAACCTCTCCGAGACCCAGAATCTCCTGAAGGTTGGCACCACCGCGTTGATGCTTGCCGCCCTCGAAGATGGCGCTCTTCCCGACTCGTTGGATCTCTTCGACCCTGTGGAAGCTTGCTGGAAGGTCAGCCACGACACGGCCCTGGGACGTCCGCTCGAGCTCGACGGCGGCGGCACGGCCACCGCCCTCGAACTTCAGGGCAGATACCTGGAATGGCTCTCAAAATACGTCGAGAAGGAGCTCGACGACCCGGTTTGGGACGTGGTGATCAGTGAGTGGGAGCGTGTTCTCGGAGCCCTGGATGAAGACGTGATGCGTCTCGCCGACACCCTGGACTGGGTGGCCAAGAAGCGGCTTCTCGAAGGGTATGTCGAGCGTGACGGGATCGAGTGGTCGAACGCGAAATTGCGGGCGTTCGACCTCCAATATCACGACGTCGATCCCGAACGTGGCCTTTACAACCGTCTCGCCTCCCGGGGTGCAATGCGGAGGCTGTTCGACGACACCCAGATCGACGACGCCCGAGTCAACCCGCCCACCCGTACCCGTGCCTATTTCCGGGGTCGTTGTGTAAGCGAGTTCTCCGACGCCCTGGTCGCCGCCAACTGGGATTCCCTGGTATTCGATATCGGTGAATCCCATCTGAAGCGGGTTCCTATGATGGAGCCGTTGCGAGGAGACGCCGATTTGGTCGGGGCCATCCTCGACGAAGCCGAAGATGCGGCCGATCTTCTACGCCGCCTAGGAGGATGATCGAGAGATGTCTGACCGGGACCAGTCACAGTCCAAGGGCCGGGGCAAGGACGAAGGCGAAGAACAAGAACAGACCACCGGCAAGGTGGAGAGCGAGGCCGACCTGGAGGCGCTCGACGACTTGCTCGACGAAATCGACGAAGTGCTCGAAGAGAACGCCGAGGAGTTCGTCAAGAACTATGTCCAGAAGGGCGGCGAGTGACGGATCGTCAGTCGGGGCCTCTTCCCATGAATGCTCCCGTGCCCGGGGCGAGCTTCACTGATCTTCTCGACTCTCTGGGGGCACGGCCAACTTGGAGAGGGCTGCCGGGCGACAAGACCCCGTCGACTCCGGAAGGAACCACCGTCCTCGCCTTGAGGTACTACAACGGCGTGGTGATGGCCGGTGACCGAAGGGCCACCGAGGGGAATCTGGTGGCCCACCGGCGCATACGAAAGGTCTACCCGACCGATCGCTACTCGGCGGTGGCCATCGCGGGGACGGCAGGGCTCGCCATCGAGATGGTCAAGCTGTTCCAGGTCGAGCTCGAGCACTACGAGAAGATCGAAGGCGTCCGGCTCTCCCTCGAAGGCAAGGCCTCCTTTCTAGCCCGCCTGGTGCGGGGACAGCTCGAGCTCGCCATCCAGGGCCTGGTGGTGGTCCCGTTGTTCGCCGGTTACGACGAGCGCGAGGAGAAAGGCCGGCTCTATAGCTATGACGTGGTCGGCGGTCGCTATGAGGAGACCGACTTCGGAAGCACCGGGTCCGGAGCACGTCTTGCCAAGTCGTTTCTGCGCACCACATATCGTGAGGATCTGACCCCAGAAGATGCGGCCGATCTGGCGGTGAAGGCTCTGGTGGCCGCATCGCAGGAGGACACCGCCACCGGTGGGCCGGACTTGCTCCGGGGCATCTTCCCCAATGTGGTTCGCGTCGACAGTGATGGAGTCTCCGAGCTGGGGGACGACATCGTGGGCCCTCTGGCCGAGCACGCCATGGAGTCGATCCAGTGACCATCCCCTTCTACGTCGCCCCCGAGCAATTGGTGCGCGACAAGGCCGAGTTCGCCCGCAAGGGGATAGCTCGGGGCCGGTCGATTCTGGGCCTCGATTACGCCGACGGGATGCTTCTCCTTGCCGAGAACCCATCGACCGCGCTGCACAAGATCAGTGAGGTGTATGACCGGATCGCCTTTGCCGGAGTCGGCAGGTACAACGAGTTCGAGACCCTCCGCAAGGCTGGGATCAGACAGGCGGATCTGATGGGGTATCTCTATTCCCGGGACGATGTGACGGCAATGGGGCTTGCCACCGCCTTCTCCCAGACTTTGGGTGTCATCTTCATCCGCGATCCGAAGCCATTCGAGGTCGAGGTCCTCATCGCCGAGGTCAGTGAGGACGGGTCTGAGCATCGGCTCTTCCGGGTCACCTACGACGGAACCCTGTTCGACGAGAGGAACTATGTGGCCATCGGCGGCAAGGCAGAGCAACTCACCGCCGCCCTTGGCGAGTTGTGGAGGGAGGGTTTGACCCTGAAGGAGGCGTTCGAGGTAGGTGCCGAGGTCTTTCGACGGGCCGAGGGCCGGGAGAGTGACGGATGGGAGGCGGCGGTTCTCGACACCTCCGCCGGCCCGAGGACATTTCGCAGGCTGGATCCATCCGAACTAACCGCCTCCTGAGATCGCGCCACACCGGCTGACCCGGTTTAGCCTGCACAGGTGGATCGAAGAATCTTCGGGCTGGAGAACGAGTACGGGGTCACCTGCACCCTTCGGGGCCAGAGAAGGCTGAGCCCCGACGAAGTCGCCCGTTATCTCTTCCGACGGGTGGTGTCGTGGGGACGTTCGTCCAACGTCTTCCTGGAGAATGGCGCCCGGCTCTATCTCGACGTCGGGTCGCATCCCGAGTTCGCCACCCCCGAGTGCGACACCCTCGAGGATGTGGTAGCCCATGACAAGGCGGGAGAGCGAATTCTCGAGGGCCTGGTCCGGGGAGCGGAGGAGCGTCTCGAGGAGGAGGGGATCCGGGGTCAGATCTTCGTCTTCAAGAACAACACCGACAGTGCCGGCAACTCCTACGGTTGTCACGAGAACTATCTGGTCAGCCGTCACAAGGACTTTCACCGCACCGTCGACGTCCTCATCCCGTTCCTGGTCACCAGGCAGATCTTCCTCGGCGCCGGCAAGCTGACCCAGACTCCCCGGGGGACCTCGTTCTCGATAGCCCAACGAGCCGATCACATCTGGGAGGGGGTGTCCTCGGCGACGACGCGGTCTCGGCCGATCATCAACACCAGGGACGAGCCACATGCCGATGCCGAGCGTTATCGGCGTCTCCACGTGATCGCCGGGGACTCCAACATGTCCGAGTACGCCACCTACGTCAAGGTGGGGACGATGGTTGCCCTGCTCCAGATGATCGAGAGGGATGTCGTGTTCCGCGACCTCACCCTCGAGAACCCGATCCGCGCCATACGGGAAGTTGCGCACGACACGACCTGTCGGCGCAAGATACGACTGGCCAATGGTCGGGAGCTTTCCGCGCTCGATATCCAGTGGGAGTACCTCGATCGAGCGATGCGCTTTGCGAGGAGCCCCGGGTTCCCGCCACACGTCCAGACGGCCATAGACCGCTGGGAGCACTTGTTGACCGGGCTGGAGAAGGACCCGATGACCCTCGACCGGGAGGTGGATTGGGTCATCAAGTACCGGCTTCTGGAGCGATACGCCGATCGACGAGGTTTGACCATGTCCGACCCGCGGATGGCGATGATGGATCTCAGTTATCACGACGTGGACCGAACCCGCGGTCTCTACTACCTGTTGGAGTCCAAAGGAATGGTGGATCGGGTGGTCAGCGACGAGCAGGTGGCCACGGCGGTGCGTCAGCCACCGCAAACGACCAGAGCCCGGCTTCGTGGCGCGTTTATCAAGGCGGCCAAAGCCCAGAAACGGGATTTCACGGTCGACTGGGTCCATCTCAAGCTGAACGACCAGGCGCAACGGACGGTGATGTGCAAGGACCCGTTCAAGGCGTATGACGAGCGGGTGGAGAAGCTGATAGAGAGTCTGTAGCGCCCCCAACGCTCACTGCGTTCGCTGGGGGGAGAAATGGTGGTCACGTTTCTTCAGCCAGAACGGACGCCCTGTTTCCTCCCCCAGGAGCGAAGCGACGTTGGGGGAGGTGGCGCCGAAGGCGACGGAGGGGGCGCTCCGACGGGGGAGAAACTACCTTCTCAGCATGCAGAACGTCATCGAGCGGGTGATCAATCTCCTGATCTATCTCCTCGAGTCCCCGGTCCCGGTCACCGCCGACGATGTCCGGTTCACCGTCGCCGGTTACGGCGACCAGACCGACGATGCCTTCCACCGAATGTTCGAACGGGACAAGGAAGTCCTGCGACGGTTGGGCATCCCCCTGGAACGGCAGGCGCTCGACGGTTTCGGGGTCGACTTCGGGTATCGGGTTGATCCCGAGAAATATGCCTTGCCCGACCCTGGCCTCACCGAGGAGGAGCGCTTCGCGCTCTCGGTGGCGGCGCGCATGGTCCGTCTCGGCGGTGGAAACGCCGGGCTGGAAGGCTTGAACAAGTTGGGTGGTGTCGAGCGCGGGGTGGGCCTGGAGCCTCTGGGCGCCGACCTGGGCGCCGAGTCGGAGATCCTGGGCGACTTGTTTCGGGCGGTGACCGAGCGTCGCACGATCCGGTTCCGGTACAAGGACGATGGGCGCACGCTCAAGCCTTACGGTCTGGCACACCGCCGCGGCCACTGGTACCTGGCTGGTGACGGGCCGGACGGGCCCCGAGTGTTCCGGATCGACCGGATGGCCGTCCTCGAAGTCGGAGAGGAGCCGGGCTCGTTCGCCCCGCCCTCCGACTTCGACATGAAGGCCACCATGATCTCCCAGCCCTGGGATCTCGGGTCCGAGCCGAAGCTGGTCGCCAAGGTGCGCTTCGATCCTGAGGTGGCCTGGTGGGCGGCCCGGACCCTTGGCGTCGGCGCCATCGACGGCGAGCCCCTCGAGGTCGATTTGCCGGTGTCCAATCATGACGCCTTTGTGGGATGGATCCTCAGCTTCGGGGCCTCGGCAGAGGTGATCTCCCCGGAGGAGATGCGAGATGAGATCCGGGCCCGGGTCCGGGCCGCGGTGGCGGGGGTGGGATGACCAGCCCGCGCACCGTTTCCCGCCTGGCGCGAATCCTGGCCCTGGTTCCCTACGTTCTCTCCAGGGACAGTGTGGACGTCGAGGAGATTCTCGACCGATTCGGCTACACCGAAGCGGATCTCAGCAAGGACCTGAACACCCTCTTCGTGTGTGGTCTGCCGGGTTACGGGCCCGGTGATCTGATGGAGGCCTACATCGACGAGAACGAGGTGATCATCGACGCTGCGGACTATTTCGCCCGAGCACCGCGCCTCACCTCGACCGAGGCTCTGGGGCTGTTGGCGGCAGGGATGGCAATCATCGGCTCGGGCCAGGCGAATCCGACTCTGGCCGGGGCAGTTGCCAAGCTGACCAAGGTGGTCCTCCCTGAGGCCGAAGCCGCCATCTCGGTGGAGGTCGCCGCCGAATTGGAGACAGTCGGTCTGTTGCGCAAGGCGGCCAGGGAACAAACGGCGGTTCGTATCACCTATCGATCGCTGAGCCGGGAGGAGGAAACCGTGCGCCAGATCGAGCCCTGGTCGGTGTTCGCCACCCTTGGCAACTGGTATGTCCAGGCCTATTGCCGCCTGGTGGAGGCGGAGCGGGTGTTCCGTGTCGATCGCATCCGGTCGATGGAGGCCACCGACTCCCATTTCGAGCGGCCCGAAGGCGTTCCCGAGCCCGGAGTGAGCTATTCGCCATCCGACGACGACATCGTGTGCCGGCTGGGCTTGAGCCCGTCGGCGCGATGGGTTCTCGATTACTACCCGGTCGAGCTCGTCAGCGAGTCGAAGAAAGAGACCGTCATCAGCTTCTCCTCGTCGGACGTCCAGATCCCCGCCCGGCTCTTGCTCCGGCTGGGGTCGGCTGCTCGATTCATCTCGGGAGACGAAGTCCGGGCAACCGTGGCCGAAATCGGCAAAAAGCTGTTGGCCATATACGCGTAGGGTCGATCGACCTACCGATCAGAGCTACAGAATGACGTCAGAACTGCCGATCACCCCAATCAGATATGGGAGACCGGAGAACAGGGATGACGACCATCAAGACAACGTGCGCAAGATGTGGTGACATCCACCTCACCCCCGACGATGTGGCGCTGGAATTGCGCCCCGGGGGCCGGGAAGGTGATTACCGCTTCAAGTGCCCAACGTGCACCGTGCAGCAACGGCGTCCTGCGAACTCAAGGGTGGTCAGCGTTCTGCTGGCGACAGGAGTGACGTTCGAGGTCATCAATCCTGATCCGATCACCGAGCGGGAGATCGAAGCGTTTGCAGCTGCCCTCGAGGCAGAGCCGGATCCGTTCCGCCTTCTGGCCGGCTGACCGCAGCGATACACATCTCGACGGGCACCTTGGGCAGGGTGCTCCTCGTCCGGGAAGGTGGCGATTCGTGAG
>JBBDQO010000084.1:0-17679 GCA_040905925.1 Acidimicrobiia bacterium | reverse complement strand
CCCCCCACCTTCTGTTTGTACTGACCTCTGACGCTTTAGCATCCTGGCCATGCTCCAGGGCGGCGAGATCATCATCATCCTCCTCCTGGCCCTCATCGTGCTGGGCCCCAAACGCCTTCCCGAGCTGGCTCAGAAACTCGGGCGTTGGACTGCCGAGCTGCGGACAGCCGCCGGTGACATCCGGCGTGGGCTCGAGAACGAGGTTGCCGACCTGAAAGAAGTGGGCGAGGAGCTGAAGCAGACCGGCAATCAACTGAAGAAGCCACTCGACGACCTCAAGCAGCCACTCGACGAGATCAAGCGGGATATCAGCGACGCCGCAACCGGCCGCGTGGAGTGGACCGGCCCCAAACCTGTCTCCGGCCCGACACCTGAGGATGCGATGCGAGATCTCGAGGAGATGAACAAGCCGGCCGAGGAAGAGGACGGCGCGTGAGCGGCGGACAGCCGCAATCCATCCTGGCCCATCTCGAAGAACTCCGATGGCGAATCTTCAAGAGCATGGTCGCGATCGTGGTCGGCGGGGTGGTCGCATTCGTGTTCGCCGATCAGCTGCGGACGATCCTGGAGGCGCCGTTCCACACCGCCGCGCCCGACTCAGCGCTCCAGGCGTTCGAGGCCGGCGAGGAATTCGGGGTGCTGATGCGGATCGCTCTCTTCGGTGGAGTGATGCTGGCCAGCCCGGTGATTCTGTATCAAATTTGGGGCTTCATCAATCCGGCGCTGACCACCCGCGAGCGGAACTGGGCCTTCCCGGTGGTGACCGCACTGGTCGTGCTCTTCCTCGGTGGTGTCCTCTTCGGGTACTGGACCCTTCCGAGAGGGCTGGACTTCCTGCTCAACATTTTCCCCGAGGTCAGAAACGACCTGCGGATCGGTTCCTACTACTCGTTCGTGCTCCGTTATCTCGCTGCATTCGGGCTGGCGTTTCTCTATCCGGTCTTCCTCTTCGCGGCGGCCGCCGCCGGAGTGGTCACCTCGGCTCGGCTGGCTCGGGGCCGGCGCTGGGCAGTCCTGATCATCGTCACGGCCGCGGCGTTGATCACGCCCACTGGCGACGCCTTCACCCTGATCGTGCTGTCGGTGCCGCTCTATGTGATGTACGAGGCGACCTACTGGGTGATCCGCCTGATGCTGAAAAAGTGAGCTCTGTTCTCGACCCTTTCTGGGATCGGCTGCCCTTCGCGCCCGATGAGTTCCAGATCGAAGCCGCTGAAGCGATCGCAGAGGGCCAATCGGTGGTGGTGACCGCACCCACCGGAGCGGGGAAGACCCTCGTGGCCGAGGCGGCCATCCATCTCGCCATGTCGGCACGGCGGCGCGCCTTCTACACGACCCCGATCAAGGCACTATCCAATCAGAAGTACTCCGACCTGGTGGCCCTCTACGGGCCCGAGCGGGTGGGGCTCCTGACCGGGGACAACGTGATCAACGGCGACGCAGCCATCGTGGTGATGACCACCGAAGTCCTGCGCAACATGATCTATGCCGACAGCAGCAGGCTGGATAGGGTCGACATCGTCATCCTCGACGAGGTGCATTTCCTTCAGGATCCGACCCGGGGTGCGGTGTGGGAGGAGGTGATCATCCATTGCCCAACACACGTGAAGATGGTGTGCCTCTCGGCCACCGTCTCCAATAACCACGAATTTGCCGCATGGGTCGGAGAGCGACGGGGCCCCACCCGTCTGATTGCCACCGATCACAGGCCCGTCCCCCTCGAGTCGATGTACATGATCAAGGACAAGATGGGCTCCCAGACCCTTCATCTCCTCCCCACTTTCGTGCGCAGAGACGGCCGGACTCGCCCCAATCCGCGGATCGAGCACATGCTCGGGCTGGAACGGGGCCGCCGGCGAAGGTTCAAGACACCGAACCGCATCGAAACGGTCGAGCGGCTTGCCCAGGAGTCCATGCTTCCGGCCATCTACTTCATCTTCAGCCGGGCAGGGTGCGATGCGGCGACCCATCGCCTTCTCGATGCCGGGATCAGGTTGACCGATGTCAGCGAACGGAAGGCGATACGGGAGATAGCCGAGAAGAGAACAGAGCATCTTGGGGACGATGACCTCGTGGTCCTCGGCTACGACCGATGGCTGGCCGGTCTCGAAGCAGGGTTGGCTCCACACCACGCCGGCCTGGTTCCCGCGTTCAAGGAGACCGTCGAGGAGTTGTTCGAGTCCGGCTTGCTCAAGGTTGTCTTCGCAACCGAGACTCTGGCATTGGGCATCAACATGCCGGCCCGGACCGTGGTCCTGGAGTCTCTCTCGAAGTTCAACGGCGAATCACACGAGCTGATGAGACCCGGTGACTACACCCAGCTGACGGGGAGGGCCGGCAGGAGGGGGATCGATGTGGAGGGGTACGGGGTACTGCTCCACTCGCCCTTCGTCAGATTCGACCACGTCACCGAGGTGGCCTCGATCGGATCGCACCCCCTCCGCTCCAGCTTCCGATCTACCTACAACATGACGGCCAACCTGGTGGCGAACTACGGCCAGGCCGAGGCCGAGCATCTTCTGGAGGCTTCGTTTGCCGGCTTCCAGCGGGAAGGCGACCGTCAGGCCGCCGAGACCACGATCGATGCCCTCGAGCACCAGTTGGCCCGTGAGGAAGCACAGGCGAAATGTGAGCGGGGGAGTGTCGAGGAGTACCTGGCCCTGATCGAATCCACCCAGCCCTCCGGGTACAACGACCGAATTGCATCCTCGCTCAGAAGCGGTCAGGTGGTCGATGTGCCGGGCGGCTCACGTGATGGCCGCTACCTCGTGCTTCGCAGACTCGCCCGAAAGGACGACGGGATGCGCTATCTGGTGATGTCAACCTCCGGCCGGGTGTCGACCCTCGGATTTCGGGACATCGTGGACGGGAGTCTGGTCTCCGGTGAGGTCGAATTGCCCGGCTCGTTTCGCCCCAGGGACCGGAGGTTTGTCAATGACACCCTCCGTCTCCTGCGCAAGATCCCTCCTTCGGTCTCCGACCGCGCACCTCGGTCAGATTCGACGGTGGACCACCCGGTGGCAACGTGTCCCGATGCGTCACGTCATCTGGCGGCGGCCCGGCGGGCGGCACGGACCCGGCGCCGGGTCGAGGCTCAGCAGACGGCGCGTCGCAGCTCGGGACACGGCCTGGTCGAGGAGTTCGCCGCCATTCGTCAGCTGCTCGATGAGCTGGACTACCTGGACGGATGGGCTCTCACCCCCCGCGGGCAGCGGCTACGGGCCATTTACAACGAGTCGGACCTGCTCCTGGCCGAGTCCATCGAGAACGGGTTGTTCTACGGGCTCGAGCCGGCGGAGCTCGCCGCCCTGGTCTCTGTGTTCGTGTACGAGCCCCGGAGGGACACGGCATCTGTGGCCGAGTTCCCGACCGCGCTGCTCGGCGAGCGATGGGAGCAGCTGGACGAGCTCTGGAAAGGCCTGGTGGAGAGGGAGCGACGACTCCGTCTCACCCCGACCCGTCGCCCCGATCCCGGATTCGGCGTCCTTGCCCACACCTGGGCATCGGGGACAGACTTCGACGACCTACCAACCAGGGGCATGGCCCCTGGTGACTTCGTGCGGGTATCCCGCCAGTTGGTGGACTTGTTGCGTCAGCTTCGAGAAGCTGCTCCCGGCATGCGAGACGAAGCCACTCAGGCGCTCAAGACCGTGGATCGAGGTGTGGTGGCGGCCCAGGGGGTGGGCTGATGCCCAGATGGCTCGTTGCTGTCAACCGCAGTGCGGGCCGGTTGACCACTGATCCGTCGCTCATCGCCCAGGTGGTCGGGGGCGTCGGGCTCGATTTCGAGCTTGTCGCCCCGGACTCCCCGAGCGAAATGGCAGGGGCACTCGTCGCCGGGGCACGCCGCGGCTTCGAGCATTTCGCATTGGCCGGTGGCGACGGGACTGTGAATCTCGCGGTAAACGCCCTCCTTCCCCTTGGCCTCGAGCACCCGCCGGTGATCGGTGTCTTGCCTGCAGGAACAGGTTGTGATCTGTTGCGGACCTTTGGACTGCCTCAGGACCTGCCGGGGGCGGCGCGGCACTTGATGACCGAGAACGTCTACCCGATCGACGTCGGAGCTTTGGAAGGGGAGTGGGGGCTGCGCTACTTCGTGAATGTGGCCCAGGCGGGCGTGGGTGCCGCCGCGGCCCAGAGTGCGCTCAAAATCGCGCGATGGCTGGGTTCCCTTCGCTACCCGATGGCGTTTGGGGTTCGCTTGCCCCGATTTCCCCGGGCCCGGATCACCCTGACCACCGAGCGGAAGGTCATCGAATCCGACGCACTCGCCGTGATCTTCGCCAACGCCCAGTTCTTCGCCGGAGGTTGGAACGTGGCGCCGAAGGCGACACTTGTCGACGGTGTGCTCGATATCCAGATTTTCGACGTCAACAAGCGACAGGCAGCCGCGTTGGTGCCCAAGGTGGTGAAGGGCACCCACCTTCGGGAGCCCGGAGTCCGGCGTCTCTCTGTTTCGGAGTTCACCTTGGTGACGGAGCCGTTTTGGCCGGTGGAGGCCGACGGTGACCTCATCGGGAATACGACGGTGAAGGGTCGGGTTATCCGGGCCGCGGTACGTCTCAAGATCTGAGGCGTATCGACTTATACTGCCCGCCCCCGAGCCACCCGATACAGCAGAGAATGGCCACTGAAGAACTAGACGAGCTCGCCGAAGAGCTCACTGAAGAAGTCGACATCGACGAAGAGGAACTCGACGAGGTCCTGGTCGAAGAGCTCGAAGAGGTGGAGCTCGTCCCTGAGTTCGAGGAGGAGTTCGAGCCCGAAGAGGAGGTCGAGGAATTCGACCGGGAAGACGACGCGGAAGCGCACGACGAGGAGACGACAGAAGCCCTCGAGGAGCTGGAAAGCGAGGAGCTCCAGCTGATGGACGAGGAGGTGGGAGAGACGCTCCTGGTCGACGAGGTCGAGGAGCTGCGGGCGATCCGTCGCGAGGAGTTGACCATGAACGTCGATGCCCAGCTCCAGCGATCCGACGAGTTTGTGTGCCAGGCTTGTTTCATGGTGAAGAGAACGAGCCAGCTCGCCAATCGCAAGAAGATGCTGTGCGCCGACTGTGCTTACTGATCGGGTCACGGTCGTAATCCCCACCTACAACGAGCGGGAGAACCTCTCACACATAGTGGCTGCGGTGACCAACCAGGGTTATCGGGTGTTGATCGTGGACGACTCGTCCCCGGACGGAACCGGGGAGTTGGCCGACCGGATTGCGGCCCAAGATGCGTTGGTTGGCGTGATCCACAGACCCGAGAAGGAAGGTCTCGGGCCGGCGTACGCCTCGGGCTTCGACCGTGCGCTCGGGGCCGGGGCCGAGATCGTGATCGAGATGGACGCCGACTTCTCCCATGACCCCGCCGATGTGCCCCGTCTCGTGGCTGCCATCGAAGGGGGAGCGGACATGGCCATCGGGTCCCGCTACGTGGAAGGCGGCTCGACCCCGGATTGGCCACTCCTGAGACGAGCCGTTTCCCGTGGCGGCAATCTCTACGCCCGTCTCATGCTGGGGATCCCGGTGAGGGACGCCACCGCCGGATTCCGAGCATTTCGTGCGGAGGCATTGCGAACACTGCCTTACCGGACCGCTGAGGCTTCGGGCTATGGCTTTCAGGTCGAGATGGCCTGGCGAGCCCATGAACAGGGGGTGGCCGTTGTCGAGGTCCCGATCAGCTTTCGCGACCGAACCAGGGGGACCTCGAAGATGGGGACCGGCATCGTGCTCGAGGCGATGAAGCTGGTCACAGTATGGGGGCTTCGGCGCTTGCGGCTCTGGAAGCGATGAGAGTCTCGGCGCGACCAGCCGAAACGGGCGATCTGGAGACCCTGGAGAGTCTCTACCGAGGCCTCGAGACCGAGATGACCGAGCTCCACCCCATGTGGCCTCTCGCCGATGGGCTCGCCGAGCCGGTTCCGGAATCGCTCCTGGATGCCTTGGACGATGAGGCCACGATGGTTGTCATCGGCGAGATCGAGGATTATCCACTCGGGTTCATGGTGGCCCGGGTCGAAGGCCTGCTTCCCCAGGCAGGTGGTGCGGAGATTTGCTCGATACGCCTGGTGTTCGTCGTGCCCGAGGCCCGAGAGGTGTCGGTGGGGGAGGTGATGCGAGACTTCGTCATGGAGCAGATGCGGGCGAGGGGAATCTCGAAGTTCGACGCTCATGTCTTGCCCGGGCATCGTCTGGTCAAGAACTTCTTCGAGGCCGGTGGCTTCAGTGCGAGATCGATCGTGATGCACCACGATGACAATCGTGAGTGACTCACCGGTGGTCGGAGTGGGAGTGGTGTTGATCGACGACAACCGCTTGCTCCTGGTGCAACGGGGTCACGAGCCGAGCCGAGGCCTCTGGGCGGTCCCCGGAGGCAAGGTGAACCCGGGCGAGTCTCTTCGCAACGCAGCCGCTCGAGAGGTGCTCGAGGAAACCGGGCTCGAGGTGGAGATCGGTGAGGTGGTCTGGGTAGGAGAGCACATCTCCGAACATGGCCACATCGTGATCATCGACTTCGAAGGACATGTTGTGGGTGGGGAGCTCGCTGCCGCCGACGACGCAGAGCAAGCGCGTTGGGTGGGGCTGACCCAGGTCGCGGATTACGACCTGACTCCCACCATGTACGACCTGGTAGAGGTCTTGCAGAAAAGCACGACTCGATAGGTTGACCGGATGAGTCACGACGCGGTCGCACTACTCCAGACGCTGATACGCAACCAATGTGTCAACGACGGGACGCCCGAGAGCGGCCTCGAATACCGCTCGGTCGGTACCGTCGTCGACTACCTCGGCGTCGAAGGCGAGGTATTCGAGCCGGCGCCAGGCCGCCAGTCGGTGGTCTACCGCGTGTCCGGGACCGATCCGGATGCACCGTCGCTTGCCCTGGTCCCTCACCTCGACGTGGTCCCGGTCGATCGAGCCGGCTGGTCGGTCGACCCGTTCGCGGCCGAGATCGTCGACGGATTCGTGTTCGGAAGGGGTGCCGTCGACATGTTGAACGTGACGGCGGCGATGACGGTTGCCGTTCGCCCCTATCTGGTGGGGGAGAAGAGACCCCGTGGCGACCTCGTGTTCTGTGCGGTGGCCGACGAGGAGAACGGCGGCCCTTTGGGCGCAATGTCATTGGTCAACGAGCATTGGGACCAGGTCAGGGCGGATTATCTGCTCACCGAGGTCGCCTACCCCGGGTTGTCTGTTGAAGGCCACAAGGCGGTTCCGGTGTCGATTGGTGAGAAAGGTGCCTACTGGTCGATTCTGGAGACGGCGGGTGCTCCGGGGCACGGGTCGCTTCCCTATGGCACCGACAATGCTCTGCACAAGATGGTGACCGCCCTGGCCGGAGTCATCGACTCTCCGGTGCCGGCCGCTATCACCGAGCAGTGGGTCTCCTTTGTGAGGAACCTGGGGCTGGACGAGGGGTCGACCCGGCGTCTCATCGATGTGGACCAACTCGACGACGAGATCGACCGGATCGCCGTATCCGACCCGGCGCTGGCCAGGTACATCCACGCCGCCACCCACCTCACGATCTCCTCGAACATCTTGCGAGCCGGGACCAAGACCAACGTCGTCGCCGATCGTGCCCATGCCGAGGTCGACATCAGAGGGCTGCCAGGAATGGACCGGGAGTTCGTCGACTCGCATCTGAGGAAGGCGATGGGTTCCGCAGCCGGCCATGTCGAGATCCTGCCGATCATGGATGCGGATGCGACTGTCTCACCAATCGGAAACCCGCTCTGGGAGGCGATCGGCGATGCGGTTGAGGCTCACGACGGTCATCGCAACCTGGCCCCCACTCTGATGACGGTCGCGACCGACGCCCGATTCTGGCGCGCCAGAGGCACGGTCTGCTACGGCGTGGGCCTCTTCGACGACAGGATGACCTTCTCGGAGATGTTGACACTGTTTCACGGGCACGACGAGCGGGTCTCGGTCGAGTCGGTAGAGCGCACAACCGCCCTCTACGAGACAGTCCTGGACAGGTTCTTCGCCGACTCATGAATGTCATCTGTGACATCGACGGCGTGATCTATCGCGGTGATCGATTATTGCCCGGCTCCGACCTCGCCCTGCGACGACTTCGTGACGCCGGGGTGACGGTTCATTTCGCCACCAACAACAGCGCCAAGTCGCCGCTCACGGTCAGCGAGAAGATCACAAGGGTCACCGGGGTCGACATCGAGCCCGAGTCGATCGTCACCTCCTCACAGGCCGCGGTTGGCCTGTTGGGCGACGATCCAGGCCCCGTCATGGTCCTTGGATCGGAAGGAATCGTTGCTGCGCTCTCCGAAGCTGGGATCGGGCTGACCGAAGATCCGTCTGTCGCCAAGGCGTTACTGGTGGGGCTCGACTTCGACCTGACGTTCGAGCGTTTGACCCGGGCCGCCGACGCGGTTCGCTTCGGGGCGCGTTTCATCGCCACCAACACCGACCCGACCTTCCCGGTGGCTGACGGGCTGCTCCCAGGGGGAGGCGCCATCGTGGCCGCGGTCCGTGCCACCACCGGGGTGGAGCCGGAGGTGGCCGGCAAGCCAAACGCCCCGATGCGGGCCCTGTTGAGGGCGAAAGGGATCCGAGACGCCTGGGTGATCGGGGATCGGGTCGACACCGATATCGCCCTGGCCCGGGCCGAGCCAGATTGGACCTCGATCCTGGTGCTGACCGGTGTCACCGGGCCCGAGGGGACAGGCGACGCCGACTTCGTCGTCCCCGACCTGGCTGCCGCGGTGGACCTGGTGCTCTCGTAGGGGACACAGGGGGCAACCGTGTCGCCTCACGGCATGCCCCCTCCCGGCTTCGCCGGCTCTCCCCCCAACGCTCACTCTGTTCGCTGGGGGGAGAAATGCTCACTCTGTTCGCTGGGGGGAGAAACGCTCACTTCCTTCGCTGGGGGGAGAAACGCTCACTCTGTTCGCTGGGGGGAGAAACGCTCACTCTGTTCGCCGGGGGGAGAAATGGGTGATAATCCACACATGGATCTCACCCAAGACCAGATCGATCAGCTCGAGGCCGTTCTGGCCCGTCTCGCCGAGATCGACCCGGCGGAGCTGCCCGAGCCTGCCGCCGAGCTGGCCAGTCTCCTCGGTTCGATCCTCGAGGAAAAGGAGACTCCCTGACCAGAGAACGTCTCGACGTCGAGTTGGTGAGACGCGGGCTGGCTTCGAGCCGTGCCCAGGCGAAGCGACTGATCATCACCCAGCAGGTGGTGATCGTGGGGGGGACGCCGGCCCGACCTTCGTCGGTGGTCGCCGCGGAGACCGTTATTCAAGTGATGGGAGCCCAGCGACGCTGGGTCTCCCGTGGCGCGGAGAAGCTCCTGGCAGCGTTTCAGGCGTTCCCCATCGATGTGAGGGGCCGACGAGTTCTCGACGTCGGCGCCTCAACCGGTGGGTTCACCGAGGTTGCGCTCGATGCCGGGGCAGCGCAGGTGGTGGCGTTGGACGTGGGTCGAGGTCAGCTTCACGAACGGCTCTCCGTGGATCCAAGGGTGATCTCGATCGAGAAGACCAACATTCGGACCGTGTCCGCCGAGGGGCTCGGTGGGCCCTTCCCGGTCGTGGTCGTCGATCTCTCGTTCATCTCGCTCTGTGTCGTGGCCGGGTCGCTCGCTGCCCTCGCCTCGAACGGAGCCGATCTCGTCATCCTGATCAAGCCGCAGTTCGAGGTGGGACGGGCCGGATTGGGGCATGGGGGGATCGTGCGTGATCCGGCAGTTCGATCCCGGGCCGTGCTGGCCGCGATCGACTGTCTGGTCGGCGCCGGGTTGGGAGCACGTGGCCTCATCCGCTCTCCGATCGATGGCGGGGGCGGGAACGTCGAGTACCTACTCTGGCTTCGCAAAGGGGAAGACAGCCTGAGAATGGAGGTTCCGGCTTGAGGTTTGCCCTCGAGGTGCGTCAGGGTCGTGAGCAGGCGCTCGAGTTCGCGGCAGTCCTCAAGACCATCATCGACGCCAGTGGGGGGGAGGTCGTCGACACTGCGGCCGGTGAGCCCGACATGGTCCTGGCCGTCGGTGGAGACGGGACGATGCTGGCGGCGGTTCAGGTTGCACTCCGATCCGACGTGCCCGTTCTTGGGTTCAACCTCGGCACCATCGGATTCCTCACCGAAGCAGAGCCAAGCCAAGCCGAGACCGTTGTGCGGCGCCTGACCGCCGGGGATTACCAGTTGGACGAGCGAATGACGGTCAGCGCCACCGTGGGTGACAAGACGGCCACCGGAGTCAACGACGTGGTTGTGGAGAAAGTGGACAGTCAACGTCTGATCGATCTCGAAGTGACCATCGATGGCTCCCGATTCCTCACCTATCGGGCCGACGGTCTCATCGTGTCCACGCCGACCGGGTCCACCGCGTATTCATTCTCCGCGGGCGGTCCGTTGGTCGACCCCGACTTGGATGCTCTGGTGTTGGCCCCGGTGGCTGCACATTCCCTATTCGACCGGCCCCTGGTCGTTCCCGCCTCTACTCAGATCGGGATCACCGTGGGGACCGACCGGCCGGTCAAGGTCTCGGTCGACAAGATCAGCCTCGGACATCTGGCCATGGGTGACCGGGTCCTGGTCGCCAGAGGGTCGTCACCGGCCCGATTCGTGACGTTGGGGAACCGGACGTTCTCGTCTCTGCTCACCAAGAAGTTCGGGCTTCGCTGATGCTGAAACACCTGCGTGTCCGCAATCTCGGTGTGCTCGGAGACGCCGAGATCGATCCCGACCCGGGCTTCACGGTCATCACCGGCGAGACCGGTGCCGGAAAGACGCTGCTCCTCGGGGGACTCCGGCTTCTCACGGGTGACAAGCCTCGCCCCGATGCGGTCGGCCCGTTTGCCACCGAGACCCAGGCAGACGGTCTCTTCGATGACGGCCCCGATGAGGTGGGAGCGAGTCGTGTAGTCCCTCGTGATGGGAGAAGCCGGGCATACCTGGAGGGCGCCTTGGTGTCGGCCGGCGCCCTCGAAGCTCGAGTTGCCAAGCTGGTCGAGATCGTGGGCCAACACGATCAATTGCGTCTGAGACGCCCGGCCGCCGTCCTTGGTTTGGTGGACAAGGTGCTCGACGAGGAAGGTGTCCTCGCCAACTCGGGTTACGAGTTGAGTTGGAAGGCCTATCGGGCCTCACTCGACGATCAGAAGAGCCTCGGTGGCGACCTGATGGCTCTGGAACGTGAGCTCGACCTGGTGTCCCATCAGGCGCGGGAAATCGAAGGCGCCGGCCTCCGGGCCGGAGACGACGAGGCTGCTGAGATGCTGGCGTCGAGACTGCGCAATGCCGAAGCGATCCAGACCCATCTCGCCATAGCGGTCGACAAGGCCGAGCTCATGGCCGATCTCTCCGGCGAGGTGGTCTCCTCTCTGCGCAAGATCGCGGACATGGATCCCGGTCTCACCGCGTCGGCGGCAGGCTGGGAGAGCATGGCCGACCAGATCGTGGAGATGCTCCGATCGGTTCGTGACTCCGCAGAGGAGGTGCGGGAGGACCCGGCGACCCTGGCCGAGGTGGAGGAGCGACTCACCGCCCTCGGGGACCTCAAACGGAAGTACGGCAAGACAATTGCCGACGTCGTCGAGTTCGGGGCCGGGGCACGGGCCCGCGCTGACGAGGTGGGCGCCCTGCTCGAGCGCTCCTCGGTCATCGACGCCGAGGTTGCCCGGGCCCATGAGAATCTCCTGGTGGCGGCTTCTGGGTTGCGGGTCGCCAGACAGCGTGCGGTGGCCGGTATTCAGGAGGAGACCGCCTCCCATCTTCGGGGGTTGGGCATGCCCAACGCCTCTCTCGTGTTCGTCCTGGCGGAGGTGGAAGCCGGTCCCACCGGCGCTGACCGAATCGAGCTTCGGTTCGCATCGGATGACCGGCTCCAAAGCGGAGCCATCCAGGACGTGGCATCGGGCGGGGAGCTATCCCGTCTCATCCTGGCGTTGCGATTGGCGACGAGGGCGGAGGGTGCCGAAACGCTCGTTTTCGACGAGGTCGATGCCGGTGTCGGTGGGGTCACCGCTCTCGCCTTGGGACGAAAACTCGCCGACCTGGGACAGGTCAGCCAGGTTCTCTGCGTCACCCATCTGCCCCAGGTGGCGGCTCACGCCGAATCTCACTACGTGGTCAAAAGGGACCGCGACAGGGCCGAGGTGATGAAGGTGGAGGGCGAACAGCGGTTGGAGGAGCTGTCCCGGATGCTGGCCGGTCTTCCCGAAAGCGCACGGGGCAAGGAGGCGGCGGCCGAGCTGTTGGAGTTGACTCTCAACGGTTGAGGTTGCGGGCGAGAGCCGCAACTCGTGCTACATTGAAATCCCGTCATGGACGGGCCCCTTTTCACTCCAGAGAGCCAACCCGGTTCCGAGGTCCCCGTTCCGGTCCCCACCAAGTATGTCTTCGTCACTGGTGGTGTGGTCTCCAGTCTCGGCAAGGGGATTGCCGCCTCATCCCTGGGACGTCTCCTCAAGTCCCGCGGGCTGAGGGTGGTCAATCAGAAACTCGACCCCTACATCAACGTCGACCCGGGCACGATGAACCCTTTCCAGCACGGAGAGGTGTTCGTAACCGACGATGGGGGAGAGACCGATCTCGATCTCGGTCACTACGAGCGATTCACCGGTGAGAACCTGAAGCGAACCTCGAACGTCACCTCCGGCTCGGTCTATCTGTCGGTGATCCAGAAGGAGCGCCGGGGTGATTATCTGGGGGACACCGTCCAGGTCATCCCCCACATCACCAACGAGATCAAGGACCGGATCCGCCGTGTCGGGGATCAAGATGTCGACGTGGTGATCACCGAAGTCGGTGGGACGGTGGGTGACATTGAGAGCCTTCCTTTCCTGGAGGCGATCCGTCAATACGGCAACGAGGTGGGGCGTGAGAATGTCGTCTTCGTCCACGTGACCCTTGTTCCCTATATCGCGACTTCCGAAGAGCTGAAGACCAAGCCGACCCAGCACTCCGTTGCCGAGCTGCGGAGCAAGGGCATCCATCCGGACGTGATCATCGTCAGGTCCGATCGGGCGATCGACGAGGCCGTCCGCAAGAAGATCAGCCTCTTTTGTGACGTCGAGCCCCGAGCTGTCATCGCCGCCCCCGACGTCGCAGACATCTACCAGGTTCCCCTCGTCTTGCACGAGGGAGGCCTGGACAAGGTGATATGTGACCGCCTCGGCCTGGTCACCGGCCCTCCGGCGCTGGATTCATGGCGAGCGATGGTCGACAAGGCGCAGGCGGCCACCGAGTCGGTGACCATCGGGATCGTCGGCAAGTACGTCGACCTTCCCGACGCCTATCTCTCGGTGGTGGAGGCACTCAAACATGGTGCTGCCGAGCACGGTCTCCGGCTCGATCTCCGTTGGGTGCCGAGCGACGAGCTGACCGGGCTTCTCGCCGACTCCTATCTCGAGGATCTGGACGGAATCGTGATCCCGGGTGGGTTCGGTTATCGGGGCGTCGAAGGCAAGATCCAGGCGATCAGGTACGCCCGGGAGAACGGGGTTCCGCTGCTCGGATTGTGTCTCGGGCTGCAGTGCGCGGTCATCGAGCTGGCCCGCAATGTGATGGGTCTCGCCGATGCCAACAGCTCCGAGTTCGACCCGGCGACCCCGCACCCGGTGATCGATCTCATGGCCAGCCAGGAGGATGTGGAGGAGATGGGAGGCACGATGCGCCTCGGTCTCTATGCGGCGAAGCTGGCCGAGGGGTCCAAGGTGCGAGCCCTCTATGGGAGTGAGCTCGTTTACGAGCGTCACCGGCATCGGTGGGAGGTCAACAACAAATACCGCAAGGACCTCGAGGCGGCGGGAATGAGACTCTCCGGGCTCTCGCCTGATGACAACCTGGTCGAGTACATCGAACTGGTCGATCATCCGTTCTTTATCGGCACCCAGGCTCACCCCGAATTGCGTTCCCGGCCGGATCGTCCCCACCCTTTGTTCTCCGGCCTCATCGAAGCCGCGGCTCGATTGCGGCGTGGCAGCGGCAGCCCCGCGCGGGAAGCCATTGACGTGGCGGTCGATTGAGGCAGGGATCACTCCCGGCGTATAGCCTGAACGACGTTTCATGACCCACAGGAGAACCGGACCTTGATCGTCGGTGTGCCCAGAGAGATCAAAACCGACGAGCACCGAGTGGCCATCACCCCGGTTGGGGTCCGTGAATTGACCGACCGTGGTCACGAGGTGCTCATCGAGAAGATGGCCGGCGAGGGCTCGAGCATCCACGACGAGGAGTATCAGACCCAGGGAGCGACCATCGTCCCCACCGCTGCCGACGTGTTCGCCGGAGCCGAGATGATCCTCAAGGTCAAAGAGCCCCAGCCGGTTGAGATCGAGATGTTCCGGCCTGGTCAGATCCTGTTCACCTATCTCCATCTGGCCGCCTATCCCGACCTGGCCGCCGGGCTCCAGAAGCGCGACGTAATTGCCATCGCTTACGAGACCGTGCAAATGCCCGACCGGTCGCTGCCGCTACTGGCTCCGATGTCCGAGATCGCCGGGCGAATGGCCACCCAGGTGGGCGCCTACTTCCTCGAACGGCCACAGGGCGGGCGCGGTGTGTTGATCGGGGGTGTCACTGGGGTTCGGCGGGGCAAGGTCGTGGTGATCGGTGGCGGAATGGCTGGTTCCAACGCCGCTCTGATCGCCGTCGGGATGCAGGCGGACGTGGTGGTCTTGGACACCGATATCGACAAGCTCCGTTGGCTCGACTCTCTGCACAAGGGAAGGGTGCTGACCCTCCATTCCAACAAACTCACCATCGAGGAACAGGTTTTGGACGCCGACCTCGTGATCGGGACCGTCCTGGTGCCAGGGGCGTCCGCTCCCAAACTGGTCACCGAGGACATGGTCAGGAGGATGAAGCAGGGAGCGGTCCTGGTCGATGTCGCCATCGATCAGGGCGGATGCTTCGAGACTTCGAAGGAGACCACCCACACCGATCCGGTGTATCAGCTTCACGATGTGGTCCACTATGCGGTGGGAAACATCCCTGGAGCAGTGCCCCACACCTCCACCTATGCGCTGACCAACGCCACCCTCCGTTATGCGGTGAGCCTGGCTACCAAGGGGGTGGTGCCGGCCATGACGATCCATCCCGAGCTTCTGGGCGGTGTAAACGTCGTCGGGGAAAACGTCTGTCATCCAGCGGTGGCCGAGAGCCTCGGCGTGGCCCACGTACCTCCCGCAGAGGCTCTCGCCTCGAGGTGAGCCCAGGCTCGCCGAGTTTCCCTGAATGTGTCGAGGAGTACCTGGTTGCACTCCGCGTCGAGCGCGGGCTTGCCCAGAACACGATCAGCGCCTATCGCCGCGACCTCGACCAATATCTGGCGTTCCTCCAGGCCCGGGAGCCCGACCAGGACTTGGTGGAGGGGTTCGTCAGTCATCTCCACAGCCGGGACCTGGCGATGTCGACCGTGAGCCGCAAGATCGCCGCGGTGCGTGGGCTTCATCGCTTCCTGGTCGTCGAGGGAATGCGTCGAGCGGACCCAACGCTCCTCCTCGACTCGCCTCGTCGCCCCGATCCCTTTCCCAAGGCTCTGACCATCGACGAGACGTTTCGCCTGATCGAGGCGCCGGACCTGTCGACCGTCAAGGGGCGGCGGGATTCGGCCCTTCTCGAGTTCCTCTATGGAACGGGGGCCCGAGTATCGGAAACGGTGGGGATCGATCTGGGGAAGATCGACCTCGAGGACCGGGTGGCTCTGGTCACGGGAAAGGGGTCGAAGCAGAGGCTGGTGCCGCTGGGGAGCAAGGCGGTCACCGCCATCTCCCGTTGGCTCCCCGATCGCTTGGCACTCTTTGCTCGGAGTCAGCGCGGTGACCCGCTGTTTCTCAATATGAGAGGCCGGCGGCTGACCCGACAAGGAGCCTTCGACGTGGTGAGGATCAACGCATCGAGAGCCGGGCTCGAGCCCGAAAAGGTGTCACCACATGTGCTACGGCACTCGGCCGCCACCCACATGGTGGAGTCGGGTGCCGATCTCCGGACCGTACAAGAAATCCTGGGTCACGCTACGATCAGCACTACCCAGATCTACACGAAGGTCAGTGCTACCCATCTCGTGGAGGTCTATGTCCAGGCACACCCGAGGAGCCGATGATGTCCTTTGACATCGCCAGAGCGGAGAAGGCGCTTCGAGAGGAGCGCGCTCATCTAGTCCATCAGTTGGACGAGCTCGGTGCTGCCGAAACCGGTGATCTTCGCGCCGACATCGATTTCGGGGGGAGCTTCGCCGACGCCGCCGCGGTCACTGCGGAGCGAACCGAGGTTCTGGGGCTCGTTGATTCGCTGAAGATCCAGCTGGACAATGTTGACAAGGCCCTGGCACACATCGCGGCCGGCACCTATGGGATCTGTGACAACTGTGGCAACAAGATCGACCCGGCGCGCCTCGAATTCCGTCCTGAGTCGGTTCTCTGCGTCGACTGCAAGTCAAAGGTCGCGGGCTGATCGAGTGCCGGGCTCTCTGAGCCATCTGACACGACGCTTCTTCGACGTGCTGTGGGCCCGGCCTCTCATCGAATCCGAGCGGGCGGCAGTGCGCCATTGGCTCAGCGAGGGGGAGCGCCCGATCTTCTTTGCCCAACCGAGTGTCGACCAGAGACATGGATACAACGCTGCATTGACCGTGGTCGCCGCAGGAGTCGACGACCGGACATCGATCAGGGCCGGCCTGCTCCATGACATCGGGAAACGACATGCGAGGCTGGGGGTGATCGGGAGAGTCCTGGCCACACTGCTGATTCTGTTTCGTGTGCCGTTGCGAGGTCGTTTCCTCGCCTAACGGGACCACGGTGAGATCGCAGCTGGGGAACTGGCGCTGGTGGGTGCCGAGCCGTTGGTGATCGAATTCGCCCGGCATCATCACCAGAGTCGCCCGGTGACGATCGACGCCCGTACCTGGGACCTGCTCCTAAGCGCCGACCAACCTCCAAAGACCTTGGCCAGGACCCGCCCCGGAATATCCTGATCTGGCAGCTGATGTCATTCCATGTGAAAACCACCGTGTTCGAAGGGCCTCTCGACCTGCTGCTGCAGCTGATCTCCAAGCACCAGGTCGAGGTGACCGCGGTCGGGCTCACCGAGGTGGTGACCGACTACGTCTCGTTTCTGGAGGAGATGAGAGACATGGATCTCGACGTCACCTCGGAGTTCGCGCTGATCGCCGCCACCCTGATCCAGTTGAAAGCGCAGTCACTGCTGCCGGGCCGCGGAGAGTTCGATATGGACGAGGAGCTGGCCCTGATCGAGGAACGTGACCGTCTTCTTTCCCGTCTGCTGGCGTGCGTGACCTTCAAGGACGTGGGTGCGGTCCTCCTCCGGCGACTGCAGGAGGCAAATCGGTATGTGCCTCGGACGTCGGGCCTAGATCAGCGGATCCAGGCGGTGCCACCCGACCTCACGATCCCGATTGACTCATCGGGCTTGGCGGTTACCGCCTTCAGAGTGTTCAGCAGGAGGGATGCCGAGCCCGATCTCGATCATCTGGATCTCGACCTTCCCTCCGTGGAGTCTGCAATCGACGAGTTGCGAAGCCGGGTCGCCGAACTGACGATGGCGAGCTTCGACGACCTCACTGAACATTGCCGGCGCCCGGTCGAGGTGGCGGCCTACTTCCTGGCCCTGCTCGAGCTGGCCCGATGGGGGCTGATCGCCATCTCTCAACAGGACTGGCTCGGGGAGATCCGTGTCGAGCATCGGGACATCGACGGTGTCGACCT
>JBBDQO010000083.1:18362-28248 GCA_040905925.1 Acidimicrobiia bacterium | reverse complement strand
ATTGTCGGGCTCACCGCCCCCCTTGCCGCCCTCTGGTACTCGAGGGTTCTTCCCGGGGGTCTCTACGCGGTCAGGATCATCTGGCCGCTGATCACCATCGGCCTGGCCCTCCTCCAACCGGCCCCCGTTGCCATCGTCTCGGTGGTGACCGCGATCGTGGTCCTTGCGATGGCGTGGCGACCCGAGGTCGAGGTCGCATTTCACCCGCCCCGGGAAACCGGCCGCGGATATCCGATCCCGCCCGAGTTGGTCCCGAAGGAGATCCTCGACGCTGCCGAGCTCGATGAGAAGGGCCGCCGCCGATGAGGCGAAGGCCGAATCCGTGGATCGCGATCCCCGCACTGCTGATGGGGGCCCTGGCGGGTGCTCTGGGTTGGATCGTCACCGGTGTCAGTTGTCAGACCCCTGACGCCGACGGGAAGGTCTCATCCTGCATCGGATGGGCGGCGGCGGTGTCGATCGTCTCGTTTCTCCTGGTGACCATCGGGATGGTGCTGATCCTGGCGCTGGTGTATCGCTCGATCGCGGAGTGGAAAGAGAAGAGGTAAGGCTGACGGCGCGTTTCTCCCCCAGGAGCGAAGCGACGTTGGGGGGAGAGCCGGCGAAGCCGGAGGGGGGCCATCCCGCGGACGCGGCAATCAGACTCTTGAAAAGACCAACGAGACGTTGTGCCCGCCGAACCCGAAAGAATTGGACATCGCATGGTCCAGCGAGGCCGGTCGGGCCTCGTTGGGGATGTAGTCGAGGTCACATTCGGGATCAGGCACCTCGTAGTTGATGGTGGGAGGCAGGACCTGGTCGCGCAACGCCATGATGCAGGCAACCGCCTCGACCGCGCCGGCCCCACCCAGGATGTGACCCGTCATCGACTTGGTCGACGAGATCGGTATCCGATCGGCGTCGGCACCCAGAGCGATGTGGATGGCAGCGGTCTCTGTCGAGTCGTTGGCCTCCGTCGAAGTGCCGTGGGCGTTGATGTACCCGACCTGGGACGGCTCGAGGTCGGCGTCGGCGAGAGCAGCCGTCATGGCACGAGCCGCACCCGTGCCTCCGGGTCTCGGGAGTGTGATGTGATATGCGTCCGCTGACATCCCATAGCCGGTCAACTCGGCGAGGATCGTGGCCCCGCGGGCCCGGGCATGGCTCTCGTCCTCGAGAATGAGGGCGGCACCACCCTCCCCCATGACAAAGCCATCCCGCCCGGCGTCGAATGGCCGCGAAGCCCGGGTGGGCTCACCGTTTCGGCTCGACAGCGCCCTCGCCTGAGCGAAGGTGGCTATACCAAAAGTGGTGATTGCCGCCTCGGCTCCACCGGCCACGACCACATCGGCGGCTCCACGCCGAATCCACTCAGCCCCGTCTCCGATGGCGTTGGCCGAGGCGGAACAGGCAGTGACCGCGCACGAGACCGGGCCGAGGAGGTGGTGCTCGATCGACGCCAGACCCGCGGCCATGTTGGGGATGATCCGGGGAACGCCGGTGGGGCTGACCCGATCCGGCCCTCGCTCGATGAGAATCTCTATCTCCTCTATGAACGACCCCATTCCACCGAAGCCGGCACCCACCATCACCCCGGCCCGGGTTGCGGCTTCGTCGTCCTGTTCGAATGAGAGGCTGGCTCCCTGCAACGCTTGGCGAACCGCTACCAGGAAGAATTGGGTGTAACGGTCGAGACGCCGCACCTCGCGCCGCTCGAAATGCTGCGCGGGGTCCCACTCCTTGACCTCACCGGCGATGGTGGTCCGGTATCCGCTGGTGTCGAACTGAGTGATGGGACCGACACCTGAGGTTCCCGAAAGCATCGCCTTCCAGGTCGATGCGACGTCCTGGCCGACCGGCGTGACCGCCCCGAGCCCGGTGACGACGACTCGTCGTCGCTCGGGTGACATCAAGAATCAGCCTCCCAGCTTGCCGTGGACGACGTCGATGGCCTGGCCGACGGTCATGATCGACTCGGCCTCCTCGTCGGGGATCTTGACCCCGAACTCATCCTCGAGCGCCATGAGCAGCTCGACAACGCCGAGGCTGTCGACGTCGAGGTCTTCCTCGAAGTGTGCGTCCTCGGAGATCTTGGCCTCATCGAGTCCAAGCTCCGAGACGAGCACGCCACCGAGACGCTTGGCTACTTCGCTTCTGTCCATTCCTTGCTCCTTTCGTTGGTCCGAGGCGTCGAGAAGTTACAGGGCCAACCCTCCGTCCACCGGCAGCACCTGGCCGGTGATGTACGAGGCGCCCTCTGATGCGAGAAAGTCGACGACCGCGGCCACCTCGTCAGGAGCCCCAAAGCGCCGAAGTGAGATCGAGTCGGTCATGCCCTGCTTGACTCCGTCGCCGAGATCGACGGTCATATCAGTGGTGATGAACCCCGGTGCAACCACGTTCACCGTGATCCCCCTCGACCCGATCTCTTTGGCAATCGACTTGGAGAACCCGATCATCCCCGCCTTCGACGCCGAGTAGTTGGCCTGACCGGCGTTTCCACCGATTCCTGCCACCGAGGCGATCGAGACGATCCGACCCCATTTCATCTTGAGCATCCCACGGAGGGCGGCCCTGGTACATAGGTAGGTCGAGCGCAGGTTGGTGTCGATGACGGCATCGAAGTCTCTCGGGGTCATCCGGAGCAGGAGGTTGTCCTTGGTGATCCCGGCGTTGTTGACCAGAATCGAGACAGGGCCCAGGGCCGCTCTGACCTTGCCGAACATCTCCTCGACCTGGTCTTCCTGAGACACATCGGCGCCATAGGCAAAGGCCCGTCCTCCCCCCGACTCGATGGCCCCTACCACTTCCTCGGCGGCCACGGCGTTACTGGCGTAGTTCACGGCCACCTGGTACCCCGATCCGGCGAGACGAATGGCGATGGCACGCCCAATCCCACGCGACGCCCCGGTGACCAAGGCCACCCTTCCCCCGACAGCTTCGTTCACGTGAGTTTCTCCGGCAGGCCGAAGAAGTCGAAGTTGGGCTGAAGGAGCTCCATCGTCGTGCGGTCCGGGGGTGGCAGCTGGGCGTCACTCTCTCCCAGTGGCTCCACCCGTGCGCCCCATCGGTAGATGGCGGAGCCCCAGGTGAGCCCGCCCCCAAATGCCGTGAATGCGATCGTCGAACCCGGCCTGATCCTGCCTTCTTCCAGGGCCTCGGTCAGAGCCACGGGGATGGTTGCCGCCGAAGTGTTCCCATAAGAGTGGATGTTGACGTAGACCTTGGCCCCGTCGAAGCCAAGCCTGCGAGCGGTGGCATCGATGATCCTCACATTGGCCTGATGCGGTATCAGCAGGTCGATGTCATCCATCTTGAGACCGGCTTCCTCGACGGCGCGGGAAGTCGAGTCACCCATCGTGGTAACCGCCCTCCGGAACACTTCCTGGCCTTCCATCGTGAGCGCACACAGAGATGGGTCCAGGTGCTCCCGATCTCCAGCCGTTCCATCCTTCGGGGTTTGGAGGATGTGCCCCAGCGAGCCGTCCATGCCCAACTCAGAGGAGAGCAACCCTATCGGCTCGTTGGTTGGCTCGAGGACGACGGCACCGGCGCCGTCACCGAAGAGAACACATGTCGTCCGATCGGTGAAATCCATCAGATAGTGGAGCTTCTCCGCCCCGATCACCAGCACGGTTTGGTGGGTGCCACCACGGATCATGTTGGTGCCCACCACCAGCCCGTAGACGAAGCCCGAGCAGGCGGCGTTGATGTCCATCGCCGCCGAGTTCCAGGCTGCCATCTTCTTTTGCACGACCGATGCGGTGGAAGGGAGGATCGAGTCACCGGTGCAGGTTGCGACCAGGATCAGGTCCACTTCGTCGACTGTCTTGCCTGCCGCAGCAAGCGCCCTCAAACCCGCCACGGCCGCGAGATCGGACGTCTCTACGTGGCTGATCCTCCGCTCCTTGATACCGGTGCGGGTTGTGATCCATTCGTCGGAAGTGTCGACCAGCTGCTCCAGGTCATGGTTCGACAACACGTTGGGCGGCATACATTTGCCCCATCCGGTGATCTCCGCGTTGCGCATCAGTGTCTCCTCAAAGTCGGTCCATCGTACCGATAGCCCCGGCCGCGGCTTCGATGTCCGCGATGTCGGACACGACGAGAACCCTGGCGTCCTCCACTGTCCTCCTCGCCAGGCCGGCGGTCACATCTCCCGGGCCGACATGGATGAAGGTGTCGATGCCGGCCGCCGCCATATTCACGAGGCTCGCGGAAAAGCGCACCGGGGCCACGACTTGGCGGGCCAACAGTCCTTTGACAGCATCGGCCTGATGAGGGCTGGCGGTCGTGTTGGCCCAAACCGGGAACGACGGATCGCCAACTTCGACCTCCTCGAGGGCGGTGGCCAGGACGGCCGCCGCCGGTTCCATGAACGTCGAATGGAATGCTCCCGAGACCTTCAGCGGGATGGCCCGCCGCACGCCAAGCTCCCGTGCGTTCCCCACCAGCCATTCGATATCGCTCGACCCTCCGGCCACCACGACCTGGCCTGGGGCATTGATGTTGGCCACCTCGAGCCGGCCACCCATCTCCCTGCGTCGGGCGCAGATCACCTCGGCCTCGGCCTCATCCGCCCCCAGCAACGCCGCCATCCCCGAAGGCGCGAGCTCGGCAGCCGCGGCCATCGCCCTCCCCCGGCGGGCCACGACCGAAAGGGCCGAGTCAAAGTCGAAGACACCCGCCGCCGTCAGCGCCGTGTATTCGCCCAGGGAGTGCCCGGCCCCACCCGCAGGGGTTATTCCGGTCTCGGTGACAAACACGTCCCATAAGGCAAAGGAGAGGGCGAACAAGGCTGGCTGTGCGTGCTGGGTGCGGGTCAGCTCTTCCTCAGGGCCGTCGAGGCACATCGACCGGAGTGAGAAGCCGAGGGCCCGGTCGGCACGGTCTCCGAGGAGGTCGGGTCTGGCCTCGAAGACCTCCCTCCCCATCCCGACGTGTTGACTCCCCTGACCGGGAAAGAGGATTCCGACACTCACCTGCTATCCGACTCCTGCCTTCCCGGCTCGGTTACTCCAACGCCCCCACCAAGCGGCTCACGTCCCGGGAGTCGACATCGCGATGAGCAACGATCCTCCACCATCCAGCCAAGGGTCGATTGATCTTGATCCCGGACGCATCGAGCCTGGCACTGACCTCTGCCCAGTCCATGCGAAGAGCGGAGAAGTCGACACGGACCATGTTGGTCTCGACCGTCGCCGGATCCACCGAGCCCGGGAACCGCTCGGCCAGGGCTGTGCCGAGTGTGCGTGCCAGAATGTGATCCTCGATGAGCCTGCCCCTGCCGGCGAGGGCCACCCGGGCCGCGGCGGCCAGCACCCCTGCCTGTCTCATGCCGCCGCCAAGGCGCCTCCGCAGATAGCGGACCTCGTCGATCAGATCCTGGGCCCCGCACACGATCGATCCCACCGGGGCTCCCAGCCCTTTCGAGAAGCAGAACTGGATCGTGTCGGCCACAGCCGCGTACCGGTCAGCCCCGACACCGGATGCTGCCACTGCATTGAAGATCCGTGCCCCGTCGATATGGATCTTCAGGGAATGGGCTCTCGCCGCCTGCGATGTCTTCTCCATCAGGTCGAGCGGGATCACCCGTCCGCCCGAGAGGTTGTGGGTGTTCTCCCATACCAGAAGGCCGATGCGGGGGAAGAACCCGCTCATCTCCATGGCTTGTTCTACGTCCTCAGGCTCGATGCGCCCGCCATCGCCGGCGACTGTCCGGAAGCCGACCCCGGACAGGGCCTGAGGTGCCCCGGCCTCGATGCTGCGGACGTGGCTCCCCTCATGGGCGAGAACCTCCTCGCCGGGGTGGGTGTGGGCCATGATCGAGAGCTGGTTTCCCATGGTCCCGGTCGGGACGAAGATCGCCGCCTGCTTGCCGGTGACCAGGGCCGACTCCTCCTCGAGGAGGTTCACGGTCGGGTCGTCGTGGTAGACGTCATCGCCAAGTGGCGCGGCGACCATGGCCGCCAGCATCTCCGGTGTGGGCCGGGTGACGGTGTCGGATCTGAAGTCGGCGATGCCGTCTGCAAAGGCCATCGTCGAAGGGTAGGACGAGCCGAGCCCCGTTCAGCCTTGGAGCCGGTCGATGACGAGTCTCAGCCGTCTGGGGATCACATTGCCGGCCAATCCCAGGACGTCGCGAATCAGCCCGAGCAGGTCGCCCGGGCCGTCCCAATGCTCCTCGACCAACTCCGGGCCGGCCCGCTCGATCACCCGATCGAGGACGTAGGTGAGGATGAGAAGGTCGTCGAGCCAGCCGATGACGGGGATGAACTCGGGAAGAAGGTCGATTGGGCTGACGACATAGGCCGCGGCCATGCCAAGAGCGATCTTGGAGCGACGCGGGACCCGCGGGTCAGCCAGGAGTCGCGCCACCAGTTTGGCGAAATTGGGCACCAGCAACACTGCGTCCTTGGCGAGCTGACGGACCTGGACGCCGTTTCCGCCAGGGGTGAGGATCTCGTCGGGTCGGACACTCTTGGGCTCGGGGGTCATTCGATCTCGATCCTGGTTCTGGTCGTATCGGCCTTGTTCTCCTCATTCTCGCCGATACTGCCCACTTCTTCGATAACAGCCTCTACGGCCTTGAGCCCTTCGACTGCCGCTTGCAGCAGGTGGTACACCACCCGTCTCCCGGCACGGGCCAGAGCCTGCATGGCCTCGGACTGCTCCTTCACGACCTGGCGTCCGGATCAGAGAAGGAAACGGTGAGGGTTCCCGCCTCGAGGCGGGCCCGCGTCACCTGGCGGCGGTGCAACGCGTCAGGGAGGATGAAAGACCTCCGATAGGGCCCGACCTGGATGTAGATCTCGTGGCCCGTCCGGAACACGTCGAGCTCGGACTTGCCGACGAATGGGATGTCGACCTCCATCGACACCCCTCCGATGGCATCGACGATCCGAAACGGCCTTGTGGCCACGAAGTCCTTGATCGGGTCCTGGTCGCCATACAACTCCGTCGCCATGAAACGAAGTCGGTCGATGCCCACCATCTCGTCATCAAATAGCCGAAGCCAGAGGCGGGGAATCTCGGGAAAGGCTTCATCAATGGTGTCCAGGTGACCCTTCTGAATCGTCCGCCATCTCTCGAAATAGGGGTCGGCCACGATGTCGGGAAGAACCCGGTTGACCACAACGCCGTCGACCCCGTAACCGAAGAGGCCCAGATAGCTGTAAGTGCGCCGCGCCTCGTCGATCACCATCTTCTCCGGATTGACCACCAGCCGCGCCGAGGTCACGTCGGGTGACGACATCAGGGCCTTGACATCTTCGATCGATTCGAACACCGATTGGGCGGCGGTGAACACTTCGTCGGCGGGGATTGGCAGATCGGTGAGCCGGCTGAGGATCGGCCGCGCCGCACGCATCAGTCGTCGCTCGGTCGGCAGGACCTTCTCGAAGTACCAGCTGAGCACCTCAGGGAGGGAAAGGAGCCTGAGAGTCTCGGCCGTAGGGGCGCAGTCCACAACGATCACGTCGTATGCCCCAGATCGAGCATGACGGTTGACCTCGAGCAATGCGAACAACTCGTCCATCCCGGGGAAGACCAGGAACTCCTCCGCCTCGATCCCCCCGGCGCCTCCCCAATCGAGCACATCCATCAGCTGGCGGCGGATCGAGCCCCAATACTTGTCGAGCTGACGTTGGGTGTCGATTTGTTGCCCGTCGAGGCCGGGCGCGACCTGCCAAGGCTCGCTGCCGAGGGGCACTATCAACGCGTCGGAGAGTGAGTGCGCCGGGTCGGTGGAGGTGACGAGGGTCCGGTACCCGGCATCTGCCGACGCCAGCGCGGTGCAGGCGGCCACAGTGGTCTTGCCCACTCCTCCCTTGCCGGTGACCAGGACGATCCGCAAGATCTCAGCCCGAGCCGGTGACCCTCTTGCGAAGGCCCCTGAGCGCAGTGGTCACGATCTGTTTCTCGGCCTGACGCATCAGAAATCCCGGCAGCGTGAACTTCAGCCCGACCTTCAGCCCATAGAGAACCTCAGTGGCACCGTTGTTGGGGGTGAAGGTATAGGAGCCCTCGAGCATCTCCAGGTCGTCGCTCTCCTCGGCGACCCAGCTCAGCCGATTCGGCCGGTCGTGCTGGTAGCGAAGCACGTATTCGATCTCCTTGACGAAGACCTCGATCACGAAGCGAGCCCGATCGACGCGACCGTCCGGCCCGCTCTCGAGGATCTCCACCTCCTTCACCCCGTTGGCCCACTCCGGATACGACCCGATGTCGGCGGCGGCGTCGTAGAGCACCTCGGGTGAAGCGTCTATCTCCAGTGTCTGAAAGGTTCCCTCGGCCATGTCTCCAGAGTCCTCGTCGGCAAACGAGACTAGCGAGATACCGGCCTATCCGATCCAGGCAGGGTCGATGCGCAGGGGGCGCCCTGTCGCCCTGAAGTACCCCACGTTGCGACATCGGGTGGGCCCCAGTCGCCAGATCGCGGCCTGGGGCTGATGGACATCGCCAAAGAGGTGAAGACGGGGCTTTTCCCGCAAGAGGTAGTCGAGAATCGGCTCGGAGCCGCGTTCCGCCCGACCGGTGATGACGTCTGTGCGTAAAGACCTGATCGCCGCCGGGACATGGCTGCAGAGAACGTCGACTGGGCCCATCCGCTCCAGCAGAACCCTCATCTCGTCATCGGAGATCTCCCCCTCCGCCTGGAGCGGTGTCGGAGCCCCGCCACCGGCGAACCCGAACCGGATCCCCTCGATCTCGACCGTCTGGCCATGTACATACTCGAAACCGTGGGGCAGGCTGGCGCGAAGACTGCCCGGACGATCCACATTCCCATGGATGACAAAGCCGCTTCCCCCTTCGAGGGCCAGGGCAACCTCCCGGTATTGGGCGTCGATCGCCTCCCCGATCTGCGCCCGGACCTCATCGAATCTGCCCTCGACCCGCCCGGACCAGAGGTCTCTCATCCCCTGGTAGTCGCCTGCGGCCCGCGCCGCGGCCGACGCACGGGCAAACTCCAGACCGAGGACGTCCGCCACCGCCCCCTCCCCGGTCCGGTAGTCGGTCAGATTGACCAGGTCCCCCAGGATCAGAACCGGGTTGCCCATGTCGACCACCCGACGCAACGCATCGAGCGCATAATGCACGTCGGAAATGGCGAGGATCAAGTCTCGGCCACCCCGGCCCCGTAAAAGGACCAGATCGCCCCGGCCGCCGCCCCAATCAAGGCAAGAAGCAACGAGGTCGGCCACTCGAGATCAAGTGGTGAGAATTCGGCCGACATGCCTGCCATCCCCAACCCGACCAGCCCACCGATCACGGACCTGCCCGGCCTGCCGAGCTTGCTCCCGGGATCCAGGTCCCTACGACCCAGATTCTCGGCGAGAGAGCCCCCGAAGATCACCACCACCAGGCCGAGGACCCCGACCACGAGGGCGACCGCATAAACCTTCACCATGCCCCGCTGAGGGTAACGGTCCCGGTTCCAATCAGGGTTCCCCCGGTGCTTACCTGAGGTTGGTGGCGCCATATATGGCGCCCTGCAGACATAGAAGCGGTCGGTTGGGGGGAGGACTCGCGTTCTTTGCCGGCGTAGCGCCACATACGGCGCTACGTACCTCAGGTAACCAATCGGGGCCGTAGCCGGGCCAGAAGGTCAGCCGATCTTCCGCTCGACCGGCACCAGTCGGAGACGTGGCACCAGGCCCTCGCCGGCGAGGTTTCTCAAAGCCTCGCTTTCCGACTCGTCGAGCTCGAGCGGGCCTCCATCGAGGAGAAAGGTCACGACACAATCGTCGCAAGCACTGGTTTCCCGCATGGCACATTGCTGGCAATCGATGATCATTTCTCGACCTCCTGAGACTTGAAGGTACGAGCTGCCAGGGACAGATTCCCTCGGACCGAGGGACCGACCCCCGTTCTAATACCGTTCTGGCGGGGGGGGGGGGGGGGGGGG
>JBBDQO010000083.1:0-18352 GCA_040905925.1 Acidimicrobiia bacterium | reverse complement strand
CCCCCCCCCCCCCCCCCCCCCCGCCAGAACCAGATCGGGTTGCGGTCACTCCTCGATGAACCCGAAGCTGATCAGCCATTCCTCGGCGAGGAGAGCCGGGTCCTCCTGATCGAGGTCCGCCCTCCTATTCATCTCGGTCAGATCCTCGGTGGTCAAGGCCTCGGAGTACGACTCGAGCAGGGCCACCAGATCGTCGCCGTAGGCGTCGACCACTTCAGTCCTGATCGCCGGCACCAGGTTCTCGGCGGGGTTGAGCCCCATGTCGTCCTCGAGGGACACCCAGCCGTTCGCCGCGATTATCCCCTGGGTGCTGAACAGCAGCGCCACGTCGATCTCGCCGCCCTCGAGGGCGGCGATTGTGATCGGGCCTGCCGAGTCCAGCGAGACGAACTCGGCGAATTCGAGACCGTAAACCTCCTGAAGACCCACGAGGCATAGCGGCCGCTCGGGGCATTCGGGAGGCCCGCCAAAGATCAACTCCCCGGCCACCGGCTGCAGGTCAGACACTGTCGACAGGCCGAACTCGGAAGCCGTCTCGGCGGTGACCACGTAGGCGTTCTTGTCTTGAGCCGGGCTGTATCGGAGCAGGGTCACCCCCAACTCCTCGAACGCCGTCTTGGCGGCCTCCCAGGTGGCCTCGGAGTCGGCTGACTCCTCGAGGCCAAGAAAGCCGGCGAGCGAGCCGACATATTCGGGGACGAGATCGATCTCGCCCGCTTCGAGAGCTGGTTTCACCACTTCGCGGTTGCCGAGATTGAGCTTGCGCTCGATCTCGTAGCCGTTGGCCTCCAAGCCCTGGGCGTAGATCTCGGCCACGATCACCGACTCATTGAAATTGAACGAGGCGAGGGTTATTGGCTCGCCATCCGCAGCGCCGTCACCCGATCCGCAAGCAGTGGCCACGAGGGCCAAGGCCAGGACCGCCCCAACGGCGTGGGTGCGGAAGATTTTCCGCATGGGTCTCTCCTTCTATTGGTTTGCAAACACATGCGCCCCAGTCGTTGCCGGGCAACAACGGGGCGACAGGGTCGGTAACCACGGTATCACCGACACCATTCCCCCTCAGCGAGGATTTGTCACGCCTTTCGGGGTGACCGCCCTGCCGAACGACGACATGGCCAACTCCGCGATGACTGCCAGCAACCCGACCAACACCGCCCCGACCAGCAACTGACCGACATCCTGCTGGGCGAACCCGTCGACGATGAAGCGACCGAGGCCCCCCCATGACACCAGCGCTCCGAGCGTGGCCGTTGCGATCACCTGGACCAGACCGATCCTCACCCCCTCGAGGACCAGCGGCATGGCGAGCGGGATCTCCACACCTCGCAACACCTCTGACTCGGTGAGACCCATGCCCCGAGCCGCCTCGATCGTCGCCGGCTCCACGCTCTGGATGCCGACAACGGTGTTGGTGAACATGGGCGGGGCGGCCAGGGCCACCAGCGCCACCAGGACCGCCCACGGCTCACCGACCCCGGCGCCCATCTGGACCAGGATCAGAAACGAGATAGCGAGTATCCCGAATGAAGGCACGGCGCGACCGATATTCACCACCGCCGTCGCCACATCGGAGCCCTTTCGGATATGCCCCAGCCAGAGAGCGAGCGGGAGCACCAGCACCGCCGCCACCAGCACCGCCGCCACTGACACCCACACATGCTCAGCCAGACGGTTCCAAATCGAGGCCGGACCCGACCATGTGGCCGGGTCGCTCAGGAACTCCCGAATCGAGTCCCATGCCATCAGCGCGCCCCTCGCGCCCAGGGGGTCAGCCATCGCTGCGCCCACACGAAGCCGAGGTCGAACAACGTGGCCAGTGCAACCGAGAGGGTGACCCCGACGATGATCTGGGTCCAGAAGAAGGTGTTCAGCCCGCGCAAGATGAAGAAGCCGTAGCCCCCGAGCCCCAGAACCGCGGTCACGGTCACCAGCCCGACCGTGGTCACGGTTGCGATCCGGATCCCCGCCACGATCGCGGGCAGGGCCAGTGGGACCTCCATCTTCCAGAACCTGGCCCGACGGGTGTAGCCCATCCCGTCGGCCGCCTCGACGACCGAGGCGGGAACCCCGTCGATCCCGGCCACTGTGTTACGGATGAGGATCAGCAACGTGTACGAAGTCAGCGCGATGACTGCGTTGGTTGCGTTCAAGCCCACGATCGGGACCAGCAGGGCGAACAGCGCCAGCGAAGGGATGGTGTAGAGGAGCCCGGTGATCCAGGTGATCGGGGCATACGCCTTTCTCCATCGTACGGCAACGATGGAGAGCCCGAGCGAGAGGGCCATCCCGATCGCCACCGACACCACGGTCAACGTCACGTGCTCCCAGGTGCGGTCAATGATCTGATCCCAGTTGCGAGCAACCCAGTCCCAGTCGAAGAGGGGCCCCGACTCCTGGGCCAGGATCATTCGGTGATCTCCTCGGCGATCGCCTCGAGGTCGAGCATCCCTTTGTAGACCCCGTCGTCGACCACCACCGCCACCCTTGCATGGCTGGTGACGACCGCGTCCAGTGCCTCACGCAACGAGGACTGGCTGTCCAACGAAACCAGGAACGGTCTGGGCTCGAGGAGCCTGAGATCGCCGCCGTCGAGCTTCGAACCGTCAACCCACCCCAACAACCGATCGCCATCGACCAGCCCCACCCAGTCGACCTCGTGCTCGTCCATGACCCGAAGCGCCTCGTCGCCGGTCGTCGCCACGTCCACCACCGGGCCTCGCTCGAGCCCTATCTGGCTCACCGGGCGCAACGCCAGGCGCTTCAGCCCGCGCTCGCCGCCCAAGAAGTTCTCGACGAAGGCGTTGGCCGGTTTGGCCAGGATGGTCTCCGGGGTGTCGTACTGCTCCAGGACTCCACCCATGTTGAGAATCGCGGTCCGGGTCCCCATGAACACGGCCTCGTCGATGTCATGGGTGACGAAGACCACTGTCTTCCCAAGACGTTGCTGGAGCTGGAGGAACTCCTGTTGCAGCCGTTTTCGGACGATGGGGTCCACCGCGCCAAACGGCTCATCCATCAGGAGGACCGGTGGGTCGGCTGCCAGTGCCCGGGCGACGCCCACCCGCTGTTGTTGACCGCCGGAGAGCTCGGGCGGATACCGGGTGAGTATCGCCGGCTCCAGCCCTACCAGTTCGACGAGCTCGCCCACCCTCTCGTCGATGCGGGCCCGGTCCCAACCCAAGAGCAGGGGGACCGTGGCGATGTTCTGAGCAACCGTCCGATGAGGAAAGAGACCGATCTGTTGGATCACGTATCCGATCGACCTTCGCAGCTCGTAGGCCGGCACGGCCAACGCATCCTGGCCATTGATGAGGATTCGACCCGACGTCGGCTCGATGAGACGGTTGATCATCTTCAAAGTGGTGGTCTTCCCACACCCCGAGGGGCCGACCAGAGTCACGAAGTCGCCACGATCGACGTCCAGCGAGAGCCTGTCCACCGCGGGGCGCGTGCCACCCGTAAACATCATCGTCACATTGTCGAGACGGATCATGATGTCGGTTTGCGCCCGAGGTCCCACGGTCGGGGAACCCTAGGTGGGGGAAGGTTCGATCAACCGACTTCGGCGAGGAACGCCAACACCTCGTCGACGTACTTCCCGGGATCGGCGTCAAAGGAGCCGACGTGATCGGCACCCTCGACCTGGATCAATCGGACGAGGTCGGGTTGGGTCTCCGCAAGCTCGATACTCTCGCTGACAGGGACCGTCTGATCCGCGGTCCCATGATGAATCAGGACGGGTTGCCGCAGCGAGGTGGCCGACCGTTGGATGTAGTCCAACGACTTCCAATTGACCCCGATTCGGAGCGAGGTGAAGAACTGAGCCACCGTGCTCAGCGAAGCAGGAACATTGAACGGCAGCAGGGGTAAATCCCGCTGCGACGCGGCGAGGTCGACCGTCTCGCTCAGGTCGAGATTCGGAGAGTCCAACAAGGCCCCGGTGACGGTGTCCAGAGACTGGCGGAACATGAATGCCATGACATGACTGCCACCAGTCGAGTAGCCGTTGAGAACGACGTGCTCGGCTCCGTTGTCAAGCGCGTAGGCAACCGCCCCCGCCACGTCCTCCCACTCGGTCGCCCCGTACTGGTAGTAGCCGCTGGGGTCCTCGGGCTGGTCGTCATCGTTGCGGTAGGTGATGGCAAGTTGGGGATAACCGGCATCTTGGAGCGGGGTGAACAAGGGCTCGGCCTCGGCCGGTGTGGCCCCCTTGCCGTGGACGTGGACGACCCAGGTGGTACCGCCGGCAGGGAGGTACCAAGCGCCCATCGCACCGAGTTGCGAGCTGTATGACACCTGCTCCAGCTCGTAGTCACCCGTGAAGACGACCAGGTCATCGGGGTCGATCTCGAAGCCGTCCTCGATCAGCTCTCCGGAGAAGTACCAGCCACCGGCGACATGGAACACGAGAGCGAGGGCGACCAGGGTCCAGAAGGTCCCCCAGATGAAGGTCCTGAGTTTCACGCCCGGTGATTCTGGCCGGATTCAGGCCGCAGGCAACGACAAACCTCCAACGAGGTGCTCCTCATGGTCGGTGACCGGGATCGGGTCGTCGCCGAATGTCGGCTCCAACTCACGTGCCTCGGCCAAGGTCTCGTCGACTTTTGCCGAGACGGCCGCCTCCATGATGGCGCCGACCGGAGTCTCCCCGGATCCCTCCAGCCGCTCTCTTCTCACCAACCCGATGAGCACACCCTGGTCCGCAACTGCCAACACCTTCTCGGCATGGATCCTCAGCGTGTCGTCGGCGTGTCGCAGCGGCCCGACAAACACCGGCTCTCCCATCCAGCGGAAGACTCGATCGGGTGCGCTCCGCACCATGACTGCCCCGGCCTGGGCCTTGCTCCTCAGCCTCGCCCCCGGGCCAAACATCGAGCGTTGCAGCCACGAGCCACCCGGCGCACCCAGCACCAGGAGTGACCCCTCGTCGAGATCCTGGGCGAGACTGCTGATTCCTTCGACCCCCACAACCCGTCCCCGGATTTGGGGCACGAGGGTCGCGATCCGATCGAGGGTCAGCTGGGCGGCGGAGGGGTCATCGCCTGGCCCGGAGGCAGAGACCATCTCCGCATCGACTCCCAGGCTCTCCCCCAACAGGGCGGCGGTTTGAGCGGCCAGGATGGAGTGTGGGCCGCCGGCCACGGTGGCCACCACGCCGGTCACGTTCTCAGGCACGAAGGCAACCGGGACCGCGACATTCACCAAATCGAAGGACCCCGGCAATCGTCGTGAGACGAGAAGGTCCGCCCGGTAGTTGATGCACCCCTCGACCACGTCACCGGTGATTCGATTGGGGACACCATCCGTCAGGAGGTCGGCCAGCTCGGAGCACCCCTTGCCCCTGGTCCACACGACGGAGAACCTGCTTCCTCCCTGCCCACTGACCGTCATTCGTCTCCCTCCGTGGTCGATGTGATCGACTACAGGCACCAGGCCCGCTCACGTTAAGCCGTTTGCCGGCGATTGTCCCCGACCCTGCTTCCGACATCCTTGTCGGTATCAGTGACAAGATGCAGCCGTGGAGTTTCGTGACGTCATCGCCGCGCGGCGAATGGTCCGCAACTATCTCCCGGATCCGGTTCCGATCGAGAGCCTCAACCGCATCGTCCACGCCGGGCTCCGAGCCCCTTCCGCCGGTTTCTCACAGGGAGTCGGGTTCGTCATAGTCACCGACGCCGGGGGTCGCCGTGCCATCGCCGGGCTGGCCGACGAGAGCGAATACGTGGCGAGTGGATTCGATCCCTGGATCTCACGAGCCCCGGCCCACATCGTCATCACGGTGAGCGAGGAGGTGTACCGGGCTCGCTACCGGGAGCCGGACAAGCTGGGGCCGAATGGTGAGGAGATCGACTGGCCGATCCCCTATTGGTGGGTCGACGCCGGCGCCGGACTGATGGCGATTCTCCTCGCCGCAGTCGACGAAGGCCTCGGCGCCGGGTTCCTCGGCGTCCATGCCGTGCCGGACCTGGCCTTGCTGCTCCACCTGCCCCCGGATCAGCTTCCGATCGGGGTGGTGACAGTGGGTAGGCCGGCGCCGGACCGGCGGTCGGCCAGCCTCGATCGCGGCCGAAGACCCCGGGAGTCGGTGGTCCATTGGGAGACGTGGGACGGCTAGCGGTGCCCGATCTCGACATCACCTCTCCCGCCAACCCCAGGATCAAGACCCTGATCGGTTTGCGCAATCGGCGTAACCGTGATCGGGAGGGTGTGTTCGTCGTCGAGGGACCGCGTCTCTTGGCCCGCGCGGTCGGTGCCGGTCACCAGCCGCGCGAGATCTACTACGACCCCCAGCGTTTCGATCCGAATCCCTTCGCGGGCCCGGTCATCTTCGCCTGCTCACCGGACACGCTCTCACGCGCCTCCTACCGGGGCTCGGATGAGGGCGTGATCGCCGTCTTCGACCAATTCGACCTCGGGATCGACCGTCTCGACGCCGGCCCGGTTCCCTTGATCTTGATGGCCGAAGGTCTCGAGAAGCCCGGGAACTTGGGAGCCATCTTGCGCACCGCGGACGCAGTGGGCGCCGACGCCGTGATCGCTGTCGATCCCGAGGTCGATCCGTTCAACCCCAACGTGGCGCGGTCGTCGACCGGCGCCCTGTTCACGGTGCCGCTGGCCGTTACCGGGCTCGACCCTGCGGTCGCCTGGCTCCGTGTGCACTCGATCCGCCTTCTGGCAGCAGACCCCTCGGCCGATGGAGACCTGTGGTCGGTCGATCTCGCCCCGCCCTGCGCCCTGCTCGTGGGATCGGAGCATCTCGGGCTGACCGCGGATGCCCGAGAGGCAGCCGACACCCTGGTATCGATTCCGATGCAAGGTCAGACCGATTCTCTGAACGCATCGGTGACGATGGCGCTGCTCGCCTACGAGGCCCGACGACAGGGAGGGTCATCGCCGCAAGGAGGAGGGTGATGCTCCTTGACATCGAACATACGTTCGGTTTAACCTCGAATGGGCCGTGGCCGCCCTGCTCCAACCCAGCTTCGACGAGCTCTCCACCCCTTTGTTCTCCACCACCTTCTGTGTGCTCGACCTAGAGACCACGGGTGGCTCGCCAAACGACTGCGCCATCACCGAGATCGGGGCCGTCAAATACCGGGGGGGAGAGCTTCTCGGGACCTTCCAGACCCTGGTGGACCCCGGGCTCGCGATCCCGCCTTCCATCACCATCCTGACCGGTATCACCCAGTCGATGGTGATCAACGCCCCCACCATCCACACTGCCCTGCCCACGTTCCTGGAGTTCGTCGCCGACACGGTGATCGTTGGCCACAACGTTCGCTTCGACATGTCGTTTCTCCAAGCGGCGGCCCGCCAGCTCGGGTACGAGCGCCTGGCCAACGACACGGTTGACACCGCGGCTCTGGCCCGTCGCCTGGTCCGCGACGAGGTGAGGAACCTGCGTCTGCAAACCCTGGCTGCCCACTTCCGAAGCCCGGTCATCCCGATCCACCGTGCGCTCGACGACGCACGCGCCACTGCCCATGTGCTCCACTCACTTCTGGAGCGAGCAGGGAGCCTTGGGGTGACCAATCTCGAAGACCTGCTTCAGCTTCCCAAAGCGAGGGGCTCCGCCTTCTACTCAAAGATCGCGCTCAGCGAGACACTCCCCCGGCGTCCTGGGGTATATCTGTTCCGAGACCGGCACGGCACCCCGATCTATGTCGGGAAGGCAACCAACCTCCGGGCCCGGGTGCGCCAGTACTTCTATGGCGACCAACGACGAACCATCGGCAACCTGATGCGTGAGCTGGCTTCGATCGATCATGTGGTGTGTGAGACACCCCTCGAAGCCGAGATCACCGAGCTCCGGTTGATCCACGCCCATCGTCCGAGGTACAACCGGCGTTCGAGGCCACCGAAGACGTCGCATTGGGTCAAGTTGACCAGTGAGCCGTTTCCCCGACTGTCGGTGGTGCGCACCCTCAAAGAGGACGCTCTCGCCTATCTCGGTCCCTTTCGCTCGAAGCAGGCCGCCGACCTGGTGGTGACCGCCCTCTGGGATGCGACACCGATTCGCAGATGTCGTGCCGCACCCTCGACCCGCAGCGCCCTCTGCGCCGCGGCTCAGCTGGGGCTGGCCCTGTGCCCCTGCGACGGCTCGCTATCACGGGATCAGTACCGGCCGATCGTTGAACGGCTCGTCGAGGGCCTCGACCACGATCCCGAGATCCTGCTCGCCCCGCTCGCGGAGAAGATGGCTCAACTGGCGGCGCAGCACCGATACGAAGAGGCAGGCTGGCAGAGGGACCGCCATCAGGCCCTGGCCCGCGCCATCGATCGGCGACGTATCTGGAAATCCCTGACCGATCTCGGATTCTGCGAGGTCGAGAGCCGCGATGGCTGCCGGGTTCTGATCGACCACGGGCGATTGGTCGCCACCTGGCGTCTCGACCGCACCCCGCTCTTGCGCCCCGCCCCGATCCTGAGCGACGACGAACCTCATCAGGTCCCCCACAACGTGGAGATGGCCGAGGAGGCGGACCTCATCTGGAGATGGCTCGACACGACCGACATCCGTCTCGTCGAGTCCACGGGATACCTGGCGCTGCCCGTTCGCCCGGTGCCTCGCCTCCAGGTCCACTGACCCAACTTGAGTCTCCCCACCACCGCGGTGAGACTTCCGGCGTGGATCGTCTGATCGATCTGGAACGAATCGGAGTCTCACTCGGCGGACTGCCCGTCCTTCGCGGCGTCGATCTCAGCATCGGCCCAGGAGAATCGCTGGGGGTCACCGGGCCAAACGGTGTGGGCAAGACCACCCTCCTCCGAGTGTTGGCGACCCTGCTGGCTCCGGATGCCGGATCCGGCTCGGTGCTGGGGGCTGCATTGGGGACTCCCGACGTGTACGAGGTGAGGTCGCAGATCGGTTTCCTCCAGCATCGGCCGTCGGTGATCCCCGAGTTGACGCTGGCCGAGAACCTGCGTCACGCCGCCACCCTGGTCGGAGCCAAAGCCGCAAAGGCGGAGACTGCCTTGCGGGTTGTCGGTCTCGACGACGCGGCCTCGAGGAGAGCAGACGCCAGCTCATTCGGGATGTTGCGTCGGACCGAGGTGGCGCGGCTCCTGATCACCGCACCCAGGATCCTGTTGCTGGACGAGCCTTTCAGCGGGCTCGACGTCGAGGCCCAAGAGCTGATCCGGGCCCTGGTCTACCGGACGACATCGGACGGTGGGGCTGTGGTGATGGTGTCCCATGAGGCCGGGCAGCTGGCCTCCCATACCCAACGACTGCTCCCGATGGCACTTGGCAGCCTGGAGCAGCAATCGTGAGCTTCTGGAGCCAAACCGTCGAGATCGCCCGCGTCGACCTCACCGTCGAACGCAGGCTCGGCGACACGATGCGCATCGTCCTCCCCTTTGCCGTCGTTGCCATCCTGGTCTTCCCCCTGACGCTTGGAGTCGACCTGACCGCGGTCTCCCGGCTCGGGCCCGCGGTGTTCTGGGCGATAGGAGTCCTGTTCGGCATGCAGGTCGCCCTCCGTCAGGCAGCACATGACGATCAGGAGCGGCGGGACCTCTATGCGTTGCTGGGCGTCGACCCCGCGGCCCGCTTCGCCGGTCGCACCATCTCCGGGGCGGTGCTGATGTCAGGTTTCCTCGCCGTCCTCCTGGTAGCGATGATCGTGTTCTACAGCCCGAGGCTCCCGGATGGATGGCCGGGCCCGGTCGTGCTCTCCTCGATCCTGGTCGCGGTCGGCCTTACCGAGTTGGGCACGCTCGCCGGGGAGGTCACCGCCGGTCTCCACAACCGCACTGCATTGGCCTCGCTGATCGTGGCGCCACTCGCCCTCCCCCTCGTGATCGGCTCGTCGCAGACGCTGGAAGCACTCGCCCGAGACGCCAGTATCCTGCCCTGGGTATTGGTCCTGGTCGCGACCGACCTGGCGCTCGCGGTGGCAGGCGTCGGTTTGGCACGACCACTCGAGGAGGCGTCTAGATGACACGGGTGAAGGTTCTGCTTGCCATCGCATCGGTGGCGATGGCCGTCGGACTCTGGTTCGCCCTCACCGCTCCCGCCGACACCCTCCAGGGTGACTTCACCCGGATCATCAACATCCACGCTCCGTCGATGTGGCTCGCCTTTCTGGCCTTCGGTTTGACCGCCCTCGGCTCGGCGATGTGGTTGATCCGAAAGCAGAGTCGATGGGACCGTCTCGCCCAGGCCTCCGCCGAGCTCGGAGTCATGTTCACCGCCATCGGCCTCTTCACCGGCATGGTTTGGGGCCAGGCCGTATGGGGACGGGCCTGGGACTGGGGCGACGCCCGACTCGCCACCACGGCAGTGATGTTCTTTGTCTACCTCGGGTATCTGGCGCTACGGGGGGCGACCCTGGACCCAACGGTACGGGCCCAACGCTCGGCCCTTCTCGGAGTCATTGCAGTCGTCCAGGTCCCGCTCGTCTATTTCTCGGTAAACCTCTTTCGTACCCTTCATCAGACACAGTCGATTCGACTTGACGGGATCACCATGCCCCGTGAGATGTCGATCGCGATCCTGGTCAACGTGGTCGCCTTCACCGTCCTCTACGCAGCACTCCTGGTGGCCAGGATCGATTTGGCAAAAGCCGAGGAGCGAGTTGCGGCCGAAAGCGCGTTGGCCGGTGACGCAGTGAAACCACCCCGTCTGTCGGAGGTCAAGGATGTCTGACCAACTGATCGTGGTCGGGACCTTCGTGATCAGCTATGGCGTCATGTTCGGATACGCCACCTACCTCCACCTCCGGCGACGCCGAGCCGGGAACTGATTCCGTGGCCCATCGTCGGTTCGTGCTCCTCGGCATCGCCGGGGTGATCGTCTTGGTCGTCGGATTGACCGTCACCAGCCTCGGCGAGAATCTGACCTACTACCTCTACCCGACCGAAGCTGTCGCCCAGAGGGCCGACTTCCCCGACGGCGAGCGATTCCGGCTGGCGGGGACGGTGGTCGGCGGCACCATGGTGAAAACGGACGACGAGGTCGTCTTCGACGTGACCGACGGTGGTGCCACCATCGGAGTGGTCCTGACCGAGCCTGCCCCTTCTCTCTTGGCCGAAGAAGTCCCGGTGCTCCTGGAAGGCGCATGGTCGGGGGATCACTTCGTGGCGGACGACGTCCTCATCCGCCACGACGAGAACTACGAGGTCCCCGATGAGGGCGGGGCCTACCCGGACCCGTGATGCTGGCCCTCCTCGGCACGGCTGGTGTGATTGCCGCCTTGGTGGGCGCCACCCTGCTCATCGGGCGCGGGATCTCGGTGGCGAGGGGCGGCACCGGGGATCTGGTCGCACCCGGACGACTCCTCCTGGCGGGAGCGGTGACCGCGATGGTGGCCATGGAGATTGGCCTTCTCACCGACGACTTCAGCCTCGCCTACATCGCCGACCATCACGCGACCACTACTCCGTTCCCCTTCGACGTGGCCACCGCCTGGGCGGCTCTCGAGGGCTCGATCATCCTCTGGGGCCTGATCCTCGCCGGCTTCACCTGGGCGGTGATCGTCAGGTATCGCCGCTCGCCCGACGCGCTGGGAGCGGCGGCCCTGGCGGTGATGGGCGGGGTGGGCTTCTTCTTCTTCGGGCTCATGATCAGCGTCGCCAACCCATTCGAGGTATGCACCAGCGCTCTGAACGCGGGATGCGGGGTCTCGAGCCCGTGGCCGCTGGCAGCGGTGCATGCCCCTCTCAACGGGCCGGGTCCCAACCCGCTTCTGCAAAACCACCTCCTCATGGCCATCCACCCACCGATGCTCTACTTGGGCTATGTGGGGCTGTCTGTCCCCTTCTCCTATGCCATCGGGGCCCTGGCTCTGGGAATCCCCGGGCCGGAATGGCTCCGCCGCAGCCACCGGTCGACCCTCGTCGCCTGGTCATTCCTGACGATTGGGATCACGCTGGGTGGCTGGTGGGCCTACGAGGTCCTGTCCTGGGGTGGGTACTGGGCCTGGGACCCCGTGGAGAACGCCTCCTTGATGCCATGGCTGATAGCAACCGCCTTCGTCCACTCCGGTCTGGTCCAGCAACGCCGAGGCATGCTCCAGGCCTGGAACCTCGTCCTGGTCATCTCGGCGTTTTCCCTGACGATCCTGGGCACATTCCTCACCCGGTCCGGGACCATCAACTCGGTCCATTCCTTCACCCAGTCGGCAATCGGGCCGGCGCTGCTCGGTTTCCTGGTGCTGGTCCTGGTCGGGTCATTCGCCCTGTTCACCATGCGCGCCCATCTGGTTGCCTCGTCACCGCGTGTCGAGAGCTTCGTGTCGCGAGAAGGGGCGTTCCTGGTGAACAACCTCCTATTGGCGGTGTACGGGTTCGTGGTTCTGATCGGAACCACCTACCCGCTGTTGGTGGAGGCCTTCACCGGGACCCAGGTTGGGGTCGGAGAGCCGTTCTTCAACCGTCTCGCGGTCCCCCTTTCCTTCTTGTTGTTGCTCGTGATGGGATTCGGCCCGGTGACTCCTTGGCGGGGGGCAGCACCAGGGTTGCTCTGGCGAAGATTGCGCGGGCCAACCCTGCTCGCCCTGACCACGGGGATCCTCACCGCAGCCTCGGTGACCCGGGTCGGGTGGGTGGTGCTGGCGGTGGTGCTGGGGACCTTCGTCGCCACCGCCATCGTCGGTCTGCTGATCGAGATGGCAAGCGCCCGCTCCCGGAGGACCGGGCGTCCCTTCCTGGCCGAGGTGAGAACCGTGATCGGTGGCGACCAGCCGTTCTGGGCCGGCCAGCTCAGCCATCTCGGTGTGGTTCTGGTTGCGATTGGGATCGCCTTTGCCTCGAATCTCGCCAGCCACTCGACCGTTGCCCTCGAGCCAGGAGACACCGTCGACTTCGCCGGGTACGCCATCACCTATGAGACGCCATTCAGACGTGTCGAGCCGAACCGGGTGGTCGAGGGTGCCCGGCTCACGGTGTTTCGGGATGATCGCGTGGTGGGACAGCTCGAGCCTCGTGTCAATCTCTACGGACCTGACGCCTTCGCAGTGTTCACCCCATCTGTGATGAGCAAGCCCTCCGGCGACCTCTATGTGACCCTGCGCGGTCTCGATTCGACGGAGGTGAGCCTCACGCTGGACACCAGCCCGCTGGTGTGGATGCTCTGGCTGGGTGGCCTCACCACGGCGGCCGGCGGCGCTTGGTCGCTGACCGCGGTTCGCAGGGAACGGGCCGCCGAGCCCGAGCGCCAGAACGCCGATGTCTGAGCGGCTGGTCAACACACTCTGGGTCGTCGCATTGATCGTCATGGGGGCGGTGTTGGCCTTCATGATCTCAACCCAGCCGGTGGACGTCGACCGGGCCCAACAGATCGGCTCCAGGGTCAGGTGTCCGGTGTGCCAGGGAGAGTCGATAGCCGACTCACCGGCCCGGATGGCCCAGGACATGATGTCCCTGATCGGTGAGAAGGTGGCCCAGGGTGCCACCGACGAGGAGATCATCGAAGAGCTCCTCACCTCGTACAGCGGTGCCGTCCTCCTCGACCCTCCGCTTTCAGGCATCACCCTCTGGCTGTGGCTGGCTCCCCTGGTCGCTGTGGCCACCGGGGTCATTGTCATCGTCTGGTGGCGCCGTCACCCTTCTCCTACGCGGAGCACGACCTCCCAACCCGGGAGCAGGAAACGGCGCGTCGTGGGCGGAGTCCTCCTGGTTGCGATGTTCGCCGTGATCGTCGGTATGGCGGGGAATCTCCTCCAGGAACGAGAGGGACCGACCGCCGGCGTGGCCGATCTCTCCGAGCAAGACCTCAGCGATGTCAGCAATGAGACGATGGAGGCCGTGATCGCGGCCAATCTCGACAACCCTCAGATCAACGGAATGCGACTGGCTCTCGCCGAGCGTTATTACGAGGAAGGCGACTTTCGATCTGCGTTTCCCCACTATCTGGCGGTGGCCGAGAGCGAAGAGGCCACCGATAGCGAGGCGGCGGCCGCCCTGACCCGTCTCGGGTGGATGGCCTATGAGGGCAATGGGGAGGTGGAGACCGCCATCCGTCTCCTCGACCAGGCGTTGGCCATCGAGCCCGCTTCCCCGGTCACCCTCTACCTGAAGGGCCGGGTGCATTGGTGCGGCGCGGGGGACGCCCAGACCGCGGTCTCCCTCTTCGAAGAGGTCCTGGAGAACCCGTCCCTTCCCGACGAATCACGATCCGAGGTCGAGGCCGACCTCGACCGGGCCAGTTCGGGAGCGGCCTGCACATGAACGGGCGTGCGCTGAAATGGGTCGGGATCGGCGCCATCGCCGCCACGGTGGTCTTCGCGGTGGTGCTCGCCTCCCGGTTTGGGACCGATCCCGGTCTCGTCGATTCCCCGCTCATCGGTCGTCCTGCTCCCGAGTTCGATCTGAGGACTCTCGCCGGCGACGGCCAAGTCTCGCTGGAGGGGCTCCGTGGTGAGATCGTCGTCGTCAACTTCTTCGCCTCATGGTGCCTGGAATGTCGCAACGAGCACAGTGACCTGGTGGCCACCGCCGACTCGTTCGCCGACGACGGCGTGACCTTCGTCCAGATCGCCTATCAGGAGGACCCTGAGCAGTCCCTGGATTACCTGACCGAAGCCGGGACCTCGGATGCCACCGCCTACCTGGCCGATCCTGCCAGCCGGACCGCCATTGCCTATGGCGTGTTCGGCATCCCGGAGACCTTCTTCATCGACCCTGAGGGAGTGGTCGTGGGAAAGATCATCGGGGAGGCCGACGCGCGCATCCTCGGGGCAACCATCGACGCCATCAAACGGGGAGAGCAACCCGGCCAACAGGTGACGGGAGACACCCGACAGGGTCCCGACAGCTGAGGAGGAACCCGTTCTGGCGCGGAGATATCGGCCTCTAGGCCGATATCTCCGCGCCAGAATCGAGAGAGAGGACCCTCACCGGACGGTCAGCCGGGGCGGATCACCTCGACTGAGACCTCGTCGAAGCTGGCCGTGTCCAGCGCCGCCGAGCCCGTCTCGAGGAGGAATACGTCAAAGAAACCGAGCAGGTAGCGGTCGACGATGGGGATGACCCGGCCCGCCGGGATCGGCCCTGTCAGCCCGAGCTGTTCGGTGACCGGCGACAACAGCGGCGCGATGGTGAAGTCGTTGTGGTTGGCGCCCTCGACTCCGATCCAGTAGGTCACGTTCTCACTGCGTTCGGCGATTCCTCGCAGGACGGCATCATTCTCGGTCCCCCGCCACTCGTCCGACCTCATGAACAACGCCGGGCGGGTCGCCGACGTCGAGATGGTCCGGTCGGGAATCGGCTCCACCCAGGCGTCCAAACCCAGCACCGCATCGCACCTCTCATCTATCAGGCAAACCTCGACAGCCGCCCCACCTCCGGTCGAATGACCGTAGATCCCGATACGCGTCACATCCGCGCTCGCCGCCAGCTCTCCGAACGGCCCCAGCTCCCCTTGGTCGAGGGCATTGAGGATGGTCACCAGGTCGGCCACGAACACCTCCATCAGGTTCTGGCTCGCCTCGTCGTAAGCCTCCTCACCCACCCCTTCTTCGTCGGGGAGCGCCGCGAGGTCATAAGGCGCGACGTCGCCATCTTCGAACCTGGTCGTCACCGCGGCATAGGTGTGATCCGGGGCGATCACGATGTACCCATGACTGACCAGGTTCTCGATCTGGTTGACCGCGATCGTCCGAAACCCGGTCCACCCATGGCTGTAGATGACAATCGGGAAGGTCCCTGCCGCCACCGGGAGGGATGTCGCGGCGTGGGACTCGGTGTATCGGGTGTAGTTCAGGAACCAGCCGGGGTAACCGAGCAGTTTGGCCGTCGCAGGGGCCACCACATCCCAATCCTCACTCCATGGGGTCGGCTCGATCACGTCCCCCGACTCGGCCGGATACCAGGCCTGGACCCGGAGCCGGCGCGGAGCCCCGGGAGCAGGCCCGTAAATCTCCTGGCGTTGGCGGTCGACCAGATCGAAGGTGACGGTTCCGATCGCCTCCGGTCCAGAGGGCAAAGGGAGCTCAGGCACGGGAAGCAGGAGCGGCAGGATCGCGGCCAGCCCAACGCCCGCCACCCCAAAGATGCCGCGGGCGATTCGGCTGGTCCAATCGACACGCCGCTCGACGACTATGAGGTCACCGATCGCCAGACCGAGAGCGGTCCCGTAGAGAGGGAACATCTGCCAGCGCAGACCTTCCACCTGCCAATGAAGCACAAACAACGTGAGGAGGACCACCGCAACGATCCCCCGTCGGGTGCGGACTCCGAAAACCGCCGGCCACCCGACAGAGAACACGGCGCCGAATACCAGGAGCAACTCGAATCGCCTCATCCGAGCCGCGACCTCAAATTGCCCTCGAGACGCTGCGGCGGCTCAGCCTTGGGCAAGACGTCCGGGGATCTTGGTGCCCTGATGGAAGATCACCTGCCACCGGCCCTCGTCCCTCACCCATACCGAGCTGCGTCGAGCCTCTTGGGCCTCCCCTACCGAGCGGTAGCTGACCAGACAGACATCTGGGGAGAGCATGCGAGCTTCGAAGTCCCGAATGGTGATCTGTCCCGAGGTTTCCCGGTTCATCATCTTGATCATGGTCTCCCGGTCGTAGACCCGTCCCGAGCTCCCGAACTCCTTGAACTGGGAATGGAGCAGCAGTTCCACGGCAACCCGAGAGTGCCTCACCTCGGGGTCGAGAAGCATGCGCTCCAGATCGAGCAACTCGTTCTGCGACCTGGACTGTTGGCGGCTAAGTCGATTGCGGTCACTCATTCCCCTACCAGCTTCAAAGGGTGCGGTGTTTGCGGCGCCTGAGCTTACGGCCCTCAGATCAACCGGCAAGAGCGACTTGGACGGGTCAGGCCGAAACGCCCGGTACAATTGGGTGCCCGTGACGAGAACGACGCTGTATTTCGCCTACACCGCGTTCCTGGATCCCGACCGCCTCCAGGCCGTGGCGCCGGACGCCAGGTTCGCCTTCACCGCCCATTTCCCCGAGACCAAGCTCTCCTTCGTCCCATCCGATGACGACGTGGCGATCCCCTCGCTCATAGCCGATTCGGGTCACACGGTGTGGGGAGGGGTGTTCGAGATCCCGGACAGTCAGGTCGCATCACTGACCGAAGCCGAAGAAGCCGAAGGGCGTGTCGCAGGCTGGGATCAGAAAGCCGTGGATCGCGAGGGGAACAAGTACGACTGCCTCACCTTTGTGGCCAAGGGCTCACCCGACGGCGAGCGTAGACCCAACAGCGACTATCTGCAGTCGATGATCAGGGGAGCGCGCCATTGGTCGCTTCCCGCCGGATGGGTGATGGGGCTCGAGGACCTGGGCGAGGACTCCTTCTTCTCCTAGGCTCCCCCGACCTCAATCCTCCGACACCGGGAACAACCGGTACAGCCCGAAGGCGATGAGGCCACCGACCAACGGGAACACGATGTAAACCCAAAGCTGGTCGATCTCGCCCGATACCACCGCCGGGCCGAACGAGCGGGCTGGGTTGACCGAGGTCCCCGAGAAGGGGATACCCGCGATATGAACAGCGACCAAGGTCAGAGCGATCGCCAGGGGAGCGTGGTTCGCACCTCTCTTGGTCACCGCCATGATCACCCATACGAACACGGCAGTAAGGGCAATCTCGAGCAGGATTCCGGTGGACAACTCTGGTGAGGAGGTCACGGTGTTGCCAACCGCGTCCCGACCCGCGGCGGCCCACACGACGAGCGAGGCGACACCGGCGCCGGCGAACTGACCGACCCAATACCCGATGGCGTCACTGAGCGAGGTCCGGCCATCGGCCAACATCGCCAGGGTCACTGCCGGGTTGAAATGAGCACCGGAAACATGGCCTACCGCCCAGATCCCGGCGAGAAGGGCGAGGCCGAACCCGAGACCGATGGTGACCACATCCGGTCCTCCGGTAGCGCCGCTGGCGAGGATCGCCATCGAGCCGAGGAACACCAGGATGAACGTCCCTAGGAACTCGGCCAGGTACTTGTTGATGACCATGCGGCAATCCTCCTTGTAGGGGGTCTGTGCTTGGACACGTGTCGGACTTCGGAGGTTTCTCGGTCTTCAGGCTATTTCGCGATCTCGCCGCATCCCCGGATTTCCGAGGACAGGGTGAACAACGAGAGGACTCCCGGTGGGGAGCCCTCTCGACGTCTACGAGCCCGTCTATAAGCCGGATTCTGTCATGGACGGCCATCCATCTGGGCGCAACGTTGCCGATGCGCTCTTGCGGCCTACCCGGGATTTGATCGGCGGGCCACCGACATCCCTGTTTGGCCTTGCTCCGGGTGGGGTTTGCCGAGCCGTCCCGGTCGCCCGGGACGCTGGTGAGCTCTTACCTCACCGTTTCACCCTTGCCTGTTCCCGCAGTGCGGGTCATCGGCGGTCTGCTCTCTGCTGCACTTTCCGTCGGGTCACCCCGCCTGGGCGTT
>JBBDQO010000082.1:0-4902 GCA_040905925.1 Acidimicrobiia bacterium | reverse complement strand
GAGCATCACTGTCAGGTGCCACGATCACCGACCCGCCGCCCCACGCCTCGACAATCCATTGTGTAAGGGTTTGAACGGAGACTGCCGCGTCGTCGCCCGGTCCAAAATTCCACTCCTGAGCGAATTGGCCCCGCCCCTCGAGCAGGGCACCACCCAACATCAGATAGCCCCGTAGGGGCTCGAGAACGTGCTGCCAAGGTCGTACGTGACCAGGATTGCGGATCACCACCGGTTCGCGCTTTTGCATCGAGCGGGCGATGTCTGGCACCAACCGATCCTCGGACCAATCTCCTCCCCCGATCACATTCCCGGCGCGGGCGGACGCAACAAAAGGCCCCACCGAATCGTTGAAGAAGGATCGACGATACGCCGACGTCACCAATTCGGCGCATCCCTTGCTCGAGCTGTAGGGATCGCGACCTCCCAAGGCATCGGTTTTCCTGTAGCTGCGAGTTGTCTCTCGATTCTCGTAGCACTTATCACTGGTCACCACCACGACTCCGCGAACCGACTGCGAGTGGCGAGCGGCTTCGAGCACATTTGCCGTCCCCATCACGTTTGTGCCATAGGTTTCTATTGGGTTCTCGTAGCCTCGCCTGACCAAGGACTGTGCTGCGAGGTGGAACACGACCTCAGGCTGCGCACTCGAAAACGCTTCGGAGACGTCATCCGGATTTCTGACGTCGCCATAAAGGCTGGTTGTCATGTCTGCAACCCCTGCCGCCGAGAACAAGGACTGCTGCACTGGCTCGAGGGAAAAGCCTTGAACATCGGCACCGAGGCGATTCAGCCAGATCGCCATCCAGCTCCCCTTGAACCCGGTGTGGCCGGTAACGAGGACCCTTCGGCCTTTGAAAACGTTGAGCCATCCAGACTCCGCAGAAGAGTCAGGCGATGCCATCTTCTGCTCCGATGGATTTGAGCCACGGAGCATCACCCTGGTTCCAGAGGCGCTCTAGCTCCTGGCGATCGCGCAATGTGTCCATCGGCTTCCAGAATCCGTCGTGCGGATAGGCCATCAGTTGCCGATCCTCGGCCAGCCTCTCAAGCGGAGCGCGCTCGAACGACACACTGTCATCACCGATGTAGTCAATGACCTGGGGCTCAAGCACGAAGAACCCACCGTTGATCCGCGCCTCGGTTGACCTGACTTTCTCCTCGAACCCAGTTACCAATCGGTCGCTGTCGATCGACAAGCTGCCGAATCTCGCTTCAGGCCGAACCGCTGTGATCGTCGCCAACTTGCCGTGCTTCCGATGAAAGTCGAGCAGGTTTGATATGTCGATGTCGGCCAGCCCGTCTCCGTAGGTAGCCATGAAGGTGGTATTTCCCAGATACGGGCCGAGGCGAGCGAGGCGGCCGCCTGTCATCGTGTCCAAGCCGGTGTCGATCAAAGCTACGTTCCAATCGACCGAGGTGCGATTGAGTTGCGTTACCTCGCCGCTCCCGAGGTTGATAGAGAAGTCGGTGTTCTGAAGGTTGAACCGGGCGAAGTAGTCCTTGATCAGGTGCCCGCGGTAGCCGCAGGCAACAATGAAATCATTGAGTCCGTGGGCGCGCATAGAGTCGCATTATGTGAACCAGAATCGGATCGCCGCCGATTTCGACCATCGGTTTCGGAATCCGAACCGTCTCTTCGAATAGTCGGGTCCCATGACCACCGGCCAGGATCACCACCTTCATGCGAACATAGCCTCGCATGCTCCATCGATACGTAGTGCCAATCTGGCAGTGATCCCACCCCTCATCAGGACAATTCGGGCCACCGGGCCAAAGCCGGAAGCCGTCGTCATAAGCGAAGTGAGAGACTCGAGGACCAAGGGCCTCAAGAGTATCGAGCCAGGAATCGGAGAGGACGCCATCGCGCTTCGTCACTCACGTGGTGAACGCAACAAACCACATCGCTGGCTCATACGAAGTGCGGGCGAGAAGCGCCGTGTCAGGGCCAGCACGCATCGCGTCACGCAGTCGAGGGTTTAGTCGGGCTCGGATCACTCATGCACATCATCCAATAGCTACCCGGGAGGCGAGTCACTCCGGTCAAGAGTTCGCCTTCGACACTCTGAAACTGGGATCGTGCTAACGCGGCGAATGCCGCTGGCTCTCGAACGTAGTCGCCCCTATCCCGCTCGGCCATCCATCGCGAGATTCGACCTTGTGACGGCTCGAAACAAGTGTCGACCGTGACTACTCGGCCCGACGGCGAGAGAGAGCGAGCCGCGAGGTGTAGCAGATCGGTTGACTCGTCATCGGAGAGATGGTGAAGGATCCCGAGGAGCAGGACGGCGTCAACCGGAGGGAGAGTCTCCGCCTGCTCCCCGTCGAAGACACCCAGTCGAACGGTCGCGCCGGCATTTGCCCATCGCCTATCGGCCCAGCGCACATATCGAGGCTCGGTGTCGAATCCGTAATACCTGATTGGCGAGGGCAGCCGCGGGAAATAGTAAGCCGGCCCACATCCCACGTCGAGCACTGTGTCTCCGGGCGACAGCGCAAGTTGCTCTATGCACCTGTAGCGCAGCCGATCTGCCCCCACGAACCGCTGGAGCAGGTTGTACGCCCAGACGCGGGAGAGAAGACCATTGATCGACATCATCTGAGGCTAAGGCCACGGAAAGACTGCGACTGGCATTCTTTACAAACCCTATGCTCTCCTGGAGCAGGTGGGTCTCTGGACGAGGAGGAGAGTTCACCCCGCCTCGGCCACCTCACGTAGCTCGCGTTTCAACTCGTTCACCTCGTCGCGGAGGCGTGCGGCATATTCGAAACGGAGCTCCTTGGCCGCCTGGTGCATCTCCTCCTCGAGACTGAGCACCAAACGGACCAGGTCATCGCTCTCCAGGTCCAAGGGTCGGCGTTGCTGGACCTCACGTCGTCGGCGATCCCCGGTGGGGGCCTCGGTCTGAACCAACTCCAGGATGTCCGAGATCCGCTTTCGCACCGTCTGGGGGTCGATGCCGTGGGCCTGGTTCCACTCCGCCTGCAGTTTGCGACGCCGGTTGGTCTCGCTTATCGCACGTTTCATAGACTTGGTCACGTTGTCGGCATACATCACAACTTGACCGTCGATGTTGCGGGCGGCACGCCCAATGATCTGGATCAATGAGGTTTCCGAGCGGAGGAAACCCTCCTTGTCGGCGTCGAGGATGGCCACCAACGACACCTCGGGCAGGTCGAGGCCCTCACGCAATAGGTTGATCCCCACCAAGACGTCGAACTCTCCCAGCCGGAGCTCGCGCATGATCTGGACCCGTTCCAGGGTGTCGATCTCCGAGTGCATGTAGCGGGCCCGCACCCCCATCTCCAGCAGATAGTCGGTCAGGTCCTCGGCCATCTTCTTGGTGAGGGTTGTGACCAGGACCCGCTGCTCTCGCACCGCCCGCCCCCGGATCTCGTCGAGGAGGTCGTCGATCTGGCCCTTGGTGGGCCGGATCATCACCTCGGGGTCGACCAGACCGGTAGGTCGGATGATCTGTTCCACCACCTGGGTTGACTGCGAGATCTCGAAGTTGCTGGGGGTGGCGGAGAGGAAGACCACCTGATTGGCCTTCTCCAACCACTCGTCGAAACGGAGCGGCCGGTTGTCCTTGGCCGATGGGAGTCGGAAGCCGTGCTCGACCAAGACCTCTTTCCGGGACCGGTCCCCCTCGTATTGCCCGCCGATCTGGGGAACCGTGACATGTGACTCGTCGACGATGGTGAGGTAATCCTTGGGAAAATAGTCCAGGAGGGTGTACGGAGCCTCCCCAGGCGCCCGCCCGTCGAGATGACGTGAGTAGTTCTCGATCCCCGAGCAGAACCCGATCTCTCGCATCATCTCCAGGTCGTAGTTGGTCCGCATCCGCAGCCGTTGCGCCTCCAACAACTTGCCGTTGCCCTCGAGGTCGGCGAGACGGTCGGCCAACTCGACCTCGATGCCCTCGATCGCCTTCAGCATCCGCTCTCGCTCGGTGACGTAGTGGGTAGCCGGGAAGATCATCAGCTCTGACATCTCGTCGATGACCTCGCCGGTGACCGGGTTGAGCCGGAGGATGCGCTCGATCTCGTCTCCCCAGAACTGGACTCGGACGATGGTCTCCTCATACGAGGGGAACACCTCCAGGGTGTCCCCCCGAACCCGGAACTTGCCTCGGGTCAAGCTGACCTCGTTTCGCTCGTACTGGATGTCGACCAGCCGTTTGATGGCCGCGGTCATCGGGTACTCGACCCCCCGGATGAGACGGAGCAGCTGGCCCAGGTATTGCTCGGGTGAGCCCAGCCCGTAGATCGCCGAGACCGAGGCCACGATGATCACGTCGTCACGGACCAGCAGACCCGCAGTGGCGGAGTGACGGAGCCGGTCGATCTCGTCGTTGATCGTGGCGTCTTTCTCGATGTAGGTGTCGGTCTGGGGAATGTAGGCCTCGGGTTGGTAGTAGTCGTAATAGGAGACGAAGTACTCCACCCGGTTGTTGGGGAAGAACTGGCGAAACTCGTTGGCCAGCTGGGCCCCCAGCGCCTTGTTGGGAGCCAGGACCAGAGTCGGCTTCTGCACCTTTTCGATGGTCCAGGCGATGGTGGCGGATTTACCCGACCCGGTGATCCCGAGCAGGGTCTGGAACCGGTCACCACGATTGATCCCCTCGGCCAGCTTCTCGATGGCTTCGGGCTGGTCACCAGCGGGGGCGAAGTCGGAGACGACCTGGAACTCGGGCACGGGATGGAGGGTACCGGGAGGGTGGGACAAGAATTGTCCGCTGTCCACGCTCTCAGCGAGTGCGGAGCTCTATCGATTGGACCCGACCCGCTTTCACCGAGCGAAGACCCTCCTCTAGAGCTTCGACGGCCTCGGGGCTGTTGTAATGCCTCGCCTCAGTCTCGGTGAGAACGACCGCCCGAGAAATGAGCAGAGAGCCATCGGAC
>JBBDQO010000081.1:0-4904 GCA_040905925.1 Acidimicrobiia bacterium | reverse complement strand
CCACCACTACCACCACCGGACAGGGCACCACCACTACCACTCAGGCCACCACTACCACCACCGGACCGGGCACCACGACAACTACCACCATCCCAGGCACAACTACGACGACCACCTCGCCGCCTCCCGTTCCGCAGACCGCAAAGAGTGCGGTAGTCCAGAGCAACGTTGGTTTCTGGCGCTTGTACCGGGGCCCCGCCCAGGTGGCAGGCTTCTATTTTGGGAATCCGGGTGATTACGGGTTCATGGGTGACTGGAATTGTGACGGGATCGACACCCCAGGGTTGTACCGACGTTCCGACGGATACGTGTATTTGAGGAATTCGAACACTCAGGGAGTGGCCGATGTCGCCTTCTTCTTCGGGAACCCGGGAGATCTCCCTCTGGCCGGAGACTTCGACAACAACGGATGCGACACGGTGTCGATCTACCGGCCCGCCGAAGGCAAGTTCTACATCATGAACCATCTCGGAGCCGGTGACGCCGGACTGGGAGCAGCCGACTACTCCTACTACTTCGGCAACCCCGGCGACGCCCCCTTCATGGGAGACTGGAACGGAGACGGAATCGACACCCCAGGCCTCCGGCGCACCTCCGACGGGTTCGTCTACCTCCGACACTCCAACAGCCAAGGGCCTGGCGAAATCGCATATTTCTACGGCGACTCCGGTGACGTGGTGTTCACCGGAGACTGGGACCAAGACGGAGACGACACCCTCGGCCTCTACCGACCCTCCAACGGCACCGTCTACCTGCGCAACACCAACACCACCGGTGCCGCCGACACCACCGTCGTGGTGGGTGGCGGAATGCAACCCGCCGGAGGCAACTTCTGATGACCTGGTATCCCTGAGCCAGACTCTGAGAGTGCGCTCAGTCCGAGAAGGAGCGTGTGATGGATAGCGGATCGATTCCTCAGCCGCCCAGTCCGGCCTACATCTCGGATCTTCTTTGCAGGTTGCAGGATTCGTTCGCATGGCAGCAGCGGGCCGACAACTACGACCTGGGCGCTGCCTGGGAGCGTGAGCGCTCCGGCTCGGTGTTCTATCGGATGACCGGGCGGCCGTCCGGCCAAGAGGTGATCGTGAAGATCGTCACCCGCTGGGAGCCCGGGGATGCCGAGCGCACTTTCCAGGCGATGGTCGAGCTCGCCGAGACACTCGACGCAGCACAAGTCGAGGGGGGAGGCGCAATCCGGCCTCTGGCCTGGGCCGATGACCCCCCGGTGGTCGTGATGCCGTACGTGGACGGCACCGACCTGGTCTCGATCCTCCGCCAGCCGGACCACCCGGCCTGGTCCCACCACGTTCCCAACTGGATGGAGAACGCCGGGCGCATGCTCGCCGCCTTCCACGCCAGACACCTGACCCCACCCCTACAGGACATCTCAACCGCCGGGGAGGAGGCGCGCTTTCTCGCCGCCCGTTACCGCATCGACGACGCCGTCGTCGATCGCATCTTCAATCAGGTGGATTGGCGTCGTCGATGTGCACGATCTTTTGGAGACTTCGGACCGGGCAATCTCCTCGGCACCCCGGGGGGTGGTCTCTATCTGCTCGACCCACCGGATGTCTCCCCGACCGCACTCATCCACCGTGACCTGGGCAACTTCGTATTCGAGCTGAGACGCCAACTGGCGGGGCGGGGCTTCACCCGAAGCCGCCCGGTGACCGGACGCTTCGAAGAGCTTCGCTCGTCATTCATCGGCGGTTACTCCGCGCTCTGGCCTGAGGAGTCCCTGAGTGTCGGTGACGAAGCGCTGATAGCCCTGTTTGAGATGAGACGAGCGGTGGGAATGGCCCGCAAACGATTCCCGAATCGTCCGGGCGACGCAGCATGGTTCGCCCGCTCCGCACTGGCCCGCCGCAAAGAGGTCGGCCGAGCCTCCGGTCAGTCGTCGTAGAAAGGCTCGACCTCGGTGACAGTTCCGTCCCCCCGTAGCTCGTAGGTGGTTCCGTCGTCGTTCTGCACCCGAAACACCGACAACCCGAAGGCCACGCTCAGATCAAAGTCGGAGGGTTCGAGCCCACAGTTCACGAAGTCATACTCACTGCGCTCGGCGCCCTCGCCGTCGGCGACGATCACCTGTTCGAAGTCGCAGTTGAGGAATCTCACCGGGACCTCGGGAGCGGTTGCATGCTCGTCGATGAGCAGCGTGCCCCCGTTGGTCACCACATCGGTCCAAATCTGGGTGTCGGCTCCTTCGCTGTCATCTCCCAGGGCATGGGAGACGACGGCAAGCCCGTTCTCGAGCAGCGTCAGGCCGTTGTACTGATAAGAGTTCTCATAGGCGCCATGCTCGACCCCGGCCGCCACGTTGTAATAGGCGGTGAACCCGTCGACGGGATGGTTCTCGGAGTTGTTCTGCCAGACGAAGATCCCGTTCGTCTCGTTGTTGTGTGCGATGTTGTCCTCGAACACCCATACCGCCCCGGCGTCTTCGGGCCAGATAAACCCGGAGCGTTGCGACCCCTCTAAGCCTCGCACTCCCACGGCCACCGAGTTGGAGATTGTCATGTTCCTTCCGTTGCCCAGGTAAAAGCCGGCGAGACGGAACTTGTTGCCGGCAACGCCGAGATCGACACCGGCAGCCACGGCTCGATCCCAGACCAGGTCGATGGTGTCGTTTGACATATCCTCTTCCTCGGGTGCCGGGTCCCACCAGTAGGCCTCGTTGAGCACGTTGAAGGCGATCGTGTCCCGGAAGGTGATGCCATGCGAAGCGTGGGGGACGAAAGCGTGGTTTCCCGCGTCCCGAATCACGACGCCTTCCACAACCGAACCTCGGGTCCCGTCCCCCGCCATATGGAAGTGCAGGCCATAACGCCCGGTCTGGTCGATCTCCCCGAACGTCGGGGCCATGTAACGCAGAGCGACGTAGCGGATCGTCTGAGGGTGGGTGGAACGCAGGAACACGTGGGTGTAACCATCGGGGGTGCCCTCGATCCGGACGTTCCGGGTGAGGTTGACCAACTCGGTCGGATATCCAAGCTCATTGGGAGGTGGGGTCGAGGTGACCGTCTCAAAACCATCGAAGTCGCCCGGAGTGTTGGGAGCCGCCACCACCTCGTCTCCCTCCCAGGCCGGGTCGTACTCGTAGGCCCAGGCCGTCTTCTCGGCGCCTTCCAGGGTTAGCTGGCCGTCGCCCATCACCCACAACCCGACATCGGAGGCCACCGGGTCCATCCCCCCTCCGACGAAGGCCGACTCGTCGACTCCTTCGAACATCAGCACGTGCTCCACGTCCTCGGATGCCGGCTGCATCACCAACTCCCCCAGAACCACCACATTGGCCGAGACGGTCACCGTGGTGTCGGCATCGGGGTCGAAAACCCATGACTCGTCGGCAGGGATGGTGAACCCGTCGGGAAAGTCCTGTTCGCCCGACACCATCACCGGCGTCCGCTCGATGGTCCCCGAATTGGTCGGGATGGTGTCATCTTGAACGGTGGTTGTGCCGCCCACCGTCGTGGGGCTCGAGTCTGCGGTGCATGCGGCGAGGACCAAGACCAGGGCAACGATGGGAGATGTCGATCTCAACAGACCCCCGGATGTCGAACGAAGTGTGTGATGGGGACATGTTGTCATACCCGCTGCGGCATGCGTTAAGAACGGGCCTAGACACCTCAACCTCCGGGTTTAGCATTCTCCGTGGATCTGGGAGGTTTCATGGCGGAGAGCATCTCGACACCTGAGCGCATGTCCGCCCTGAGCCGTCTTCTGTTCCGTGTCCTGCTCCCGGTGAGCGCAGTGCTGGTGATGGTCCTCGGCATCGCCTACACCAGCGATGTGCCGGTGACCGATCTGCTTCGCGACCCCAGCGCCACCCTCGACGGCGCCTGGTATGTGGGGCTGGTCTCGATCGCCGGGGTGGCGCTTTGGGCCGCGGCGGCGGCGATCTGCGTCCTCTGTCTCGGCGCCGAGGCGACGCGGGGGCAACGCTCCTTGCTGCTCGCCGGAGCGGTCACCAGCCTGGTCCTCGGCGCCGACGACGCCTTCCTGTTGCACGAGGCGATCAAGAACGGGATTGGCATCCCCTCACCGGTGACGATCGGCGCCTATGGAGTGATCGCCATCGTCTTGTTCTGGAGGGCCTGGTCCTATCTCAAGACCAGGCCTGATCTGGCGGTGTTCGTGGTGGCAGTTGCGCTTTTCGCCACCTCGGTGATCCTCGACGCCGCCGGGGAAGCCGACCTGCCGACGCCGCCCTACTCCGCGGTAATCGAAGACGTCGCCAAATTCCTCGGTTTGGTGACCTGGGTCACCTTCTTCGCCGGCGTTGGCAGAGACCTGATCCGGAGACCGCAAGCCGGCTGAATCGTCTACGACGCCTGCGCCCCAACCACTGTCAGGGGAGAGTCCGTCCCTTTCGACGAATCGCTCTCGACCAGGGGCAGGGAAACCTCGAAGATCGTCAATTCGTCGATCCGCTTGTACTCCAGCGAGCCGTCCATCCCCTCGGCGAAAGAGCGGGCAATGGCAAGGCCAAGGCCAACACTGCCTTGCAGTAGCGCCGACCCATGATCATGGACGTAACGATTGAACAGCCGGTCGTCCACGTCTGCAGACACACCGGGCCCGTCGTCGATGACCTCGATCACAACTGTGTGATCCTGCCGGTATGCGGTGACAGCGATCTCGTCCCCACCGTATTTGACAGCGTTGGAGACGAGGTTCCTGAGCAGCTGTCGCAAACGGAGACGGTCCGCCCGAACCGATATGCCTATGTCGTCCACCTCCACCGAAACCCCTCTCCGCTTGAACGGTCGGAGCACCTCTTCGATCTCCGGGCTCAACTCCACGATCTCGAGGTTGTAGCCGATCGCCCCCCCATCGATCCTGCCCGCGGCCACCAGGTCATCAACCATGCGCGCCAGCTCGGCCGCCTCGGTGACGATCATACC
>JBBDQO010000080.1:16001-28746 GCA_040905925.1 Acidimicrobiia bacterium | reverse complement strand
CCCCCCGGCTCCGGGCCGGCCGGCTCCCGACGGGCAGGCTCCCGACGCGCAGGCCGGAGACAGCGGTCCGGCCGACCAGCATGGGTCGATTCCGGTCGGCGCAATCGTTCCCATAGGAATGCTCGCCATCGGGATGACCTTCATGGCCCGCCGGGTCACTGGGGCTCGAAACCGTTGAGCGCGTTCGGCAACCGTGAACGAAGATCACATTGGCGGCCGCAGCCTCGCACGTGACCGCGGCGGCGCGCCCGTGCCCGAACCCGAGTCCGAGCCCGCGCAGCCAGCACCCGAGGAGCCGACACCCAACGACCTCTGGGTAGGTCCCCTCCTGGTCATCCTGGCCAGAACGCGCCTGCGCCGGAGCCAGGAATAGGACCGGTCGGAATCAACCTGTACGCCTGACCGCTACCTTCCCACCGTGGAAGCGTTCGGGATCATCGCCGGATCGGGTTGGGCGGCAGGGATCAACCTCTATCTGGTCACCCTCCTACTGGGGGTTGCCGCCCGGCTCGGCTGGACCGACCTCCCCGCGGTCCTCAGTCGCACCGACGTGATGATCGTGGCCGGGGTGTTGTTCGGGATCGAGTTCTTCGCCGACAAGGTCCCCTACCTCGACAGTGTCTGGGATGCGATCCACACGGTGGTCCGCCCTCTGGGAGCCGCGGCCCTGGGAGCGGTGATCGCCGGCGATTCAGCAAGCATCGGGGTCGCTCTCGGCGCGGCGGTGGCAGGTGCCCTCGCCCTCGACGCTCACGCCGCCAAGGCAACGACCCGTGTGGTGGCCAATACCTCCCCCGAGCCGGTGAGCAACATCGCTCTCTCACTGCTCGAGGACGTCGGGGTGACCTTGCTCGTTGTCCTAGCCATCACCTTCCCTTTGATCACGGTGATCGTCGTCTCCATCCTGGTCGTGGCCGCCACCACGATCACGATTATGTTGTGGAAGGTCGCACGTCGCGCCTGGCGACGTGTCGGCGATTGGCTCGGCGCCCGAACGGCAGCCACATGAAATGACGGACCAGCAGTATCCCGAACAGAGTCAGGCCACCACCGCCCTGGTGTTGGGGATCCTTGGAGTCGTTCTCTGTGGACTGCTGGGTCCGTTCGCATGGCGCATTGGGGGAAAAGAGCTCAAGGCCATCGACGCCGGAAGGCGGCCACCCGAGAACCGCAGCCAGGCTCAGGCGGGGAGAATCCTGGGAATCGTCGAGACAGCCTTCATCCTCTTGGCCATCCCGGTGGCGATTATTGCGTTTCTTGCCGTCATGATCGCCGATGCCGACCGCGATGAGGATGGTGAGATCACCGGTTCGGGAACCCTGTCGGTGTTCGACCTGGCGATCGGCGACTGCGGAGACTGGCCCGACACGGAGGTCTACCTCTCGGTGACGGTCCATCCCTGCGACATCGCCCACGACTTCGAGGTCTACGCCCTTCGTGAGTTCCCTGACGGGCCCGATGCCGGCTATCCCGGTGAGACCGCGGCTGAGGGTTGGGCCGACCAAGAGTGCCTCGGGACCTTCGAAGGATATGTCGGCATCGCCTGGGAGGACTCCCCCGACCTCACGTACACCTATCTTTACCCGACCGAAGAGTCTTGGGATGAAGGAGACCGAGAAATCCTGTGCGCCCTGGGCCACGTCGACGAGGGCACCCAGGTCGTCGGGTCCAGAGAAGGCTCCGGCAACGACGCCGCCTGAGCTCCTCGATCAGGGAGTGGCCACGGTCTGATACCGGCCCGGGGGGCGATACCATCCCAGGTTCATGCCCTCTCCCTCCTTCCGGAACATCGCGCTCGTCGCGCACGTCGACCATGGCAAGACCACGCTGGTCGACTCGATGCTGAACGCCGCCGGTGTGTTCTCCTCCCATGAGGAGCGAGTGGATCGGGTGATGGACTCCACCGACCAGGAGCGGGAGCGGGGAATCACGATCCTAGCCAAGGCAGCGTCCATCCAATGGGGGGACACCCGGATCAACCTGGTCGATACCCCCGGGCACGCCGACTTCGGGGGCGAGGTGGAGCGGGCCCTGGCCATGGTCGACGGGATCCTCCTTCTGGTTGATGCCGCCGACGGGCCCATGCCCCAGACTCGTTATGTCCTGTCCAAAGCCCTTGCCCTCCACCTCCCCGCGGTCGTGGTGATCAACAAGGTGGACAGACCCGATGCCCGGCCCGAGAAGGTGGCAGATGAGATCTATCAGCTGTTCTTCGACCTCGACGCCCAGGGCCATCACATCGACTTCCCCATCGTCTCCACGGTTGCCCGAACTGGTCGCGCCATGACCGGGATCGGCGTCCCTGCGGAAGACGCAGACCTGGCTCCTCTTCTCGATGCGATCGTGGAGACCATTCCCGCGCCCGGTGGTGACCCGGCTGCCCCCTTGCAGGCCCTCGTCACCAATCTCGACGCCTCGGACTACCTGGGTCGTCTCGCCATCGGGCGGGTCGTGCAAGGAACCCTCAGGAAGGGAGCCCAGGTCGCCCTCTGCCACGCCAACGACGAAGAGCCACCCATCAAGCGCCGTCTGACCACTCTGTTGCGATTCACCGGTCTGGGTAGATCAGAGGTCGACGAGTGCCTGGCCGGTGACCTGTTCGTGGTCGCCGGGTTCCCCGAGGTGGAGATCGGCGACACGCTCGCCAGCTCTGATGACCCTGTCCCGCTCCCCCGACTGACGGTCGACGAGCCGGTGCTCAAGATGACGTTCGGAGTCAACACCTCGCCCCTATCCGGACGAGAAGGCACGCTCCTCACCTCGAGACAAATCCAGGACCGGCTCAAACGAGAGGTCCTCGGCAACGTCTCGATCCGTCTCGGGCCGACGTCGTCGCCCGAGATCGTCGAGGTGTCCGGTCGAGGTGAGTTGCAGCTCGCAGTGCTCATCGAATCGATGCGACGCGAAGGGTTCGAGCTTCAGGTGAGCCGGCCGGAGGTGGTGATCCGGGTGATAGATGGGGCTCCACATGAACCGGTGGAGCGGGCTGTGGTGGACGTCCCCGACGAGTACGTCGGCACCGTGACCCAGGCAGCAGCCCCCCGCAAGGGGACGATCCTCGAAGTTCAGCCCGGCGACCCGGCACGGACCATTATCATCTTCACTGCACCGGCTCGAGGGCTCCTTGGGTTCCGCTCCCTTCTGATGACCACGACTCGGGGCACCGCCCTCATTCACCAGCATCACGAGGACTGGATGCCATGGGTCGGAGAGCTCCCCCACCGTATCGGTGGAGCCATGGTCGCCGATCGTAAAGGTGTGAGCACCGGGTTCGCCTTGGACAATCTGCAAAAGCGCGGTGAGCTGTTCATAGGCGCCGGCGAGGAGACCTACGAAGGGATGATCATCGGTGAGGCCTCCCGGCCCGAAGAGATGGTGGTCAACCCGGCCAAGCCGAAACAGCTGACCAACATCCGAACCCACGCCGCGGACGAGGCGATCAACTTGAGGCCACCCCGCAACCTCACCTTGGAGACGGCGATCGAATGGATTGCCGACGACGAGCTGGTTGAAGTGACCCCAACCTCGATCCGGGTCCGCAAGCGGTTCCTGAGTGAGCCGCAGCGGAGACGATTCGGCAAGAAGTCTCAAGTGACGGTGAGCTAGGGGCACTATCTCGCGTGGCGGGGTGGCCCCCCTCCCGACTTCGCCGGCTCTCCCCCTTCGCCTGCGGCGCCCCCCTCCCCGGCTACGCCGGTGCTCCCCCCAACGCTTCGCTGGGGGGAGAAATGCTCACTCCGTTCGCTGGGGGGAGAAACATCCGCTCGCTGTGTTCGCTGGGGAGATGAATGGCCAAGCCAGAACGGGCCTCGATGGGCTCGTTCTGGTCCCTCCCACGAGAAAACCCTCAGAGAGCTTCGACCGACTCCCGGCTGAGACTTGTCGGATCATCCGTCCGAGGAGCCACCGGGAGCACGACTCTGAACACGATCCAATCTCCTTCAACGGAGTAACGGAGGTCGCCGCCCATTCTCCTGGCGAGACCCCGTGAAACGGAGAGCCCGAGCCCGATCGGCTCGGCCTTTCGGAGGCTGTTCGATCCGCCAAACGGCTCGAACAGCCGGTCCAGGAGATCATCCGGCACCGGATCGCCGTCGTTTCGAATCTCGACAACAACGAACGAGTCATCTCCGGTGTTCTTGATCTCGATCTGGTGACTGGCGTATCGCGCTGCGTTGCGCAGGATGTTGCGGGCAATCTGGCGAATACGGAGCGAGTCGCCGGTGCACGATCCCAGCGGGCCGACTTTCACGCTGAGGGTTTCGGGCAGATTGAGACGAGCGACGGTCTTGGTGAAGATGATGTCGAGGTTGACTATTTCGGTCTTCATGGTCAAAGCTCCGGAGGAGAGGCGGGCGGCCATGAGATAATCCTCGATGAGACGCTCCAACTCCAGTGCCCCGTCGCGAGCGTCACCCAGCAAAAGCGCGTACTGGCCCGGCGTGAGGTGGTCGAGATTGTCATTGATCACTTCGAGCATCCCAACCACCGCGGTCAGTGGGGTCCGGAGCTCGTGACTGACGGTCGCCAGGAAGTGATCTTTCTCTGCCAGCGTCTGTTCCAGCTTCTCGATCCGACGGATCGTTGCCCGACGCTTCATCAAGTTGTAGGTGAGAATGGCGACAAGACTGCTGGTGAGGATCCCAAGAACGGCGAGCCAATCGGAGGCTTGACCGAAACGCCGTTCGCCAGTCTGGAGAGCCTCCAACTCGACGACGAAACCACGATCGCCGATCGTAACTGCCTCCGACCAGCGATCAGCCGTGGATACCGCAATCGACTCCTCACCAGGCTCCACCTCGCGAATCCGCCATTCGGTATGGCCCTCGAGCAGCAGCCCGACGCGTTCGGCAAGCGCATCGTCGACCTGAATGATCGCCACTCCAACGCCGACCACCTCGCCACTCGGTCTGGTTATGGCCGACACCAGCGCCACGTCCCCAGGGTCATCGTGGCCGGGCAGGCTGATGAAACCGGACGAAGCGGCGTCCTCTCCGCGGAGTGCACGATCGATTGCATCGCGCAATGCGGGATCGCGGGCAAGATCGAAGCCCTTGTCGAATCCGGATGCCGTCGATCGGGCCTCGTACACCACCGCCCATGAGATCACGTCGGGGTCGGCGGTCGGGACCGGCGATGCGAAGACCAAGTTCGATGCCGGAGCGCCGCCGATCACCACGGCGAAATGATCGAACTCCTCCTGGGTGACCTCGGTGCTCGATTCGAAAAGGCCTTCCAGCGCCTCGGTCTGTTCACTTGCCGCTGCTCTGAGGTCTGCGACCACTCGTGTCAGCTCGTCGCCGGTGTTGGCGAGCGCCTCACGGGCCCGTTGCTCGCCGGAGTTCTCGTTGCGGATGTACATGACGACCGAGAAGGCAACGCCCACGACTGCAATCGTCGTTGCCAACAACCGAGCAGCGGTGAGCGACCGGCTCGATGTGTCGGAATACACCTGACGCCCGAGGGGGCCGTTTTCCATCTGATAAATGTCGGCATATAGACGTGATCGCCTAAGCCCGGTGACAAACACCCGTGCTCCTAGGGTCAGGACCCCGGCGCCACGTTGTAGGCGATGCTGTCGGGGATGAGACGACCCTCGATATAGGGCAGCGGGCCGTCGGCCAGGTGCCAGACGGCCGAGACCGGCCCCGGAACCGGCCGCCCCGCTCCACTGAGCCAGACCGGCGTCGGAGTGGTCCATTTCGCCCTGACCAGGCCACCAGGAAGATCCGCGAAACGATCGGTCGTGCTGAAGTCGACCGGTGCCCCCCGCTCATCGATGAAGACCCTTGCAGTGACCCGACGGCCGGCATCCGCAAGCGTCACATCGAAGCTGTCGTCGTCCACCTCGGCCCAGGTCGTATTGGGCCCCAGGAGAAACGACGGAGCCAGAAGCACGGCATCGTTCAGATAGGTGGTCAGTTCCCCGAGGTCAAACTCGTCACCGTGCCCCTCGGCCACCTTGAACAGACCCAGCAGCTTTCCCAACATTTGGCCCCGGCCGCGCAGATAGGTGTCTTTGCCCATCATCGGGAGCATGCCTGCGAAGCCGACCCTCATCGAGTACACCCGACCCACTTCAAGCGCGGTGTTGTACTGCCAGGCCTCGGCCGGGAGCCAATCCGCATGTGGCCGAAGCCGAAAGCGGCCGACGAACCGGGCCCGCAGCGACCAATCCCTCGGCCTGCCCGGCACGCCCATGAACGCCATGTAGCGCTGCGCAGTCGCCGGCAAGTCAGCGAGGTCCTCCTCGGCGACCACCTCGCCAGAGCCTGGGCCCGATGGGAGACCGGCCTTGGCGGTGTCCCTGAGGAATCGTCGATAGAGGCTGCGGTTTGGCTTCGGGATCGCGACCCGTGCCCGGGCACCGGGCCCGCTCGAATCGCGGCTATAAACCACCGACTCCACCCCGTTGGCCAAGGGAACTCACCATGACTCCTTTCGGATCGCGACAGTCTGGCAGCGAAGACGGCTCCGATCTGTCATGGAAAGCGACGATCTCGGATCAGGGATCGACGACGCCGCCAATAAGGAACAGACCAACCCCGATCACAACCGCCGCCAGGGCCAATCCGGCAATCCCCCAGACGATCAGTTGGACCACTCGCTCCGCCCGCTCGGCGCGGACCGACACCACCGGAGCCGCCGCCCCGGCGCGCAGTCTCCGAACCCGCCTCATCGACGACGAGAAGAACAGCCCGACCACAGGAAGCACTGCGATGGTGAAAGCGTGGGCAATCCCCATCACAAGGAGGAAGACCGCAACTCTCGCCGTCCATTCGGGGAGGTCCACGCCAAGGACCACGGTTCGGTTCCAGGCCTGAAGATCGGCTCTGACCAGGATCACACCGAAGAGGAACAGATAGAACGCGATGTCCAACAGGTTCATGAAACGCTGACCAGTTGTGGGGTCGAGTCGGAACACGTCGGCTATGAGAGGTTTGCCGAAGCGGCGAAGCGTCGGGCCCAGAGTCAGGACCCCGACCACCTGGACCAGGATCGTCACCAGCAATAGAGCCCAGCCCGGCGCGATCAACCGCCCACTCGGGGCAACCGAGATCACGGCTCGGAGGAAGATGGCAATCGCGACCGCCCCGGCGATCACGCTCAAAGCCACCCACCGCACCCGACGTCGATGACGCAGATCCTCCTCGAGACTGCGCTCGACCCTTGCGAACAGATCAGGGCTTGGCTCGAAGTCGTCGGCCCGGTGCAGAGTATGGATCAAACGTTGCTCGAGACTCATGCCTCCTCCCCGAGGATCGAGGCGAGGGCAGACATCCCACGTTGGCAGTGGGTTTTCACTGAGTTGGGCGAGATCTGGAGGGTGGCGGCGATCTCTCGCTCCGAAAGGTCCAGGTAGAACCGCAGAACTAGACAGTCACGCTGACGCGGGGAAAGGGAGCGGAGAGCATCGAGGACCTCGGCCTCGCTTTCGTAGCGCACGACCTCTGCGTCGGGCTCGACCGGGAGCACCCTGTCGGCGACCGTCTCTTGGTGGCGAAGTGAGAGGAGACCACGTCGGTTGTGATCGCGAGCCAGGTTGAGGACGATCGAACGGAGGTAAGCCACGGCCTTACCCGGGTCGTCGATTCGATGCGCCGAGTGGAAGAGGCGAATGAACGCCTCCTGGACCAGATCCTCGGCGGCGGTCCGGTCGTCGGTGAAGAGCCTGGCAAGCCGAACGAGAGAAGATGCTTCCTGTTTGTACAGGGCCTCCATCACGGCGCGGCGATCGAGCGTCTCCGCCGTCCAAATCACCGTGTTGTCGAGCGCCTCAGCCCAGTACAAGGTCAAGCCACAGGTGGAGGGGAGTCCTCTTCGAGTTGCCGGCTCAGGCCCAACAAGCGCCCCACCAAAGGCAGGGTCAACACATTGAGCCCATGAAGAACCCCCATCAACAGCAACATGCCGCCGATCCTCGTCACCTCTTCCTCCAGTTGGGCGCTCACCGTCCTCCATTCATCGCTGAAGTTGACCGTGAACAGAATGAGGGCGACAAAGATGAGGTAGTAGGCAACGTCCATCAACACGAGATAACTCTTGCCGGTGCGTGGGTTGCCCCGAAAGACATCCCCGGCGTAGCTGCGCCCGAATCTCTTTATGAGCGGGCCCAGCAACAGGACCAACGCCAGCAGGACGACGATCGTCGCCGACTCGATGACCCACCAGCTCACGACGACTCGAATCTCATGTTGAGCTTCATGTTGGCACCTCGGCCGGCTCCCTGGTCGTTCGATGCGATCTCCTGTTGGCGAATCGGTCGATCAGGCGGTTGGTGACCAACGCGTAGCCGACCGTGACCGCGGTGAACATGGGGATGTTGAGCCAGGGCCCGGCGCCAAGCTCAACGAATTCCGAGCGAAGCCCGGTGTCGACCAAGAGCAAACCCATGATGGTTGCAGTCATCACCCCGGTCGTGAGGGCACCCGACCATCCCAGGCCTCTTCTCAGCGTCGCCGCCCAGGTGCCCACTGTCCCGCCCACGACCACGCCTAAGAACAGGATGATGAACAAGGTGCCCTCGAGGGTAAACTCGACCCTTCGGATATCGAGGATGGCGACAACCCGCATCGCCAGTCGGAAACCGGGCCCGAGGATGAGTGCTCCCGCTATCGCGCCAGCCAGGAGCCCGTGAGCAATCGTGCTCAGGAATCCCGGCACATAACGCCAGCCGACCGCTGCCGCCACAACGAGGACGACCAGTGAAGCGAGGCCGCCCAGCATGACACCTATCAGCATCGCCGCCGGAATCGCGATTCCCACTCCCACCGCGGCGAACTTATCCAACCTCGACATGAACTTTGCTCCCTGATCGTCTTCAGATACAGACGAACAAGAGCCAGCATCGGGTGACACCCAAAGGAAGCTCACGTGTCGGCAGGTGGGTCGGCTCTACTGGATCCGCTGATCCTCGAAACCCTCATCGGTCGGACCGGCCAAGGCATAGGCCACCGCATCATCGATATCCATGGCCCGGCCCTCCCGGTAGGCGAGGGCTAGATCGCCGGTGAGCGCTTCCAGGGTGGCGAAGTCAAGACCTGCAACCTCGATTGCCTCATAAGACACGATGTCGGTGCCGGAGTTGATGCGAAGCGTGGTGAAGGCACCGGCGAGACGGGCCGCTCGTCTCTCGTCACCAAGTCCCAGGGCAATGCCTGCGGTGGAAGCAAGGAGCAGAGTGACGCCGGAGAAATCGCGATGACCCGCAAAGAGAGCGAGGCCTCGCCGCACGTACTCCCAGGCCTCTTCGAATCTCTCAGATTTCCGCGCCATCTCGCCCACCTCGAAGAGCCCCCACCCCATCCCGAACTCGTTGCCGGCCCGCGAGTAGAAGTCGATCGCCCTCTTCATGTGCTCGCTGGCGGATTCGGGGTTCATGACGACGTAGGCAACTGCGGTGCCTCGAGCCCACTCGATATCCCCCAGACCGCCGAAGTCGCCGAGCCCCGTGTAGATGCCTTCAGCTTCGTCGAACATGCCGTTCAACTCGTCGAGTCCGATCTCCTCGCCTACGTTGGTTCCGCTGAAGGCCACCACCAGCCCGTAGTTGTAGAGGGCGTTGGCGATCTCTTTCGGTTCGCCCAACTCCCGTTGCATCTCCAGCACCTTCTGGTAGACGTCGAAACACTCCTCCATCTTGGCTTGCCACCAGAGGATTCCCCCGAGGGCCTCCATCGCCTTCGCCCGGTGGCGGGCCTCACCACCCTCCATGGCGAGGGCGGCCTCGACCCGACGACGCGCCTCGTGCAGATGCCCCCGAGCCTGCCAGAACCTCCACGAGGCAGCGACCAGCCGGAGCCCGAGATCGACCTCTCCGTTGGCGATCGCCCACTCCAGGGTGGCCCGAATGTTGTCGTGATCGGACTCCATCACGTCGAGCCAGCGTTTGCGGTCCTTGCGCAAGAGCTCGGGCGCCACCTTCTCGGCCATCTCGGTATAGGCCTCGAGATGGCGGTGGTGGAGCTCGACAGCCTCCCCGATATCGTCGAGGCAGTTCATGGCGTATTCCCGGATCACATACAGCATCTGAAACCGGGGCGCGTCATCAGTGTCGACCCGCCGTAACAGGCTCTGGTCGAGAAGGAGACCCAGCCCCTCGATCACATCGACGCCCAGGTCGCTCGCCGGGCCGCAGACTGCCTCGATCTCATCGAGACGGCCGCCACCTGCGAATACTGACATTCGTGCGAACAACCGCATAGCTGGCTGGTCGAGAAGGTCGTAACTCCAGGTAATCGCACCCTCGATGGTGCGTTGCCGCTCAGGAAGGTCGACGGACCCCGAGCTCAGCATCCGGGCATCGAGTCGTTCGAGGATGGTCGCCACGGGGAGGTGCCTGAGCCGGGAGGCCACCAATTCGATGGCCAATGGCAGACCGTCCAGTCGCCGAACCAACTCGGCAACCGCTCGAGCGTTCTCCAGAGTGATTTCGAAGTCAGGGCGAACTGCAATAGCCCGCTCGGCGAATAGTGAGATCGACGCCACATGCACCAACTCGTCCAGATCGTCGATCTGACCGGGCTCGGCAAGGGGCAGCGGAGCCACCGGCATTTCCTGCTCCCCGCTGATCTGGAGGGGTCCACGGGAGGTGACGATGAACTTGGATTGGGGTGCGGCGCGCACCAGATCGGCCACGAGTGGAGCCGCTTCCAACAACTGCTCGAAGTTGTCGAGCACCAACAACAGGCTCTTGGCCCGGAGATGCTCGGTGAGGCTGAACGCCGGTGATTGGTCACGAGCTGCCACCTGCATGCCCAGTGAGCTCAGGATCTGCGACGGGACCACCTCCACCTCGCTGACCGGGGCCAGCTCCACGAAGAACACCCCATCTGGGAACTGGTCTCCCACCTCGGCGGCCACCTGGAGCGAGAGACGGGTCTTGCCGGTGCCACCGGGACCGGTGAGGGTGAGGACCCGGGTTCGCTCCAACAGACGCACTGCCTCCGCCAACTCAGTCTCCCGGCCAACGAAGCTGGTGAGCTGCATAGGCAGGTTGTTGGGGATGGCATCAAGGGTCCGCAGGTGGGGGAAGACCTCCTCACGACCGGTCACTATCAGCTCGAAGATCGTCTCCGGCTCGGAAAGGTCCTTGAGACGGTGCTTTCCCAAGTCGTGAAGGGTGAGTGATGCGGGAAGATCGCGCTCCACGAGGATTGCAGTCGATTCCGAGAGAACGGTCTGGCCGCCGTGCCCGGCATCGGCGATTCGGGCGGCGCGGTGCACATCGAGGCCGACGTAGTCGGCGCCGCCAAGGGTTGCGACCCCGGTATGAAGGACCATCCGCACCCGGATTCGCCCGTCTTCCGGCCAGGGATAGATGGCCAGCGCATCCTGGGCGGCCCCGCTGGCAAGGGTCGCATCGAGTGCGGACCCAAACACAGCGAAGAAGGAGTCGCCCTCGGTCTTGACCACCGTGCCGTGATTGGCTTCGATCGCAGTAGTCACCAGGTCGTTGTGAGCTTCGAGAAGCTCCACCCAGCGCGGGCCCAGTCCCTGAACGAGACGGGTCGAGCCCTCGATATCGGTGAAGAGGAAGGTGACAGTGCCGGTAGGGAGTGTTTCAGTGGGCATTGTGGGCACGGTTAGGGATCCACACCAGACCGCAACATTAGGGGACCCGGGTTTCGGCGGTTAAGCCAGTCGGCCGATCACTTGTTCGCCATATGCCCGAAGGGTCCCCTCCATGTCGTCGTGCATGAGATAAATCCCGAACTGGCCCACACCCATCGACTTGAGAAGGGACAGCTTCTCGACATGCGCCTCAACCGGGCCAACCACACAGAACCGATCCACGATGTCATCGGGCACGAAGTCCGTTGAGGTGTTGTGGGCTCGCCCATGATGTTGGTAGTCGTAGGACTCTCGAGCCTTGATGTAGTCGGAGAGCACCGTGGGCACCTTGGCCGCGTCATCCCCATATCGGTTGACCATGTCCACGACGTGGTTGCCCACCATGCCCCCAAACCAACGCAGCTGGTCGCGCTGGTGGGCGAGGTCATCGCCGACGTAGGCCGGGGCAACGACACAGATCTCGACCTCCGCCGGGTGGCGGCCGACCTCGGAGGCAGCCTCGCGCACCGCGGCGGTCGTCCACTCCAGGATCTGCGGGTCGGCGAGTTGGAGGATGTAACCATCGGCCTGGCGACCAATGATCTCCAACGCCTTGGGCCCATAACCGGCGGCCCACATCGGGAGATCCCATCCCTCACCCACCCAGGGGATAGACAGCAGCTTTCCGTTGTATTCGATCTCCTCACCGGCGACCAGACGTTTGATGACATCCATCGATTCGGCCATCGTCTCCAATGTCCGGGGCGGACGCCCGATGTAGCGAAGGGCGGAGTCGCCACGGCCCATGCCACAGATGGTGCGGGGCCCATACATGTCGTCGAGGGTGGCAAACATCGAAGCAAGGACGGTCCAATCCCTGGTTCCCGGGTTGGTGACCATCGGCCCCACGATCACACGCTCGGTCTCGGCCAGAATCCTCGAATAGATGACGAACGGCTCCTGCCACAGGATGTGGGAATCGAAGGTCCAGACATGGGTGAAGCCCAGGTCCTCGGCCATCTTCGCCAACTCGATAACCCGGGAGGCCGGTGGGTCGGTCTGAAGCACCACTCCGAAGTCCATCAGCTGTCATCCTCGGTCATAGGATCAAGTTAGCTTTCGGTCCGCGCGGGCGAGGATTCACCCGGTTGGCTCGGTTCGGTAGGCCCCTTCCTCCGTTTTGGGGGGGGGG
>JBBDQO010000080.1:0-15991 GCA_040905925.1 Acidimicrobiia bacterium | reverse complement strand
GATCTCGACCTATAGGTCGAGATCTCCGCGCCAGAATGGGTGGGACGAGACTGACACCCAAGGAGAATCGGTGGACACAACCTCGGCAACGACCTCCATCCCGACCTGGTGGAAGGTCCATGACATCGTCGTCGGCCTTCTCGCCGGGTTCGGGACTGGTGTCATCGCCGGGCTGTTCGCCACCAGAATCATCGAGACCAATGTGGTCGTGGCAATTGCGGGTGGGCTCGGGGCCATCCTCGGGGTGCTCGCCCTGGGCAGCAGTCGCCGCCGGCCGGGTGGGTTTGTCAATTCAGTCGTGGTCATTGCCTGGGTCCTGTTGATCGGATCGGCCCTCTTCCTGACTGCGCTGGTCCTGGCGATTGCCAACTTCGAGTAGAGCTGTGAGCCGCTTTGGATTCGTGTTCCAGGCCCATGCCCTGATGCCGGCGATGACCGCCCTCGAGAACGTCGATCTCGGGCTGCGGATTGCAGGGACCGACCGCAGGGAGGCCGATCGTCGGGCTCGGGAGAGCCTGGAGCAAGTCGGTCTCGGTGATCGCTTCAACCACCGGCCCGCCGAGTTGTCGGGGGGCCAGCAACAACGTGTCGCGGTGGCCCGGGCGATCGCCACCGGCAACCGGCTGCTTATGGCCGACGAGCCGACGGCAGGGCTCGATTCCTCAGCGGCCGGTGACGTGTTCGCCATGCTGCGCTCCCTCGTCGATGACTCCGGAATCACGATCCTCATCGCCACCCATGACCCTCTCACCGACGAGTACGTGGACGCCGCCACCCATCTCGAAGGCGGGCGGCTGATGGTCGACCGGATCTGACCCGCTGACTCCTCAGCCAGTCTCTTCAAAGGGGCTCACGAATCGGGTGGCCCGGAACTGACAAGGATCGTCGACAAGAACCAGTACGAGTTGGCCATCGGTCATCAGGGCCTGGTAGACCCCGGTTTGGCCGGCGCATTCGCCATAGATATTGGTGACGAAAATGACGTTTGTCCCATCCCGGGCCAGGAAGCCACCCATCAACGGGTCGTTGGGATCCGCAGTCGGCGTCTCCAAGACCTGATAAGACCCGTCGTCAGCGATCTGGAGAAACAACTCGCTGTTGCCCCAATCGCCTACCAGTTCACTCAGGACAACCTCGGAAGTGGTCGTGGTGGAGCTCGCGGCGACCGAGGTCGACGAGGTCTCGATCACATCCGCGGCGGGAGAGCACGCGGCGGACAGCAACACCGCCACCGTCAGCAGGACCGGTCTTCGCTGGTCCCAACGATTCATCGGAAGGACGTTAGGGACCGAAGAGCCCGTTCACAGCGTCGACGATCATCTGGGGCCGTTCCCAAGGGATCGAATGATTGCTCCCCTCGGCCAGCAACTGGGTGGAGTTCGTCGAGAGTGCGGCATACCCGGCAAGCCCTTCCTGCCACTTGGTGCTCACCTCCTCCGCCCGCTTGGCACCCTGGCCGGCGATGAATTGGGAACTGCGGAACGTCACGTCCATGTCGTGTCCGATCACTACGAGGGGGGTGTCACCAAAGTCACCGGAGCCCTCATAGGGGAATCGGTCCCCAGAGTCGTCGGGATACTTGGCGAAGTCCGCTGGCGTGGGATCCACCAGGACCACACCATCCAGCTGCTCGCCGAACGCGAGAGCAAACGCCTGGGTGTCAGCCACGGCTTCGCCGTGGGCCACAAAGATGAATCGCCGGTCTGCGAGTCCCATCTCACCGAGAGCCGTCATCAAATCGGACACCTGCTGCTCGGCAGATCCGGCCGGGGCCACAGCCTGCGCCGAATAGGTCCCTGACCTGTCGAAGGAGCAAACCTCATGATCGGCCGAGAGCCCGGCCTGGACCACCGACCACGATCCGGCGCCGAGGTCGACATCGGCATCGAGGATCACCAGCGGGTCGCCGGCGCCTGAGCACCGCAGGCGAAGCTGGCGATCGTCGATATTCACCACCTCGTCAAAAGTGACATCGAGATTCTGAAGCTCAGCCCCGGGATCGAGCCGCACCAGGAACCCTGACTGATAGAGGAAGACCCATAGCGAGCCCTCGGCATACTCGAGCCCGCTCGGTCTCCCCGGAAACGGAGTCACACTCTCGACTTCCATGGTCTCGGGATTGACCTTGGACAGGGTGTAGTCGTCATAGCTGGTGACCCAGAGGTAGCCATCTGCATAGACGCCGGAATGGGGGAAACGGCCCACCGGGACCGAGGACACGGCCTCTCCATCGGATGAGAACTCATCGATCCGAACCACGGCATTGCGCTCGGTGTCCAGGACCCACGGAACTCCGTTGACGTCGATCACCCATCTCGGGGAGGACAGGAAAGGCCTGTAGAAAGGCACGGCGCCCTCGTAGGGCATGACCTCGAAGCCGAGCCCATCGGGATTGACCTTGGCCACGCCGCCCTCGACCACCATCCAGACGTAGCCGTCGACGTAACCGATGAGCGCCCCACCTTCGAGACCCGAGGGGAGCTGTTGCTCGGTCACAACTCCGCTGTCGTCGATGACCAGCAACCCGCCGTTTTCCGTGGTCCGCCACAGCTCGTCCCCGACCCGGATCCCGGAGGTGACTGGTTCCGGCACTGAGATCAGGTCAGTGAGGCCGGTCTCAGGATCGAAGCGGAGAACCTCTCCCCCGTTCTCGTAGGAGTTCAACCACACATAACCCCCACTCACCGAGACGCCTTCGATGTAGCCCTCGAGGGGGTAGGTCTCTTGAACGGTGCCGGACGGGAGATCGACCCGATACAACTCGTGATCGTTGGAGCTGACCACCCACATCGTGTCCCCGTCGATGGCGGAGGTGCGCACCCCGCCCGCGCTGCCCACCCGGATCACGTCCTGAACCCCGGGCAGGTCACGCAGTGTGTCCTCGGTGGCGGCATCGACTATCGGCTTTGGCCTCTGGGCGAGATATACCGGAATGAAGATCACGATCACCAGGGCGAAGACGCCCACCCCGACCAGAGTCAGACGACGGCCACCGGGTCGCTGGGGAGCAGGGCGGAGCCGAACGCCGCCACCTTCGATCCGGTCGGCCACCGCGGCACGAAGTCTCGTCGCGTCTTGTTCGGTGATGCCCGTCGACACGGGGTCGAGTGCGGCCAGACGATCGAGTAGGTCAGTCACGGGAAAACAGCTCCTTCGGGGATCTGCAGCTTTTCGTATTCCTTCTTAAGGCGGCTTCGGGCCCGGGAGATGCGTTGGGATACGGCGTCCTCGCTGATGCCGAGAACAGCGCCGATCTGGGCATGACTCGTCTTGTCCCACGCCAGCAACCTCAGGATCTCTTGATCCGAGGCGCGGAGCTTCTGCAGCGACGCAAGGAGGTGGAGGTCCTCTTCTTTCACGGTGCGGGCCTCCGGGGTTTCTTGCTCGGAATGTCTCTGAGCGTCCAACTTTCCTCCGAGGACCGAACGTCGGCTGCTGCCGCGGCGGTGATTGCCGATGGTCTTGTAGGCCACCGCCAGGAGCCAGGCCTTCCCCGCCTCTCCGTCGGGAACGTCGTCCAATCGCCGCCAAGCGACGGCGAACACGTCCGCCGCCACGTCCTCGGCATCGGATGGAGCAAGCCGCCTCCTGCAGTAGTTGAGGACCGTCTGATGATGACTGCGAAACAGAGACTCGAAGCGCTGGTGTGCTTCGGTAGTCACTTGGAGTGGCTCGGTTCTGGACAATTCACCCTCTTCATGGGGTAAGTGTCCGGTCGAACCGGAAGCTGACAGGTGTCAGCCGTGAGTGGGGAAACCGAGGTCCACCCCACGATGTATCGGATCCGCCCAGCGCGAGATGACCACCTTCTGCCGGGTGTAGAAATGGACCCCTTCGGGGCCGTAGATGGCATGGCTCCCGAAGATCGAGTCTTTCCAGCCACCGAAGCTGTAGAAGGAGAGCGGGACGGGGATAGGCACGTTGATACCGACCATGCCCACCTGGATCTCCTGTTGGAACTTGCGGGCCGCCCCGCCGTCGTTGGTGAAGATGGCAGTCCCGTTCCCATAGGGGTTCTCGTTGATGAGACGGATGGCATTCTCGAAATGCTCCATCCGGACGGTGGAGAGCACCGGGCCGAAAATCTCGTCGGTGTAGATCGACATGTCGGGCGTCACCTGGTCGAAGAGGGTGGGGCCGAGAAAGAACCCGTCCTCGTGTCCATTGACCACCAGATTCCGCCCGTCGGCAATGAGGGCGGCGCCCTCAATGACACCGGCGTCAACATAGCCCCGCACCCGGTCGAGATGGGCCTTGGTCACCAGTGGCCCCATCTCTACCCCGGGCTCGTCACCGGGGCCGACCTTCAGCTTCTCGATTCGGGTCTGGATTCCCTCGATGAGCCGGTCGCCGGCCTCACCGATCGTGAGCACGGCCGAGATCGACATGCATCGCTCCCCTGCCGAGCCGTAGCCGGCAGACACCGCGGAATCGGCAGCGAGGTCGATGTCGGCGTCGGGGAGCACGATCATGTGATTCTTGGCCCCGCCAAGTGCCTGAACCCGTTTGCCATTGCGGGTCCCGTTCTCGTAGATGTAACGGGCGATCGGTGTCGAGCCCACGAAGGAGATGGCAGCGATGTCGGGGTGAGAGAGGATTGCGTCGACGGCCTCCTTGTCGCCGTGGATCACGTTGAAGACTCCCTCGGGCAGCCCGGCCTCGGCCAGCAGCTCTGCTCCCAGCATCGAGGCCGAAGGGTCCTTTTCGGAGGGTTTGAGCACGAAAGTGTTGCCACAGGCGATGGCCAACGGATACATCCACATCGGGACCATGGCGGGGAAGTTGAACGGAGTGATCCCGGCCACCACCCCGACCGGCTGACGAATGGTGTAGGTGTCGACTCCGGACGACACCTGCTCGGAGAACTCGCCCTTTAGTAGATGGGCGATATTGCAGGCGAACTCGACAACCTCGAGGCCCCTCTGCACCTCACCCAATGCGTCGTCGATCGTCTTGCCATGCTCTGCGGTGAGCAGCTTGGCAAAGTCGAGCTTGCGCGCCGCCACCAACTCACGAAAGGCGAACATGATGTTCTGGCGCTGGCTCAGCGATGAATAGCGCCAGGTCTCGAAGGCGTCTTTCGCCGAGCGGACAGCGGCGTCGACGTCAGCAGACGAAGCCAACGGGACTTCTGCCGTCTGTGACCCGGTTGCCGGGTTGTAGATGGGACCGACCCGCGTGGAGGCCCCCGCGGTTGGCGAGCCGTCGATCCAATGGTTGATGGTCCGCATGAGGGTCTTTCGGCAGGCTGTGGCCCTCAAACTAGTAGCCAGTCGGGTGAGTGAGGGTGGCCGGGCCACCCTCACTGTGTTGTTCCTCTATGGGCAGGCTCCCACCCTCGGTTCCAGTCTTCGAACATCCCCAGGGGATTCCACTTCCAGATCCAGGCGTGGAGGACCCAGACGTCGAGTGTGGTGTTGAGGTGGAATTGAAGGCCGAAGAGCCTCGGTGGGTCGGCAGCCACCTCGGGGGTGTTGGGGACGATGTACTCCACCGCGACCAGGCGGAGACGGCCGTCAGGCTTCACCTCAACCAATGCGTTGGCATCACCCGCCTACCCAAGAACCGTATGAAGTCGAGGGTTCCCTCGTCCGCCCAATGGACATCCTTGATGATGAGGACGGTGGGTCGTATCGTCCCCTTGAGCCGGGTCAGGAACTCGGAGAAGAGACGCACCGTGTCACCCGCCTCCTCGAGAAGGTCCCCCAGCCCGGAGCCGGGTTCGGAGATGACATCGAGCAGCGGGCTCAGCGGCCGGGGGGTGGACAGGGGGTCACAACCGCCGGTCATGACCCGGGCCCTGCCCGCCACCCGAAGCGCAAGCTCGTTCACCAGCGAGGTCTTGCCTGCCCCGGCCTCCCCGGCGATCATCGTCATCGACCCGGCTCCCCGCGCCGCCAGATCGAGCCGACGCTCCAGCTCGGCGAGGAGCCCGTCTCGCTCCAGCAGCATTCCGCTCGACGATGTCTCTTCGGTCGCGCTCAATCGGAATCCCTCATGTCCGGCACCCACCGCCCGAAATCTAGGCGTCTTCCTCTTCTCGCCCCGGCTCCGGCTGGCCTCTCGCATGACACCGTGATTGGTATATCGTCCCCTCGATGCAATGTTGGAGCCGACGGGCGAACCATGGTTAGGTGGAGGCGAAACCCCACCGGCCCCGGCCAGGTCGTCGACCGGCGTGGCGCCGGGCCGAGCCTGGGAAGGATCGGGGCCGGCGGCGGTGGCATCGCCATCATCGCCTTCATCCTCATCACCTTGCTCGGAGGCGGCGACCTCGGCGACCTGACCAACATCCTGGCCCCGGCCGGGGAGGTCGAAACCCAGAGCGAGCCACTCGACCCCGCAACCGACCCCGACGCCGACCTGGTCCAGTTCCTGGAGGGAGTGCTCCAGGACAACCAGTCGATGTGGGTCGAGGTGTTCGAGCAGTCAGATCAGAGTTATCGGGTCACGAACCTGGTCGTGTTCAACGGGGCGACATCGTCGGGATGCGGCGGCGCCCAGGCACAGTCCGGCCCTCATTACTGCCCTGCAGACGAGCTGGTGTACATGGACCTCGACTTCCTCGCCGAGTTGCAGCGACGCTTCGGTGCCGCCGGGGACACCGCCCAGGCCTACATCCTGGCCCACGAGGTCGGCCACCACGTCCAGCATCAGCTGGGGTTCACCGAGCAGGTGCAGGCCGAGGGAACCAACGAGGCCAGCGTCGCTCTCGAGCTTCAGGCCGACTGCTTCGCCGGTGTCTGGCTCTCCACGCTGCGCTCCGAGGGAAGCTCAGCGGCCCTGTTGGAGGCAGGCGACCTGGAGGAGGCGCTGACCGCCGCGGCCGCCGTCGGTGACGATGCCATCCAGCGTCAGACCACCGGGCAGGTCAACCCGGAGTCATGGACCCATGGCAGCTCCGAGCAGCGCTACCAATGGCTCAACACGGGGTTCACCACCGGTTCGCCCGGTGAGTGCAACACCTTCGGCTGACCCGTCCCATCGCGATGGATCAGGGGCACCCGGGCCTCTGCACATAGCCCCTGTGAACCGATACGGTGACAACAGTGCGAGCCCGGTATCGGGCTCGTCCAAACCGCACCGCCTATTGGCAACAAGAGAGTCATGCGCCTGACCGCAACCGCCATCCCCCTCGTCATGTACGTGGTGGGATTCCAGACACTGGTCTACCTCCTCTTGCCCGTTCGCTTCCGATTCACCTGGGCTCCCCTGGTCACCAGCTCGGTGGGGGCGAGCCTGGTCTTGGGAGCGGCACTGTGGTTCGGTGGGGGCACGGTGGGCCTGGCCGGCCCCGACGGTGGTCTGCTCGCCGCCTGGGGATCGGGAACCATGGTGGCGATGACCTCGATCGGCATTGTGATGCTGAGCCGGCCCCAGCTGCGAGGCCACCTCGCCGACCCCCGGGTGGGGGCGATGTCGGCCAGGAGCGCGGCGGCTCACATCCTGGTCCGGATTCCGATGATCACGGTCATCATCGAAGAGGCCGTGTTCCGCGGGGTGCTCCATGCCGCCCTCATCGCTCTCTACCCCGAGCCGATCGCCCTTTGGGGTGGGGCCGTGCTCTTCGGTCTGTGGCACATCGGTCCCGGGCTCGATCAGGCCCGTGCCGTCGAAAGACACAAGTTGGGCCGGGTCATCCACGTGGCGATCACCGTGATCGCCACCACCGCCGCAGGCGCCTTCCTGGTTTGGCTCCGCATCGAGACCGGTTCGATCTGGGTCCCGGTGGCGGTACATGCCGGTGTCAACATGACGCTTGCCGCCTTCGCCCGCCTCGCCACCTCGCTACCGGCGAGGATGCCCCGGCTGGCCGCAGAGAAGCTCTAGTTCCGACGCAAGCCGTAGAAGTTGAACGTAGGCCGGAGCCGGGGCGACGCTTCGGGTCGCCCTAGATCAAATACTGGTTGCTGCCCCGGCGCAGATAGCGGCCGTCACCGGCCGAGCCGTGGTAGGCGTCGTCCTCGATGATGGTCCGGCCCCTGCTGAGCACGGTCTCGACCTTCCCCGTGATCTCCAGCCCCTCGTAACAGGAGTAGTCCACCCACATGTGATGGGTCTCCGCGCTCAGGGTGTGAGTGGCCGCGGGGTCGAACACCACGATGTCGGCGTCGGAGCCGACCGCGATCGTTCCCTTCTGCGGGTAGAGGCCGAACATCTTGGCCGGGGTGGTGGCCGTCACCTCGACGAAGCGATTGAGGCCGAGCCGCTCCTCGTGGACCCCACCGTGATAGATCAGCTCCATCCGGTGCTCGACGCCGGGAAGGCCGTTGGGAATGGCAGCGAAACTGTCCCTCCCCAGCTGTTTCTGGGTGCCGAACTGAGGATGATCGCCCCAACAGAATGGGCAATGGTCGGTGGAGACGATCTGGAGGTCGTTGGTGGCCAGACCCCTCCACAGAGTCTCCTGATGTTCCTCGGCTCGATCGCGGAGAGGGGGTGAGCAGACGTACTTGGCTCCCTCGAACCCGTCGCCGAGGTCATCGAGGGAGAGGAACAGATACTGGGGACAGGTCTCGCCGAAAGCGTTCTGGCCGTCATCTCGGGCCAGGGTCAACTCCAAGAGGGCCTCGGCCGCCGACATATGCACCACGTACAGGGGGCAGCCCGCCAGTTCGGCCAGCTTGATCGCCCGGTGGGTTGCCTCGCCTTCGAGAATCGCTGGCCTGGTCAGCCCGTGATAGATGGGATCGGTGTGACCTCTGGCCAGCGCCTGCTCGACGAGGACGTCGATGGCGATCCCGTTCTCGGCGTGCATCATGATGGTCGAGCCGTTCTCGGCCGCCTTCTGCATTGCCCGGAAGATCTCGCCGTCGGTGGAGTAGAAGACACCCGGATAGGCCATGAACATCTTGAACGAGGTGACGCCTTCGTCGAGAGCGGTGTCCATTTCTTTCAACGACTGCTCGGTGACGTCGCCGACGATGAGATGGAACCCGTAGTCGATGGCGCAGTTGCCATCTGCCTTGGCCATCCAGGCCTCGAACCCGTCCATCAGGTTCTGCCCTTTGGTCTGCACCGCGAAGTCGATGATCGTCGTGGTCCCACCCCAGGCGGCAGCGCGGGTCCCGGTCTCGAAGGTATCCGCCGCCTTGGTTCCGCCAAACGGCAACTCCATGTGGGTGTGGACGTCGATCCCTCCCGGGATGACGTATTTGCCGGAGGCGTCGATGACATTGTCGGCGCCGGCCTCCCAGTCGTGAGAGCCGGGGGCCGCTAGCGCGACCACGGTCTCACCTTCGACCAGGACATCAGATTCCGTCGTCACGTTGGCGGTGACGATCGTGCCACCTTTGATAACGGTCCTTGCCATGAGTTCTCCTCCCTTCAGGGTGCGACCAGGTCGCCGTAGGCATCGGGACGCCGGTCCCGGTAGAACGCCCACTGTTGGCGGACCTCGTCGATCATGTCCAGGTCGAGATCCCTGATCACCAGCTCCTCCTCGGTGTCGGACGCCGACTCACCGATGATCTGGCCCCGCGGGTTGACAAAGTACGACGATCCGTAGAAGTCGTTGTCTCCGAGCGGCTCCTTGCCCACCCGATTGATGGCCCCAATGAAGTACTCGTTGGCCACAGCCGAGGCGGGCTGCTCGAGGTTCCACAGGTACATCGATAGGCCGCGGCTGGTGGCCGATGGGTTGAACACGATCTTGGCGCCATTGAGGCCCAAGGCCCGCCAACCCTCGGGGAAGTGCCGGTCGTAACAGATGTAGACGCCGACTTTGCCCACAGCGGTGTCGAAAACCGGATAGCCCATGTTGCCAGGGCGGAAGTAGAACTTCTCCCAGAACCCCTTCACATGCGGGATGTGGTTCTTGCGGTACTTGCCGAGGTAGGTCCCGTCGGCGTCGATGACGGCGGCGGTGTTGTAGTAGAACCCCTCCTGCTCCTTCTCGAAGATCGGCACCACCAGGACCATCCCGGTCTCCTTGGCCAGATCCTGCATCAGCTTGGTGGTGGGCCCGTCGGGGATCGGCTCTGCGTACTCGAAGTGCTCGTTCTCCTGAACCTGGCAAAAGTAAGGCCCGTAGAACAACTCCTGGAAGCACATGACCTTGGCTCCCTGCTGCGCCGCCTCACGGGCATAGTCGGCGTTCTTCTTGATCATCGAGTCCTTGTCCCCGGTCCATTCGGTCTGCACGACCGCGGCTCTGACGATGTTCGGCATCAAACCTCCTTCCTGACGACTTGCCTCCAAAAGCTAGCGCGCTGGAGAAGCCCCCCTCCCCGCCTGCGGCGGTACTCCCTCCATTGCCCCCCTCCCCGCCTACGGCAGTACTCCCCCCATTGCCCCCCTTCCCGCCTACGGCAGTACTCCCCCCAACGCTCACTTCGTTCGCTGGGGGGAGAAACGCCAACTCCGTTGGTCTCGATTACCGCCCTCTTCGTGGTCCTCTGGGAGGGCTACAAGCTCTTGGACGATCGCCTCCAGCTCGGCGTCGGAGAGAATCGGGCTGGAGAGCTCGATGAGGTGGGGGGCGGGACTCTACCGGTGGGCGTAACCACGCCGCACCGAATAGGGTCTAGTTACTTTGCCGGTCCGATCTTTGGGAAGCATTCGCCGGACCGTTACCGTCACCACGACCCCCAGCGAGGCTCTGCATGGCGCATAGCGAGAAATACGAATTGGTCGAGGCAATCGACAACGTCGTCGACAGACTGATAACAGAACACCGGGAACGGCGCAGCGACTGGTATTTCCATGAATTCGTCCCCTGGGAGCGTGGCGAGAGCTTCCGCGACAAACCATGGGACGTCTCGCAATGCACCATCTCCGAGGAGGCACGCACCGCTCTGGTCCTCAACCTGCTCACCGAGGACAACCTCCCCTACTACCACGCCCTCATCGAGAAGTACATGCCCCACACCTCGGCCTTCAGTGCCTGGAACCACCTCTGGACCGCCGAGGAAGCCCAGCACGCCATTGCCATCCGCAGTTACCTGCTCACCTCACGTAATTGCGACCCCTATGAGCTCGAGGATGACCGCAAAGCCACCATGATCAACGGCTACCAGCCGTCGTACGACGATCCCACCGAGATCTTCGCATACACCGCGGCCCAGGAACTGGCTACTCGCGTTAGCCACCGCAACGCCGGCAAGATCACCGACGACCCGATCGCTTTCGAGTTGATGCGCCTCATCGCGTCCGATGAGAACCACCATTTCATCTTCTACAAGTCGGTGATGCAGGCGATGCTCGACACCTCACCATCCTTGGTCCTGAATGGGATCTTCCGCGTCTTCGACAACTTCCAGATGCCCGGTGCCGCGATGCCCCGCTTCCTGCGCCGATCGATCGATGTGGCTCGGGCCGGGGTCTACAACCTCCGAATCCACCACGACCGGGTTGTGGTGCCGTTGTTGAAGGACTGGTCCATCGGCGACCTGACCGGGCTCACCGCGGCCGCCGCCGAAGCCCAGGACAAGATCATGGCCCTCCCCACTCAGATCATGGAGAAGGCCGAGCGTTTCGAGAGGCGGGTCGGGATCGTTCCCGTCTGAGACTTTGCCGAAGATTGGCCCCTAACGTCTGGCGCCGATGCGGACGATCACCGTGGACGAGCGTCGGGCCAGACTCGGCGTCCGCCACCACCTCGCCCAAACCACCGATAGCGCGCTGACGGTGGCTGCCGACATGGTCGGGCTCCACTCATCGGACCCGGCAACCGTGTTTCTCTCGGCCCGAGCGAGAGTGACCTCGTTCCAGGTGCCAGATCTCGAATCTGCCCTCTACCGGGAGCGGAGCCTGGTTCGGGTGCTCGGAATGAGGCGAACCCTGTGGGTGGTGCCAACCGAGACCATCGCCCAGATCCACAACGCCTCGACGGTGAAGATCGCCATCCCTGAGCTGAAACGGCTGGCGCAGATGGTCGAGGGAGCTGGGATCTCGAAGGATGGGGCGGAGTGGTATCGCCAGGTCTCGGAGAAGACCTTGCAGGCGCTCCGAGCCACGAAAGAGGGCGTGGCTGCGGTCGATCTGACCAAGGAGGTTCCAGAGCTCCGGGAGCAGTTCATCTTCTACAAATCCGACGGGTCGATCATGGGCCGTGCCGGGGCATCGACCAGGGTTCTGTTCGCTCTCGCCAGCGAAGGTCGGGTGATCAGGGCGCGACCCCGTGGCAGTTGGGTTTCCGGCCAGTATCGATGGACGACAGTCGACGACTGGTTGGGATCCCCCATCCCGGTCCAACCCCGGGACCTGGCCCAGGCGGAGCTGCTGGGCTGGTGGCTGCACGGTTTCGGGCCCGCGACCGAAAACGATATCGCCTGGTGGACGGGTTGGACCAAAGCCGATGTCCGAGTCGCGCTGGAACAGGTCGGAGCGGTCCAGGTGGAGACGGAAACCGGCCCTGCCTATCTCCTCGCCGGCGACCTCGAACCCGTGCAGCCACCCGCTCCCTGGGTCGCCTTTCTTCCCTCGCTGGACCCAACCACCATGGGTTGGAAGGCGCGAGAGTGGTATCTGGGACATCATGGCGCCCGTGTGTTCGACCGTAACGGCAACGCCGGAGCCACGATCTGGTGCAACGGGCGGATCGTTGGCGGTTGGTCACAGCGGTCCGGAGGGGAAGTGGTCTACCGACTCCTCGAAGATGTCGGATCGGACGCAACGGCGGCGGTGGAGCGGCAGGCGGAAGCCCTCGCCAAATGGTTGGGAGGGACCACCGTGACCGCGAGATTTCGTGCACCACTCGACAAGGAGTTAGCCGACCAAGTGGTGGATTCGATCGGTAATGTGCCGGCCAACGAGGAAGGAATCGATTGCGCAGACTGACACCAGCAATGCTCGCCCTGGCCATCCTGATCGCCGCATGCGGAGGCGGTGGCTCTGGCGCAACCAACACCGTCGCCGGGCCCGGGACGACCGCGCCAAGCGACAACGTGTTGATCAGAGTCAACAGTCTCTCCTTCCCCGCCGAGGTGACTATTCCGGCTGGCAAGTCGGTGGCGTGGAAAAACGACATGCTGGTCAACCACCAGATCGTCTTCGACACCCACGACGGCCAGCCGGCGGGTATCGACCCTCTCGACCTGACCGGGGGGCGCATAGTCGAGGTGACATTGGAACCGGGGACCTGGAACTACTTCTGCGGGTTCCATGCCCAGATGACGGGAACGCTGATCGTCGAAGGCTGAGCGCTTCGTCGCCCTAGAGGTGACGCTGCAACAAGCGAACGGTCGTGGTCTGTTCGACGGTCATGAAGGCGTCCGGATTGGTGGCCTCGATCATGTCGACGACCTCCGCCACCCTTCGGCGCGGCACCACACAGAAGGTGATTCGCACCTCACCGTCCCGCCCATCGCCATTGACCACGGTCGCTCCGTGACCGCCTGCGCGCAGCAACTCAGCCACGCTCGGGGATTCCACCGGGGCGACGATTCGAAGCAATGTCTGGCCAATCGCCAGCCATTCTTCGACAAGAGCTCCCCCGTAGGTGCCGGCGGCAAACCCGGCGGCGAAGGCAAAGACGCGCGCCGGATCGTCGAGACCGCTGAGAACCCGGGCAATGGCGAGCACCCAAACCAACGACTCGAAGAAGCCAAGCAACGCTGCCGACCCCTTCCGACCCCGGCTCAGCAGCACGATGCGGACCGTTGCCATCCCCACGTCGAGCACCCTGAGCACGAAGATGATCAGGAGGTCGAGAAACAGCTCCATGGGCTTTGAGCACGGTAGAAGCCGCCCAGTCGCGGCCCGGGGATCTCGCGGGGCGCGGCCGAGACCGGATCACCCTCCCGGTTGGTAGGAAATGAGCTCGATGCGCTCGTCGCCACCCTCGACTGCCACTTCCAGGATCAGACCCACTCCAGCCGCGTAGTACTTCTCTTCGACCACGCTGGCGAGCAGCGGGCTCCACTCCTTGATCACCGTCAAGTCGTCGTAGGACCCGAACGGAACCGCCTCGGAAACTCGCACCCGTGCCACCTCCGCCAGATCTTCGGCCTCACCACGGTAGAACTCTTGTCGATAGGCATCGCCCACCTCGGGATCGGCCTTCATGAGAATTCCCGGCAAAGCGCCATCGACGCCCGCCTCCCACGATCCTGCGGTGGACACCACCTCGCCCTCTACGTACTCCTTGGTCTCTTCTCCGAGATACCAGACATTGCCGGCGTCGTCCTGGGCATACCAGTCGTAGGTGTCTTCGACGAGCTCACCGTCGATCGTCACCGTGTCCCGCACCACGGTCGCCGGGATGCCCATCACCACCCTCGTTTCGCCCAAGACGACCACCTCGATCCTCTCGACCTCGGAGGCCGCCACCGACTCGTAGACCCAGCGGCTGCCGACGGCAAACGGGAGCAGCGGATTGTCGATCACGGTTACGACCCCACCCGGGTCGAGATCAACCGAGTAGTTGCCACCGTCACCCGGGTCGATCACCGGGGAAGACGATGTGCCACAGGCAACGACGACCAAGCCCAGAACAGCAATGATGCTTCGCGACATACGCCAACCTCCACCGTTGTCATCGGGGTCCAACCGACCTAAGCTCTATATGGACACGATATATCGTGATTTGATATAGTTCAACCCATGAGCCTGCCCACCTCTCACCTTCACATCCTCCTCGCACTGGCGACGGAGGACCGTCACGGCTACTCGATCATGCGGGAGACCGAGGAGCTGACCGACGGGCAGGTCAAGCTGGGACCGGGCGCCCTCTACGCGGCGTTGGGCAAGCTGGTCGATGGTGGTCTCGTCGTGGAAACAGAGGAGCGCCCTGCTCCCGAGCTCGACGACGCCAGACGTCGCTACTACCGGATCACCGACGCCGGCCGCTCGGCGCTCGGAGTGGAGCTGCAACGGCTGCACCAGGTGATCACGTACGCACGCAACACGGACCTGGGTTGGAGCCCGACATGACCGAACGTTCCCTGCGGCGCCATCTTGCCTGGTACCGCCGTTTGGTGGCCCTCACCCCTCCCCGACATCGGAGTCGGTTCGGAGACGATCAAGTGACCCTCTTCGGAGACCTCTTGGAGTCCGGAGCGGGCCCGGCCCGGCTCTGGTTACGGGCCGTACTCGACGTATTCGCAGTTTTCGGTCAATACAAGGAGGCCATGGTGAATCATTCGGCTCGCATCTCGCTGGCAATCATCTCCCTCGCGCCGCTCCTGCTCGCAGCGATGCTGCTGTGGTTGATCGTCGATGAGCTCGATGACGTTCCCGGCTGGCTGGGCCTCATCGCCCTCGCTCTGGTCCTTCAGGGCGGATACACCCTTGTCTGGCTGAGTGGGCGCCTGCAACGATGGCAGCAGTGGGCGAGCGGCTTGTTTGCGGCTGGCGAAACGGCCGCACTTCTGGTTGGCGCGCTGGCCACATTCGGCGTGGTGAGCGCTATCGACGACTCCGACCCCGAGTACGCGCCACTGATGGTGGCGGTCGTAGTGGCCATCCACGGGCTGGTCGGTCTGCTGGCCGTGTTCACTTCCAAAGAGGAGATACCGACTGCGGCGTAAGGGTGCTCGGGGAGATGGTGTCTCCGCCGACTGCTTCCGGTTCGAAATCTCGCCGTGAGCGTCAGCCGAGAGCCTGGTTGCCCCGGCGCTCCATTCCCGACACGATCGACCAGGCGATCACGAGGGCGAGCAACACCATCCAAGCCCAGCTTGCCTCGATGATCTCCACAGCCATGCTGAACCGAGCCTGAAAATCGACACCGGTGATCGGTGAGATCGGGGTCAGCTCACCGAACAGACTCGGATCGAAGTTGGCCTGCAGGCCGCGAGCCGTCTGCCGGATCCCACTTCCCTCCGGAGAACCATCGGAGCCCGGGGGGACCTCATCATCATCCCCTCCACCGGCGACGAGGGTGGAGGCGGTGCCGTCGTCCAGGGTGGTGGTTGTGGTGCTGTCAGCCAGAGTCGTGGTGGTCGAAGTGTCATGGTCGGAGCCGCTCGTGGTGGTGGTCGGGCGTGTGGTGGTGGTCGACGAATCCGACCTGGTGGTCGTGGTGGTGGTGGCCGTGGGCTTATCGGCT
>JBBDQO010000079.1:7275-28994 GCA_040905925.1 Acidimicrobiia bacterium | reverse complement strand
CGCCGTCGGTACCGAGGGCGGTGTCCACCGGCGCCGTGCATTCCGCGGCTCACATCACAGGTGGGGGAATCATCGGGAACATCCCCAGGAGTCTGCCTGCTCACCTCGGGGCCACGATCGACACCTCAGCTTGGGCAGTGCCGCCGGTGTTCGAGTCGGTGACAGCAATGGGGATGCCCCGAGAGGAGATGTTCCGCACCTTCAACATGGGCATCGGGTTTTGCCTGGTGGTGGACCCCGAGCGTCTCGATGAGGTCCTGGAGGCCACGGTCGAGCACGAGCCTGGCGTGATCGGCGTCGTCACTGCAGGCGGAGGGCTCGACATCCGATGAGCTTTGGCGGGGCGACGTCGGTCCATAGCTCGGACGGCAGGACCTGGACCGGGGCGATCGAGCCCGATTGGGACATATTCGAGAACGCAAACGGGGGCTACATGATGGCGATCGCCGCCCGGGCCATGTCGGGCGCCGCCGACGACAGGCTCCCGGTGAGCGTGACCGCTCATTTCACCCGGCCCGGCAAGGCGGGGCCGGTGTCCATCGCCACCGAAGTCGTCCGCGCCGGTCGCACCTTCTCCACCGTTCGGGCCGACCTGAGCTCGGAAGCCGGCGTCGTCCTGGCAATGCTCGGAACGTTTGCCGAGGCGGGCCGTTCCCCCGGCGACACCCTTCTCGTCGACTCCGAGATCCCCGACGTCCCCCCGCCGGATGACTGTGTCCCCGCTCTGCCGGCGGTCGACGGGCCGCTCCCCCCACCCCTGATGGGCAAGGTCGAAGAGCGAATTCACCCCGATGATGCAGGAGCCTTGCTCGGCAAGCCCACCGGCCACCCCAGGATGCGGGGGTGGATTCGTCTCCGCGACGGGGAGGCGATGACCCCGTTTGTGCTCCTGCTGGTCGCAGACGCATTCCCGCCGGCGATCTTCAACACTTCCCTCCCGCTCGCCTGGACCCCCACACTGGAGATGACAACCCATATCCGGGCCACCCAGTTTGAGGGTTGGCTCAGGTGTCAGTTCACCACCCGCTTCGTCAGTGGCGGTTACCTCGAGGAAGACGGCGAGATCTGGGACGAGTCCGGACGCCTGGTTGCCCAATCCCGTCAGATTGCCCTGATCCCGCGCTGACCTCCCCCGTAATTGGGTTGCACAGGGGTCATATATGGCCTTCTGCGTCCCAATTACGAGCCACCGCCTCCAGCTCGGCGAGCAACTCCGACTTCCGCACCTGATCGAGAAACGAGGCCTCAATCGAGTTCCGGGCCAGGGCGACGAGTTGGGGAGGGCCCAGGCCCAGGCCATCGGCCAGTTCTTGATAGTTGTCGCCCACGTAACCCCCGAAATAGGCCGGGTCGTCGGAGTTGACCGTCACCGTGATCCCGGCCTCTATGAGCTGGGGAAGGGGGTGATCCTCGATTCGATCCACCACCTTCACGGCGACATTGGACATCGGGCAAACCGTGAGCGGAATCCCATCACGAACGAGCCGCCTCACCACCTCCGGGTCCTCGAGACAGCGCACTCCATGATCGATCCGTTCCGCGCCGAGCACATCCAACGCCGCGGTTATGTTCTCCGGCGGTCCCTCCTCACCGGCGTGGGCCACCGCCCGCAGCCCCAGATCGCGGGCCCTCTCGTAGGCCTCTTCGAAAAGCTCCATCGGCCTGCCGATCTCGGTGGAGTCGAGACCGACCGCAATCACCCCTTCGAGATAGGGCTCCGCCTCACGAAGCGTGGCCACAGCTTCCTCACCGCTGAGATGACGGAGGAAGCACATGATCAAGTCAGCCGTGATCCCGGCCTCGGCCCGGAGGTCGGCGATGGCAGATCGGAATCCCTCCATGAACACCGGAAACCCCACACCCCGCTCAGTGTGGGTCTGGGGGTCGAAGAAGATCTCGGCATGACGCACCCCTTCTGCCGCGGCCCGACGCAGATAGGCGGACATCAGGTCGTAGAAGTCCCTCGGGGTTTGCAGGACCCCCGCCCCCCGGTAATAGATGTCGAGGAACGACTGGAGGTCGGTGAATCGGTAGGCCGCACGGGCCGCATCGACGTCCTCAAAGGGGACTTCGTAGCCGTTCCGACCCGCCAGATCGAGCAGGAGCTCCGGTTCCAGCGTGCCCTCGATGTGGAGATGGAGCTCGGTCTTCGGCAACCGATCGATGAACAGGCGCAGGTCCATCGCCATCACCCGTCTCCCAGCGAGATGTCCTGGGGGCGGATCGGAACCCGGTTCAGTTGCCGACCAGTTGCCAACCGAATCGCGGCAGCCACCGCAGCGGTCGAGGAGATAGTGGGTGGCTCGCCGACCCCCTTGGCTCCGAAGGGGCCCCAGGATCCGTCCTCCTCGATCAGGACCGCCTCGACGTCGGGAGCGTCGAGAATCGTGGGCAACAGGTAGTCGGTGAAGTTGGGGTTGCGGATGACACCGTTCTCCATCACCAACTCCTCCATGATCGCCAGGCCCACTCCCTGCATGATCCCACCCTCGATCTGACCTCTGATCGACCCCGGATTCAATGCCATGCCCACGTCCTGGGCGGTGTCGACCCGGACCACCCTGACCATTCCCAGCTCTGGGTCGACATCGACCACGGCCCGATGACCGGCCACGGCGAAGTCGGCGTGAACGGCGCCCTGGCCATCGGCGTCGGGGCCTTCAGTGGGTGGGTGGCGAAAAGTCACGGTTTCCTCCCAAAGCTCTCGGGTCAGTTCCTCCATCGGCACCACCAAGGACCCGGATAGCCACACCCCGTCATCGTTCAAGTCATCACCGTGGTGTTGCTCGAGGATTCGCTCCCGCAACCGGCTCGACGCCTCCAGAGTGGCGCCTCCCGAGATCTGGGTCTGACGCGAGGCAGAGGTCGAACCCGCCGAATCGATCCTCGAGGTGTCGACATGTCGCACCTCGGCTTTGGAGACCCCCAGCCCGGCGCGGGCGATCTGGGCCAGGACGGTCACCAGGCCCTGTCCGACCTCGATGGCCGCCGTCTCCACGATCGCCCCTTCAGCGGTGAGGCGGACCCGAGCCTGCGCATAGTCATCGAATCCCTCCGAGAAACCGAGGTTCTTGATCCCGATGGCGTAGCCAACACCCCTGACCACATCCTGAGGCTCCGACGTGAGGCCAGTGCCACCGGGGAGAATCGACTGGTCGAGGTCGGGGAGCGGCATCGCCCGCAGGGTTTCGATCACTTCGGCGGTGGGGAGTGGGGTGGTGATCAATTGGCCGGTGGTGGGCATCTCATCACCTGTCGCGAGGACGTTGCGTCTCCGCAACTCGAGCGGGTCCATGTCAAGGGCCTCCGCCAGACGATCCATCTGGGCCTCGTAGGCGAAGCAGACCTGGACGGCGCCAAACCCCCTCATCGCACCGCAGGGCGGGTTGTTGGTCCGGGCCCCAGCACCGTCCACCGACACCGAGTCACACCGGTAGGGACCGACCGCGAAATAGCAGGCGTTGGCCAATACTGCGGAGGTTGTCGAGACATAAGCACCGCCGTCGATCAGGATTCTGGCCTCGACACGAAGCAGCTGACCCTCATCATCGGCCGTGTGGCGGTACCACATGCGCGCCGGATGACGATGGACATGGCCAGCGAATGATTCGGAGCGGCGATAGACCATCTTCACCGGACGACCGGTGTGTAGCGCAAGCATGCAGAGATGGATATGCAGGTTGACGTCCTCGTGGGCGCCGAACGCACCGCCGATCCCGGTCGGGTGGGACCGAACTGCCTCGGGGGGAAGGCCAAGGCTGGCGACGATCTGGTCATGGTCGACATGGACGAACTGGCTGGTGGCGTAGAGGTCGACTCCGCCCTGACCATCGGGGATGGCCAGACCCGCCTCCGGTCCCAATGGGGCCTGGTCTTGCATCCCCACCTCGTAGAAGCCCTCGATGACCACCGGGCCCGAAACTTCCTGGTCGCCACGTCGGATTCGCATCCTGCGAAACACCTCGTCGCGCAGGTCGGCCTCTTCAGGATCGGTGAGCGGCACCTGCTCCTGGTAGACGATCTCAACCGCTGCCGCCGCGAGACGCGCCGTGTCTGGATCGTCCGCCGCCACCACGGCGACCGGCTCCCCCCAGTAACTCACCCCTTCGCCGGCGAGGACGGGCTGATCGGGATGTTCCAGCCCGAACCAGGGCCGGCCGGGGACGTCGGAGGCGGTGAGAACCGCATGGACGCCACCGATGGAGAGGGCGGGAGCGAGATTGATCGATTCGATCGTGGCGCTGGCGTGTGGACTCCGCACTGTTGCCCCCCACAGCATCCCTTCAGCCTCGAGATCCTGGGCATAGGCGAACTGCCCCTTGAGCTTGGCGATCCCATCGGGGCGAAGAGGGGACTCTCCGATGGTGCCCGCCACCAGTATCGCCCGACGATGGGTGCGCGTGGTCATGAGCCAGTCCCGGCTGAGAGCCCTTCGAGGGCGCGCATAATCGCCCCGTAGCCGGTGCATCTACAGATGTTCCCGGCCAGCGCCTCCTTGATCTCGTTGCCGGTTGGGCGGGGGTTTCGTTCGAACAGGTCAACCGCGGCGACGACGATCCCGGGAGTGCAGAAGCCGCATTGGACCGCACCGGCCTCGTGCATCGCGGTTTGCACCGGATGCACCGCTTCGCCCGTGATGCCTTCGACCGTCACCACCACCGAGCCGTGGAGATCGCCGGCCATCACCAGACAGGAGCAGACCACTGCTCCGTCGAGCAACACCGAGCACGACCCACATTCACCCTGCTCACAACCGCTCTTGGGCCCGAAGATGCCGAGCTCGTCCCGAAGCAAGTCGAGGGCGCTCCCCGGGCTCATCACCCGCGCCGTCACCGGGCTGTCATTGAGGGTGAACTCGACGATCAACGCAGACACCGGTCGAGAAGGCGACGGGCCAGGACCCCGGCGGCATGTCGGCGATATTCCTCGGTGGATCGGTGATCGGTGATTGGCCTCACCTCCTCGGCGACAAGACGGGCGAACTCGACCATGTCGCTCGCTGAGGGCCGGGCGATCGTGCTGATCATCTCCTCGGCGAGCCGGGCCCGCATCGGGGTCGGGGCCACCGAGCCGAGGCCGACCCTGGTCACGCCCGCATCGTCCCGGGTAACCACACAGCAAACGGTGGCGATCACCATCGCGTTGCGGGCGCCGATCTTGCCGAAGGCCTGTCGCTCGGGCATGGCTTCGGGAAGATGGATGGCAGTTATCAGCTCGCCGGCGAAACGGGCGGTCTTCTTCACTCCGACGAAGAACTCGTGCCATGGAACCGTTCTGACGCCGCCCGATGACGCAAGCTCTATTGAGGCGTCGACCGCGGCGAGAAACGGAAGGCCGTCCCCGGCCGGGCTGGCGGTGCCCACATTGCCACCAAGCGTCCCGGCATTCCTGATCTGGGGAGAGCCCACGGTTCTCGCGGCCTGGGCCAGGGCTGTCGGTGCTTCTCGCTCGAGACGACTCCAGGTGACACCGGCCCCGATCCGGTTCGGCCCCCAGTCGGCCAGCTCGCCGATCCGGCGCAGGGCTACCACGTTTTCGGGGCGGGCCTGCCCGAAGTTGACCTCGACCATGAGATCGGTCCCCCCCGCCAGGGCCAAGCCGCCTTCCGCCAACGCGGCCACCGCCTGGTCGACCGACGTCGGGTGCTGAACCTCCACCACCAGAAACTACCCGAGCAATGCCCGGGCAAGCTGGTTGTGCTCCACGACCAGGGCCTCGATGTCGACCCTGGCCAGTTGTCTGTCCTCGACGACGCGCCGCCCTCCGACCCAGGAATGGTCGACGCCGACCGGGGAGCACAGGACCAGCGCGGCGACCGGATCGTGGATCGCCCCGGCGAAGTGCAGCCTTTCGAAGTCGATGGCGATGAAATCGGCCGCCATCCCCGGCGCCAAGCGCCCGATGTCGTCCCTTCCCAGCACCGCGGCGCCACCCACCGTCGCCACCATCAGCGCGTCCCGTGCTGTCATTTGAGGCCCTTCGCCGACACCCGGGGCGACAGCGAGCCGATTCAACAGCAACGTCTGACGCACCTCGGCCAACATGTTCGACGAGTCGTTGGAGGCCGAGCCGTCGACACCCAGGCCGACCCGCACTCCGGCCTCGAGGTATCCGGCGACCGGTGCCAACCCCGATGCCAGCCTCATGTTCGATGTCGGGCAATGGGCGACCCCGGTGCCAGCTCTGCCCATGCGGGTGATTTCGTCAGGGGCGACATGGACCGCGTGGGCATACCAAACGTCGGGACCGGACCATCCCAAGTCCTCCATGTGCTCAACGGGGCGTCGGGCAAAGCGGGTGACGCAGAACTCCTCTTCATCGACCGTTTCGGCGAGATGGGTGTGCATGGTGACGTCCAGATCACGCGCTAGGTCGGCCGTTTCTCGCATCAGGTCTGTGGTGACTGAGAAAGGCGAGCAGGGAGCGAGGACGACGCGAGTCGTGGCGCCTCGCTGGGGCTGGTGATAGGACCCGACGACTCTCTGGCAATCCTCAAGAATGGAGTCCGGCTCCTCGACGATCGAGTCCGGGGGCAGACCGCCTTCCGACTCTCCGAGACTCATCGACCCCCGGGAGACGTGGAAACGGAGCCCGACCGGCTCAGCACCTTCGATCTGATCGTCGACCCTTGACCCGTTGGGCCATAGGTATTGATGGTCGAAAGCGGTGGTGCACCCGCTCAGCGCCAACTCGGCTAACCCGATCGTGGTGGCGACACGAACATGGTCCGGAGTCATCCGGGCCCAAATCGGATAGAGGGCGCGCAGCCACTGGAAGAGGCCGGCGTCCTGGGCTCCCGGCACCACCCGAGTCAAGCTCTGATAGAGGTGGTGGTGGGTGTTGACCAGACCGGGGAGGACGATGTGGCCGGAGAGGTCCACGGTCTCGTCTGCGCCGGCCGGCAGATCCGCGGTGGTGCCGACCGCCTCGATCCAACCGTCGCGGGCGAAGATGGCGCCGTCTTCGATCTCCGCTCCGTCCATGGTGACCAGGACGCGAGCGTGGCGAACCAGCAATGTTCCCATCCTCACCACGCTACCGGCGGCCATAGAGTCGCCCCCACCATGACACTGCACGAAGACTCCCTGGCGAGCTGGGGCGCCCGTCTCAGCCGGGTGACCACCGAGGTGAACACCGAGTTCCCCGGGGAGCGCCCGGATCGTCAACCTGTCTCCACTGTCTATGGAGGAGCCCACCTTTTCGCTTCGACCACCGTGGGACGCCTCGGTGAGCTGGCACAGACCGCGCTGAACCGTTGGTTGCCCGATGCGGACCATCTGGTCGAGATCCTGGGTGTCGACCCCGGGTTGGGCGAGAAGGTCCACAACCAGGTCCGGGAGAAGCTCGCCACCGAGCCGGTTGAGGACTTCAGACTCGACTTCGAGGACGGCTACGGCCACCGCCCCGATGACGAAGAGGACGATCATGCTCGTTCTTCCGCGCAGGAGGTGGCAGCTGGATTGGCAAACGGCTCGCTGTCCCCTTTCATCGGGATCCGGGTCAAGTCTCTGTCTGGTGATCTCCAAAAACGGGCGCTCCGCACCCTCGACGTCTTTGTGACCACGTTGGCCGAAAACTCGGGCGGGCTGCCTGAAGGCTTCGTGGTCACGCTGCCCAAGATCCAGCACACCGAGCAGGTGACGGTCCTGGCTGAGGCCCTGGACGAATTGGAGCGGGAGCTCGGGCTTACCCAGATCCCGATCGAGTTGATGGTGGAGACACCGCAGACGGTGATCGACCGCGACGGGACCAGCGGTGTCCGCAAGCTGGTCGAGGCCGGCAGGGGCCGCGTCAGAGGAGCGCATTTCGGAACCTACGACTACACCGCCGCTATGAGCATCACCGCCGCCTATCAGACGATGACCCACCCGGCTTGTGACTTCGCCCGTCATGTGCTCCAGGTGAGCCTGGCCGGGTCCGGGGTATGGCTCTCGGACGGTGCAACCAACATGATGCCGGTGCCGATCCATCGCGACGATGCCCTGACCGACATCGAGAAGCGCGAGAACGAGCGAAGCGTCCACGAGGCGATGAGGCTCCACTACGACCACATCCGCCATTCGCTGACCCATGCCTACTACCAGGGGTGGGACCTCCACCCGGCCCAACTCCCGACCCGCTATGCGGCGGTCTATTCGTTCTTCCTCGAAGGCCTCGACCAGGCCGGTGAGCGGCTCTCCAACTTTGTCGAGTCGGCGGCGAAGGCGACGCTGGTGGGCGAGGTGTTCGACGACGCCGCCACCGGGCAGGGGCTTCTGAATTTCTTCCTGCGGGCCATCAACTGTGGCGCGGTCACCGAAGATGAGGCGATCGCCAGATCGGGTCTGACCGTGGAAGAGCTGAGGACCAGGTCGTTCCTGAGGATCCTGGAAGGCCGAAGCTGAAGGTCACTTGTTGCGGAGGCGACGCACCTGGATCCGGGTGATCCGTCGCCCACGGATACTCACCACCCGGAGCACGTGATGGCCGTAAGTCACCTCATCCCCCACCTTGGGTAGTCGACCCAGCAGGCTCAGCACCAGCCCAGCCGCGGTGTTCCAATCGGTGTCGTCGAGGTCCACGTCGAGGATCTCCGAAAGGTCCTCCACGGGCAAGGAAGCATCGATCAGCCATTCGTCTTCGGCGACGTGCACCACGTCGGAGTCGTCAGGGCCTTCGCTGATCGAGCCCAAGACCTCCTCTGCGATGTCCTCGATGGTGACCAGGCCCGCGGTGCTCCCGTACTCGTCGACCACGACCGCGAGATGGGTGCCGGCTTCCTGCATCTCGGTGAGCAGGCCGAGTACCCGCTTCGACTCGGGAACGACCAGCACGCCCTCGCTCAATCGTGAAACCGGCAGGTCGTCCCGGCGGTCCTCGGGAACCTGGATCAGGGTGTGCAGTTTCACGACACCGGTGATGTTGTCGATGCTCCCCTCGAATATCGGCACCCGGCGGTGGCCGCCGGCAAGGGAGGCCTGGAGGGCAAAGGCAACCGACGAGTCTCCGTCGACCGCCACGATGTCGGGTCTCGGGACCATGATGTCATCTACCTGACGATCACCGATCCGAAACGCCCTTTCGATCAACTCCAGGTCGTCGGATGTGATCTCCCCCTCGGTGGCCGCCCTCGAGGCGAGCATCCTCAGTTCGCCCTCAGTGATGGTGGGCGAGGTGACCACGCCCTTGCCCGGCATCTGGAGGTCGGCAATCCAAACCAGGACTTTCACCAAGGGGCGCAATACGGTCACCACCGCTGCCAATGGGTAGGCCAGGGTGAGGGCCACCCGGTCGGGATGACGAACCGCAAACGTCTTGGGGATGGCTTCGGCGTAGATGTAGAGGAGGAAGGTGAGCACCGCCGAGGCGATGGTGACCCCGAAGGCATCCCAGAATTGGGCGGCGAGGATCCCGGCGACGGTGGCCGCCCCGATCTGGGCCAGAAGGGCAGCCAACAGGATGGCGTTCAGCACCTCGGGCAGTTTCTCGGTGAGTTGAGCCAGTTTCTTGGCGGATCGACTGCCTTCCTCGGCCAGGGCGTGGACCCGGACTGCCGGTATCCGAAGAAACGCCGTTTCCACCGCGGAGATGAACACCGAGAACCCGAACAGACCCAACAAGAGGAGGATCAGTGGCAGATTCACAGCGAGGTCCATCGACACCTACCGCACGACGGTGAGGCCAATGTCACCGTAGGGCTCCGAAACCGGCTGGAAGACCGCACCCTCGTCGGTCATCCCGAATCGGGTGAGATCGAAGGCAAGATGATGCTGATTCGGCAAGTGAAGCGTGATCTCCGCCATCTCGGGCACCGCCGCCAGCACTGCCTCGGCCATCAGCCATCCCTGGTGCTGCACCGATGCCGACCAGTCTGCGAAGAATCTCTCCACCAGCGTTTGCCGAGCGGTCTCCCAAGCAGATGTCGTGTCCATGGGAACCGGGTCATAACGCCAGTTAGCGGTGAGAGAAGTTGCCAGCAGGCGGTCGGCCGCTTCGGGGAGCACGGTGAACTGGTCCCGGGGAAACCCGACGAAGGCTGATCCCCTGGTTTTCAGGACGACCAGACCTTCGACACCGGCCCAGGTCCCGGTCTCCCCGGTCCCGACCACCACTTTCGCAGTCCTGCGCTCCGAGCCCCCTCCCAGAAATCCGGTGTCGGAGACTCTCTGCCAAAGTCTCTCGGCCACGTTCACGGTGGCCGCACCGACTCCGGGACGACCGAGGAACCACACGCAGAGGTGTGTGGCAAAACCCTCTAGATCCCGGCCCAGATGGTCTTGTGCCAGGGCGTAGACCGTGTTCTTCATGGTGTCGGTGGGGAGGACCCCTTGGTTGTCGCCTGAGAGATGGGCGGCATCGACATCGCCCTGGAGCAGGACCTGCACCGTGACATCGGAGAATTCGTCGTGAGTCTCACCGCGATGGATCTTCGAGACGCGGATCTCGGATTTGCCCCACCGGTTATCGCCTAGCTGGGGCACTGCTAGCGACCCCGATAGGTGGTGTACCCGTAGGGGCTGAGAAGGAGGGGAATGTGGTAGTGATCCTGCTCTTCGTCCAATGAGACCACGATGTGGACCTGGGGGTAGAAGACACTACCCGCGTCCCCGGTGGCGAACACCAGCCGATACACCCCGGTGAAGACGGCCCCGGCCAACATCATGATCCGACCGTTGACATCGGTGACACCCTCAGACAGGTGCTGCCATCCGCCGTCGACCGACCGCTCCAGGGTCACAATGATCCCTCCGGCGGGTTCGCCGGTAGCAGTGTCGAGGACATGGGTGCTGACGGATGTCACAGTTGGTCTCCTTCGCAGAGCATTCTCCGAAGTCTGGTGGTCGTGATCGATCTCTGCTCGCGGGAGGCGACCTCGATCTCGTGCTCCCTGGCGCTTCCGAGCCGAGACTTTGCGATGGCCAGCATCTCCTCCGCGGTCTTCCCTGAGGCGTAGACGATATAGGTGAACCCGAACCGCTCCTCGTACTGGCGGTTGACCTCGGTGATCGCGGCCAGGGTCTTCGCCGCCGCCTCCTGCACCCCGGCCTGCTCCCGATTGGCCGCCCCGTCCCCTGGTTCCCCGATTCGGGGGTGCCCGGAGAAGGCCTCCATCCAGTCGGCCTCCTCAAGGAGATCGAATGCGGTTTCGGCGCCGGTGTGGATGTCCTCAGGGCCGGCAAACGGGCGCTGGGCAAGCATCGACTCGACCCAAGATCCCGAGGCACACGCGGTACGGAAGAACCGTCTGGCCGCGGACTCCGTCAGTGAGTTCAGATAGGCCATCCGCTTCTCGACCAAGACCTCCCGATCCGGACGACCCAGCGCCTTGACCCTGGCCAGCCCTCCGTCGGGATGGATGTCCACCCGCAGATAGCCGGCATGGGTTGGGACCGGCAGGTCGAGGCTGGCCACGTCGTGGGGAGCGACCGCAACCCTGTCCAGAACCGCCTCCCACCCCACTCCGTCTTCGGAGACGAGGATGGAGACCCATCCTGGGGCATTGCCCTTGAAGTGGCGGCTGTCGATGACGACGGTGTCGATCTTCCCCGGCATCCCCAGCCGCAACTCGACCCAGTCGTTGCCAGGCCCCCTTCTTCGCTTCGTCTCCCAGCCGTCCCACATCCCCGCCGGCTCGGTGGGCCGAAGCAGGTTCGAGGGAGGCGAATAGTGGACATCGGAGGCGTTCACTGCCTCCCCGCCGACCAGCATCGAAAGCAGGTCAACCGGATCCTCACCCGGGCATACCTGAGACCGGGACGGGATCGGAGTTCCCTCGACCCGAAGCCGGGCCACCCCGCCGTCGGGGAAGTTGTTGAGCCTTACGTATGCGAAACGATGCGGGTTGTCGACCAGGAACGATGCTCGGGAGTCGCCCGAGAGCGGGGTTCGAGGAAGGACCTCCTTCCATTCGGCGTCGGCGAGGCGCTCGTCCTCGTCCTCCCCACACGCCTCGAGGGAGAAAGACTCGGCGTAGTTACCGGTGAAGAACGAGGTGTCCACAGTGACATGCTCGATTCGCCCCGGCACCCCGAGGGCGATGACACACCAGTCGTGACCGGGGTCCCGTCTCCTCCGGGTCTCCCAGCCATCCATCCACTTCCCGCGATCGGTGTACTCCGAGTTCGAGACCGGGTCGCCGGGAGAGATCAGGTTCGACGCCGGTGCAAAGAACTCGTCGTTGAACTCGACGATCCGTCCCCCGACCGCGCTCGAGATCAGGTCGACCATGTGCGCTCCAACATCCTGCCTCCCAGCCCGAGAACTCCTGCCTCAGGGGTGTACAGAGTCTGCCCGCCCAGCGTCACCTTCTCCACCTTCCCCCGAAGCCTCATGCCCTCGTACGGGGTCATGGGGTGCCGGTGCTCGAGCCCGGTGCCCACCACCTCGGTGACACCGTCGGGGTCCCACACCACGAAGTCTGCGTCCATCCCCTTCCCGATCGACCCCTTTCGATCGAGACCGGCAAGCCGGGCCGGGGCGGTGGAGAGCCATTCGGTGAGCCGATCGAGCCCGAAACCTCTCCGGACGGCCTCCGACCAGGTTGCCCCGAGCCGGATCTGCAGCGAGCTGATGCCACCCCATGCCGCGCCGAAGTCCCCGCTTTCGACCGCTTTGAGCTCTGGTGGCGACGGGGAGTGGTCGGAAACGATCATCGCCAGCGTGCCATCGCCCAGCGCCTCCCAGAGAGCCTCACGATGCACTTCGGCCCTGATCGGTGGCGCACATTTGAACTCCGTGGCACCTACCCCGATCTGCTCGGAAGTGAACGTGAGATAGTGGGGACAGGTCTCGGCGCTGACTCCCGGCCCCGCCCCGCGCAGCACGTCGGATGCATCACCCGACGAAACATGGAGAACATGAATATGCCCTCCGCTGCTCGCGGCGAGCGTCACCGCCTCGCCGACGGCCTCCGCCTCACATTCCGGAGGACGTGACTCCAGGTAGGCCCCGTAGCTTCGGGGATCGCCGATCATCGGATGGAGACGCGACGGGTCCTCGGCATGCAGCAACAGTGGGACTCCGAGACGGGCCAGTTCCGGAAGTGCCTTCGCCAGACCCTCGACACTCATCGGTGGGAACTCCGGCACCCCGGAGTCGACCAGAAACGACTTGAAACCGCATACCCCGGCCGCGACCAGGCCCTCCACCCAGGACTCCGATCCCGGAACCAAACCTCCCCAGAAGGCCACATCCACCGCGATCGCCCCTTTTGCAGCAGCTCGTTTGGCGGCCAGGGCCTCGGGGTCCACCGTCGGTGGAATCGAATTGAGAGGCATGTCCACGATCGTGGTGGTGCCTCCAGCCGCGGCCGCCCTCGTCGCCGATCGAAATCCCTCCCAGCCGGCCCGACCCGGCTCGTTCACATGAACATGGGAATCGACGAGACCCGGCATGACCACCAGATCCCCAAAGTCCTCGTCGGCTGTCCCCTCCCCGACATGGACTACCAGGCCACCCTCATGACGAACCGTCGCCGCGCGCACGCCGTCCGGCAGGACCACACGCCGGCTGCGAAAGGAAGGCACCATCCGAACCTATCGCATCCACCGACCGAAGCATGACACCTCGCGGCGGCCTGATCGCTCCCTCTTCACTGTCAGTAGACTTCGACCGCGGAGAAGGGTGGCGATGGCGCGCAGCGGTCGGGTTTTCCCAACGATGATCTTGGTCTCGATGGCCGTATTGATAGCGTGCGCCAACGCTGACAGCGCGCCGACCGAGACGACGGCACCCGGCGCCGCCGGGGCCACGGTCACCACAACCGTGGGGGGCCAGCCTGAAGTCACGGTCTCCGCTGACTGTGAGCCGGCGACCGACGGTGTCGCCTGGCGGGATGACGCCACGATTGGCCTCGAGCAGATCTCAGCCGAGGACGGTGTCGAGGTCTACGCCGCCGAGTACCCGCTCCCCGGGCCCACCGAAGGGCTCTGGACACAATGGGGACAGGGGATCGCCCTCGGCGATGGACGGCATCTGTCCGCCGTTGGTGATCATCTCGGCGTCGACGCCAACTCCTACTTCTTCGTCTACAACTCGGACCAGCGAGCCCTGACCCGTTTCGGCGACGTCCTCTCGATGGTGCCCCACGAGCAGGGGGCGTTCGGCTACGGGAAAGTCCACGCCCAGATGATGATGGATGGTTGCGGGTCGATCTGGGCCGCCACCTATTGGGGCACCAGGGACGATCTGACCTATGAGAACGGGTATGAGGGCGATCGGCTGCTCGAGATCGAGCCCGGCACCCAGAACATCAGCGACCGAGGGCCTGTATCCGGGGAGAGGGGCATGCCCACCATGACGATGACCCTCGACGGCCACACTCTGGTGGCCTCCGCGGTCGATGCCGAGTCCGACACCGGGTTGCTGACCGTGTACGACACCGCAACCATGGAAGTCGTCGCTCAAGTCGACGATCCGCGCCAATACGGCTTTCGGGCTCTTGGGATCCACCCTGTCAGTGGACATGTCTTCTACTCCATCGAAGACGAAGCCTTGGCGGCGCTCGATCCTGTGTCCGGCGATTTCGAAGACCTCGATGTGACCCTCCCTGGCTGGTGGTTGCGATCAGTCACTCGACCCGCCCCCGACGGGACCGTGTATGGAGCCGCCGATGACGAGCCCGGGCTCTTCGCCATCTCGCCCCAGGGCGAGCTGCGCGAGCTTGGAGATCCGGGGGGAAGCACGACCTCGATCGCGATAACACCCGACGGGTCGCGGATCTTCTGGATGCCCGAGGCGCACGGTGGCGCCTGGGAGATTGGAGCAGTGGTGCGCTCCATGGACACTTCGACCGGGGAGACAACCGACGTGACCTCGCTCCTGGATCCGTTCGGGGAGGAATTAGGTCTGCTGCCGGGAGGCACCTACTCGATCGTCTACGACGACGGAAAACTGATCCTCGGCGTCAATGCCTCCCCGCTGGACGACGACTCGGGGTTCGGCACCGTGGTGCTGGTGGTCATCGAAGGCGTATGAACCGCCTGTTGGCGCCTGTCATTGGCGCATGCCTCCTCGCCGCCTGTAGCAACTCGGGGGCCACCACGACCGACGAACCCGGGACCGGTTCCACCGTCCGCTCGACCCCTGCCGCCTCCACCGGTGTGACCGCACCTGGCGGAGAACTGGCCTGTTGGACGGCTCCGACCTCGGGAACACCGGGTGAGATCGTGTTCGAGGATGCCACGGAGGAGATGGGTCTCGTCGAGCCGCTGGTGGGCATGTACGGGCATTCGGCTGCATTCGGGGACATCAACGACGACGGATACGCCGACCTGATGGTCGGGACCTTCGCCGACCGCGAGCCCGAGGCCTACCAGGTGAGGGGTGCCGACGGTCCTTCCCCCGATCAGCTGCTGGTGAGCCAGCCGGAACTCGAGCCCGAGACGGGGTGGAGCACCGAGTTGGGCCGAACGTCGGGAGCGGTCTTCGCCGACCTCGACAATGACGGAGACGACGACCTCCTCGTCATTCGTCATGCCGGCCGGTCCGCCGACTCGGAGACCCCGAGTCGCCTCTACGAGAACGACAACGGTCACCTGGAACCCCACAGCGAGATCCTCCCGCCTGGCTTCCGAGGCCGCACCCCCGCCGTGGCCGACTACGACGGCGACGGCCTGCTCGACATCTATGTCTCTGAGGACAACTCCGGGGAGACGGGCGGCCTTCTCCTCCACAACGAGGGATCCCTGCAGTTCGCCGATGCGACCGATGGTTCGGGGCTGGAGGGCATCTTCGCCCTCAGCGCGGCGGCAGGGGACCTGAACGGTGACGGGTCACCGGATCTTGCGATCTCAACGGCGGTCTTCGTCAACCAGGGCGGGCTTGGCTTCCTGGAGGTGACACCCGATGACTACGCCGCAATCCCCATTGGCGATGAGGACGACGCGGCCGGGGTGGCATTGGGGGATCTCAACCGAGACGGCTTCACCGACATCGTGGTCGGCCAGCACTATCGGGCAGCGGTCGAGTTCGACTCCGAGGTCCCGGTCCGGGTGTTCCTCAACGATGGAGGCGACGATCCCGGTTTCGAGGACGTGACCCAGTCGGCCGGACTGACTCCTCTCCCGACACTCGCCCCCCATGTCCAGGTGGCGGACATCGACAACGACTCGTGGCCGGACATCCTGACCTCCGCCTCGTCCGATGACGGGACCACCCTGGCTGTCTACCGGAATCTCGGCGGGTCAGACCTCGCGTTCGATATCTCCGATGGTCTCGGGTCCGACCAGTACTGGATAGGCGCCCCCGTCGTCGACGTCGACCATGACGGGAGGCTGGATGCTTTCGCTGTCGAATGGGAGCCCTCCCTGCCTTCGATGATGTTCCGCAACGCAGGCGAGAGCGGTCATTGGGTCGAGGTCTCGATGGGCGTCCCGGGGCGCGGCGTGGGGACTCTGGTCACTGTCAGCTCCCTGAACGGGACAGTCATCGGGCGACAGGAGATCAGTGTCGGCGGTGGCTACTCCTCGAGCCGTCTGCCAGTCGCCCACCTCGGGCTCGGAGGGGACACAGTCGTGGACATCACGATCACGCTCCCTGACGGCATCGTCAACGAGCTACCCGGGATCGCCGCTGACCAGCATCTTCGTTGGCCGGAAGGGTGCTCCGAAAGCCAGTAGGTCCTTCGCCCCGGTTCCGGGTAACAGGTCGCTTGGGTAGCATCGCGACCCATGACCGACCTAGTCGCCCGCCACAAGGACGTGATCGCATCAGTGATCGCCTTCGACACCGAGATCCATGCGGTCAAGGCCGAAGGGCTGTGGGTGACCGACATCGAAGGCAATCGCTGGGCCGACTTCTCTTGTGGCACCGCAGTGGTCAACCTCGGTCACAACCACCCCGCCGTCGTCGCCGCCGCCCACAAGCAGATCGACAGCATGATGCACTCCGGTTGCATCGTGCGTTTCGACGCGGTGGTCGAGGCTGCTGAGAGACTGCGGGACATCACCCCATCGGGCATCCAGAAGTTCGCCTTCGCCAACTCTGGAGCAGAAGCAGTCGAGGCAGCGGTGAAGTTGGCCAAGCACTCGACCGGGCGGCAGGGCGTGGTCACGTTTCGCGGGGGGTTTCACGGTCGCACCATGGGCGCGATCAGCTACACGACCTCGAACGCCAGGTATCGCGACGGATATCACCCGCTCCTGGGTTCGGTCTTCGTGGCACCCTTCCCCCATCCCTACCGGTGGGGAATGACCGAAGAGGCGGCTGTGGACCACTCCCTCACCGAGTTGAGGTTGATGTTCAAACACGTCGTCACACCGAAGAACATCGCCTGCTTCCTGGTGGAACCGGTGCAAGGTGAAGGCGGCTACTACCCGGCCCCGCCCGCTTTTCTGGACGCCCTTCGAGAGCTGGCCGACGAGAACGGGATCATGCTCGTCTACGACGAGGTGCAGACCGGGTTCGGACGGACTGCGGAGTGGTTCGCCGCCGACCACTTCGACGCCAAGCCGGACGTCATGGCGATGGGCAAGGGGATTGCCAACGGGCTTCCTCTATCCGCCTACGGCTCGTCGCGCGAGGTAATGGACAATTGGCCGGTCGGCGCCCACGGCACCACCTTCGGGGGAAACCCGGTGTCGACGGCCGCCGCCGTAGCGGTCATGGACACCATGGAGGGGCTCCTGCCCCACGCCAGGGAACTGTCCAAGCAGATCTTCGAGCGTTTCCACGAGATGGCCGAGACCCACCCCACCATTGGTGACGTGCGAGGGCTGGGTCTGATGGTCGGTGTCGAGATGGTGACCGATCGGGAGAGCCGGACCCCGGACAAGGCCGCCTTCCTGCACGTCGAGAAACACGCCTACGACCGGGAGCTGATCATCATCAAATGCGGTCCGGACGGGAATGTCATTCGATTCGTCCCGCCCCTGGTGGCCACCCAGGAAGAGGTGGATTGGGCCCTCGACCTGGTGGATGAGGGTCTGACCAGTTGGGAGAGCCGGCCCCTCTGAAGCGTTCGGAACGGCCGTCTACCGGGAACCGCGGAGCGGATCGACGACATCTAAACGCCATGGGACGGAAGACCATTGGACTGCTGGCTGCAGCCACGCTGACCCTTGCCGCATGCGGGACCGGAGGGGATGCCCTCGGACCACCGGACGAACCCGACTCCCCTCTTCTCCGAATCCACTACGAGGGTGGCTTCGTCGCCGTGGAGACCAGTCTCGGCATGGGACCGTCCTATCAACTCCTCAATGACGGCCGGCTCATCTTCCAAGGCGTCACCACCATGCAATACCCCGGGCCATTGGTCGTGCCCTACCAGCAGGTTCAGCTCAGTGACGCCGATGTGGATCGGGTGCTGGCCCTGATCAACGAGATGGGGCTTCCGGATATGGTCGATGAGAGGGACGATTCCCAGGCCAACTTCATCGCCGATGCCCCCACATACGTCATCACGTACTGGGACGGGGAGGGGCAGCACAAGTACTCGATTTATGCCCTCGGGGTCGCGTCCGACTCGGGCAGCGAAGTGGCCCAGCTCGCGCTCGAGCTCGACACGTTGATGTTGGAGGTCTCCTCAGGCCAAGCCGAGACCTACGTGGCGGACCAGATCATCGTGTTCGCCGGGGTCAGCATGGCGGAGCCAGAACCTGGCTTTGAGGACATCCGACCCTGGCCGCTCCCCGATGACCCCCAGGATTGGAGCGGGTTCAGCGGGATCGACTGGAAATGCAACGTCTACCCCGGTGACACCCTCGATCTGTTCACCGAAGCAACCCAGGCCACCCAATGGACGGCGCCCGCCGGAGACGCCGGCCCCTATACCCTCGTGGTCCGCCAGCTCCTGCCCGGTAAGGAGGGTTGCCCGGTCCTCGGCTCGCCCTGAGGCGCAGTCCACCCATCTCTAATTGAGACACACAGGGGTCATATACACCCCTCACCAACCCAATTACGAAGAGGGCTAACCGGCAATCACCGGCACCTTGGCCATGGCGGCGGCAATCCGCTCCGCGGGATATTCGTAATCCTCGAGCGAGCCCTCGAAATGCGCCTGGTAGGCGGCCATATCGAAGTGGCCGTGCCCAGAGAGGTTGAACAGGATCACCTTCTCCTCACCGGCCTCCTTGGCTTGCTCGGCCTGAGCGATCGCCGCCGCGATCGCGTGACTCGCCTCAGGTGCGGGAATGATGCCTTCGGTTCGGGCGAACTTGATCGCCGCCGTGAAGGTCTCGCCCTGGTGCTTCGACTCGGCTTCGATGACCCCTTCGTCGTGGAGCAGCGAAACCAGCGGTGCCATCCCGTGGTAGCGAAGCCCACCAGCGTGGATCGGGTCGGGCACGAAATCGTGGCCAAGGGTGTGCATCTTGACGATGGGTGCCATCCCCACCGCGTCCCCGTAGTCGAACTGGTAGCTCCCCCTGGTCAAAGACGGGGCGGCGGCAGGCTCGACGGCGATCACGGTCGGGTTGGTCTTCCCGGCCAGCTTCTCGCGGATGAACGGGAAGGTCAGCCCGGAGAAGTTGGAGCCGCCACCGGCGCAACCGATGATGACGTCAGGAGTCTCGTCGACCAACGCCATCTGCTTCAAGGCCTCCTCCCCAATGACGGTCTGATGCATCAGGACGTGGTTGAGGACGGACCCCAGGCAGTACTTCGTGTCGTCGTTGGTGGCAGCCACCTCCACCGCCTCGGAGATGGCGATCCCGAGACTTCCGGTCGAGTCGGGATCCGTCTCCAGGATCGAACGCCCGGCACCCGTGCGATCCGACGGTGACGGGTAGACACTTGCCCCCCAGGCTTCGATCATCGCCCGGCGATAGGGCTTCTGATCGTAGGAGGCCCGGACCATGTAGACCTCCAACTCGAGGCCGAACAGGGCACAAGCGAAAGAGAGTGCCGAGCCCCATTGGCCGGCTCCCGTCTCGGTCGACAGCTTCTTGACGCCGGCTTTGGCGTTGTAATAGGCCTGGGCTACCGCGGTGTTGGGCTTGTGCGATCCGGGAGGGCTGACCCCCTCGTACTTGTAGTAGATCCGGGCCGGGCCGCCGATCATCTTCTCCAGGTTCTTGGCGCGATAGAGCGGGGTGGGACGCCACATCCGGTACACCTCGCGGACTCCCTCGGGGATCTCGATGAAACGATCCTGACTGACCTCTTGGAGTATCAGGTCCATCGGGAAAAGTGGGGCCAGGTCGTCGGGTCCCACCGGCTCGTGGGTTCCGGGATGAAGGACAGGCGGGGGCGGCACCGGCAGATCGGGGACGATGTTGTACCAGTGGGTTGGCAGCTCTGACTCCGGCAGGGTGATCTTGGTGTCCATGATTTTGAAGTTACACCCCGGGGTTGGCGGTATGTTGGGCGCGGTCCCACCTATCAAGTTCCGTAATTGGGAGGCAGAGGGGTCACATGCGGACCTGTACAACCCAATTACGGGGGAGGCGAGGAGATGACCGCTCACCCACAGTTGAACCGTCGGATGGCGATAACCGAGATGGGAAAGGCGGGTCTGGCGATCGTCGTCTTCGGGGCCGCGGCCTGCTCCAACGAGGCGACCACCCTCCCTGCGGACAGCACCAACCCGGCCGACGGCTCCTCGACCCAGCTCACGACCTCGACGACGCCAGCGGAGACAACGACCACCGCCCTTGTCGGTTCCTCCTTCGAGAGGGTCGATCTCTCTTTCGTCTCCGCCTACATCCTCTACCGAGGGGGTGAAGCTGCGCTGGTCGACACCGGGGTCTCAGGCAGCGAAGGGGCCATCGAGACCGCTCTCGGGGCAATCGGGCTCGGATGGGACGCGGTAGGTCATGTGATCGTCACCCACAAACACCCCGACCACCAAGGGAGCCTGGGTGCGGTAGTCGCTCTTGCGCCGTCCGCTCAGCTCTATGCGGGGGCAGAAGACATACCCGCCATGGAGGCGGTCGCTACCCCAACGGCGGTCGGTGATGGTGAGCGGATCTTTGGTCTCGAGATCATCGAGACTCCGGGGCACACCGCGGGACACATTTCCGTGCTTGACACCGTGGCGGGAATCCTGGTGGCCGGTGACGCCCTAAACGGGGTGGAAGGAGGGGTGGCCGGGCCCGACCCGGGGTTCTCCGAGGACATGACGGTCGGCAACGAGTCGGTGGCCAAGCTAGCGGGGTTCAGCTACGAGGTTGCCTTGTTCGGACACGGAGAGCCCGTGCTGTCCGGGGCCTCCGACCAGGTCAACCAGCTGGCATCGAGTCTGGGCTGAGCTCCAACAGGGGACTGATCCTTACGATCCGGACGTGAGCCCCATAGGTGAGCTTCTAGTCGCGTTGGCGATCCTGGCCGGTCTGTTCGGAGTGGTGTTGCCCCTGCTCCCCGGTCTGGCGCTCGAGGTTGGTGCGATCCTGATCTGGGCGGCCGTAGATGGCGACGCATTGGCCTGGGGAGTGGCCCTTCTCTGCCTCGCACTCGGCGCAGCAGGCACGGTCTTCAAGTACCTGGTGCCGGGCCGGCGTCTCAAGCAATCAGGGATGCCGATGCGCACCCTGGTCATCGCCGTCGCAGCCGCCGTGGTCGGGTTCTTCGTAATCCCGGTGATCGGGGGGCCAATCGGGTTCATCGCCGCCATCTATGTCGCGGAGCGGATTCGGGTGGGCCCTGACAAGGCGTGGCCGGCCACCCGAATCTCATTGGGAGCCGTTGCCGCCTCGGTGGGTATCGAGCTCGTGACCGGCCTGATCATTGCCGGGATCTGGTTAGTGGCGGTTGTCCTGACCTGAGGCAGTCGTTTCAGGCTCCGTTCTGGGGGGGGGGGGGGG